>NZ_BAFU01000069.1 GCF_000308495.1 Nocardia brevicatena NBRC 12119 | reverse complement strand
GTCGCCCGGGGTGAGGGACATCGTGCATACTCCGCATCCGATGGAGAGGGCCATTACCGTTGGCGTTCTCGGCCTTGGGTCATGGACTTGGGCTCGGTCACATCATACCGGTCCGAATGCCTTCCAGGCCGGCAAAGAAGCCACCGCCACAACGAGACACGGATCAAGAGCCGCCAGGTGGTCTGGCATCCTGTGGTGATGCCGGACCACTTGGCCGGGTTCAAAGGCTTCGTGCCGTTTTCCGACGTGGACATGGCGCCAGCTGCGGGCGAGGTCTATGTCGTGGTGCGCCCAGCTACCGAGCCACCAGCCTTCCTGACCGTTGGCCCAGCAGGCCGGTGGAAGGACAGGGACCCGACCTTGCCCATCGAGGAGCTGGAGTGGGGTCAAGGAACATCGGCGCGAAAAGTACCGGTCGCTGACAACCGAGTTGGGCCGACTACCGGAGGCCGGGTAGCCGAAGCCGTGCAGGGAGGGATCTGTCCATCTGGGCTATACCCCAGATGCACAAGAGTGCGACTCATCTGAACGCCGATCGGCAACCGAGAATAGGTGATCGCATGACCGTGAATAGGTATATTCCCCATGTCGGCCCGGTACCGATTCGATGAGGATGGTTTTCGCACAGCGAGCAGAATACCTCCTCGCCGGCGAACCGGAGCCGCTCATGTCCATCCGCACCACCATCCCCACCGTGGCGCAACGGCGTGTCACGGTCTCGACCCGAGACGGCGTCGCTCTCGCGGTTCGCGAGTACGGTCCGCGCGATGCCGACATCACCGTCGTCCTCCTGCACGGCCATTGCCTGCGCAGTGAGTCCTGGACCTACGTCCGCGACGCGCTGCTGCGCCGATACCCGGACGCCCGGGTGGTCTGCTATGACCATCGCGGACACGGCGACTCCGCCGCGGCGTCCCGCAAGACCTACAACCTCGCCCAGCTCGGCCGCGACCTGCAGGACGTTCTCGACGCGGTCGCCCCCACCGGACCGGTCGTCCTCGTCGGCCACTCGATGGGCGGCATGACCGTGCTGACCTACGCCGCACAGCACCCGCACGAGATCGGCACTCGTATCGTGGGCGTCGCGCTCCTGGCGACCGCCGCGAGCGGGCTCGCCGACGCGGGTCTCGGCCGGCTTTTGCGTAACCCGGTCGTTTCCGCGTTCCAGGCGGCCGTCCGCCGCGCCCCGGGACTGATGCACCACGCGAAACCTGTAGCCTGCACACTCTTCGCCCCCGTCATCCGTGCCACCGAGTTCGGCGATCGCAAGGTCAGCCCGCGGGTGCTGGCGCTGGCCAACGCGATGCGCAACGAGACGCCGATCGTCACGATGGCGAGTTTCCTGAGCGAATTCACGGTCTACGACCGGACCGACGCGCTCACGGTCCTCTCGCGAATCCCCACGCTGGTGCTGTGCGGCTGCAGCGACCTGATGACGCCACCGTCGCACTCGGTCGCGATGGCCGCGGCCGTCGAGTACTCCGACCTCGTGATAGTCGAGGGCGCCGGGCACTCGGTGATTCTCGAGCAGCCCGACCAGGTCGCCGACGCCATCAACCGCCTCATGACCCGAGCAGGCGATCCCGGCCAGGTCGCGGCCGCTCACCTCACCCTCGTCGCCTAATGGGAATTGATCGGCGAGCCTACGACTGGGGCGGGACTGGTAAGGACCCGTACTGGCGACTCCGGAAATTATCTGCGGTAGCGCTCGCGGTGCCGCTCGGATTGATAGCCAAACCGCTTAGCGCCACTTTTCGCGAATCTGGTCCCCACACCCCGATCCACGCACGATTCGGTTCGTCCTCCGCCAACATCTGCGATGAAGGGATCGGCCCACATGTCTCCCGAATGGATATCGAACACACGTTCGTATGCACGACATACCTGCTGTTCTGCACTCGACGCAGACGCTATCGATAGTTGTAGATGCGCTGATATACCGCTATGCATCGCGACGGGTGAGGGGGGAGACGGCCCGACTTGACCTCGCCCGGTCGCCTCGGCCGTTGTTCAGCCGGCGGCCGCTTCAGAGGTTTTTTCGTGTGCGGTTGCTCAGGATTTCGTCGAAGAAGTCGATGAGGGTTTGCCGCGCGGTGTGCTCGTGCTGGAGTTCGTGTCCGCCGAAGCGGTAGACCTCGTATCCGGTCAGGCGTAGGCGGCGGTCTTCGGCGACCATTGTGGCGTAGGTGGCTGGATCGGCGCGGCCTTCGTGGTCGGCGTAGTGGTGTTTGCCGTCGACTTCGACGACGATGCGGCGCCGGTTGCCCAGCAGCAGAAGGAAGTCCATGCGCTGCCGTATGACCGATCCCGGCCGCTGTTGAGAGTCTGGCCGCAGGTAGGGATCGTAGTGCAGGTAGACCTGTGGGATGAGGGCGGGGATATCGGGGTTCGCGCCGTAGCGGGCGGCGTAGGTGTTGAACAGCAGCGTCTCGGGTGGACTCACGGTGGATCGGACCAACCGCCGCCACAGCGAACGTGCGGGGTCGGTGTCGGACTCGGCTTCGAAGTGTGGATGCCGGCTCCACCATTCGGTGAGCGTCGACCAGCTCAGACCGGTTTCGCCGATCGGTTCGTCGTATACCAGGCAGGTGTCGGCGCCTTTGGTGATTTCGATGACGTTGTTGATCGCGTCCCGCAGCACGATTTCGGGCTTCGGGCCGATGGAGGCGAAGATGAGGTTGCGCAGTTCGCCGTCGACACCGCCCGCACCGAAACCGGCTTGGTCCACCAGCGCCTGCAGGGTCTCGTCGTCACGGTCGGCGAGGACGAGACGGGCGATGGAGAGCAGTCGGGCCAGATCGTGTTCCTGCAGCCGGGAGTGCACCCACCGGTACTTGCCGGTGAAAGGGTCGTCGCCGGCATCCCGGGCCGGGGCGAGCCCCAGTCTGCCGACACAGAAGCTTGCCACGTCGTAGGCCTTCAACTCGCTGACCGCGGCGGCGATGGCGCGGCGGAGATCGGCGGGTTTGACTGTCGCGCTCACCTCCCGATCGTGACACCCAGACCCGACAGACCTCGCCCGATCCCAGCTGATCTAGCCGATTTGTGGTGAAAAGCGTTCTGTGTGACGCGATTCGACCACGCACGGCCGTTGCGGACTGGAACATGGAGAAGTCGAACCGGTCGGCGTTGCGCGCAGATGTCACGCAAATCTTAAGTGCTACGCTGCTGTCGCGTTTCGATTCGTAAGCATGCGTGGCTGGGTGTCAGGGAGGATCCATGAGCGATCAAGCGGTGCCCACGCAGTGGGAGACCGAGCGATTCGGTGAGCACGCTCTGCCGTTGCAGCGCGCGATCTGGCGCGGCCTGCAGGCCGCTCATCAGCGAGCGTTGGCCGCCCACAAAGGGTTGGCGCTCGACAGCAACGACGGCTACGGCCTGATCTGGCTGGTCCAGCACGAAGAGGTGGGCTTCGCGGTCGAGGAGGTGATCCCCGACCTGCGCCGGATCAAGCCCGCGCGTGCACGCTACGAGCTGATCGTGGTGGGTGATACCAACATCATCCTGTACCCGTGGAAGTTCGCCGACGACGCCCACGCCCCGGTGGAAAAGGCGAAGATGACGATGTCGAAGCTGCGCGAGAGCCTGCTGGCGCTCACCCAGGAGGCACCCGACCGACAGCTGTCCTTCGATCATGCCCATCTCACGCAGGAAGAGCTCGACACCGAAATCGAGGATGTGGAGTCCTTCCTCGACGACGCGATCAAAGCGGGACGGCTGGTCATCATCGCCTACGCCGCCAATCTGCACTCCGGCATCCTGCGCGTCTACTGGGGCGAGGCATCCCAGGCCGATGACCGCGGCCGGTTGAACTGGCGCACCATCGAACAGATCTCCCCGCCCGCCGACACCGGCGGCGACCACGTCCCGCTGCGCCCCGCGGGCCCGGTCCCGGTTCCCGATCCGCAGCCCGCCACCGCCCCGCGCTTCGATCAGGCACCCATAGGCGAGATCGTGCTCACCCACCGCAATCCGTTGACCACACCGGACGGCGGACAACCACCGACACCCCAACCCGAGACATCGAGCGATGCCTGAACGCCCACCTCTGAACCTGCTCTCCGGCGACACCACCGCGACGATCTCGGCCTCCGACGTCGCGGTGGCGTTCGACCCCGCCCGCCTCACCCAGGCCCGCCAGCTCGCCGGCCTGACCAAGGCGGCACTGGCCGCACAGATCGGAGTCTCGGGTGCCGCGGTGAGCCAGTGGGAATCCCTGACCTCACCACCGCGGCCCGACCACCTCAACCGCGCGGCCGAAGTCCTCGACGTCCCCGTCGAGTTCTTCGCCGCGGGCCGTCCCTTCGCCCAACTCGACGGCGCCAGTGCGCATTTCCGCAGCCTCCGCTCGACCAAAGCCGCCCAGCGCGCCAAGGCCGTCGCCTTCACCCAGCAGGTGTGGGAACTGACCTACGCACTGGAGAAGCACATCCAGTTCCCCGCCATCGACTTGCCCGGGTTCCTGCCCGACGACCCCACCCGCCTCGGCGACACACCGGCCGAAGCCGCACGAGCGTTGCGGGCGCACTGGGGCCTGGTGCGCGGGCCGGTCCCGCACCTGGTTCGCACCATGGAGATGCGCGGGATCGTCACCACAATGGTGGCCTTCGCCGGCGACGACACACCCACCATCAACGCCTTCTCCACTTCCCGCATGCCGCGTCCCACGATCGTGCTCACCCCCGACCGCGGCGACGACGTGTGCTGGCATCGCTTCACCGCCGCCCACGAACTCGGCCACCTCGTCCTGCACCGCGACGCCGCCCCCGGCGACCCCGAACAAGAACGCGAAGCCGACGCCTTCGCCGCCGAATTCCTTACCCCCGCCGACCAGATCACCGACAGGCTGCCACGCCGCTTCGACGTCAAAGCTCTCCAACAACTCAGCCACGAATGGGGCGTGTCGATCAAATCGCTGGTCTACCGTTCCCGCGAAACCGGTGCCCTCTCCGACGCCGTCGCCCGCCGCGCCTACCAGCGCCTCAACCACCTCTACGACATCGGCATGCTCGGCGCCGACCCCGTCACCCAATACCCCGGCGAAACACCCACGCTGCTCGCCAAAGCCTTCGAACTCGCCCAAACCCACGGCACCCTCACCCTCACCAGCCTCGCCGCAGAACTGCACTGGCGCCCCAAACGTCTACGCCAACTCCTCGGCCAACCCGACCAACGCCCCGTCCTGCGCCTGGTCACCGACACCGAAACCGCCCACGGCCGGTAGCCCTTCGGTCAACTCTGGGTCATCTCCGGTCGACCCTCGGGATGATGGCTTCGTGACGCACTATCCGTTGTTTTTCGGCGAGTTCTACCGGAACCCCGGGTCACACGCTCGACACAAACTTGGCTGTACGGCCTGGGTGTTCCCGGAGATGTCGACCGGCCGCGTTGCCCGGTCCACAACAGTCTGGGAGTATTGCCGCGCACGGCGGTCCATCCGGCCAGCCGCTCGCGGGCAGCGACGGGCAGCGGCATCTCCCCGACCTCGTCGCCGTTGCCGAGCAGATCGGCGACGGAGTGGGCGGTTCTCGTTCAACGGCCTTGGGACAGCGCGCTGTTTGCGAAGCGAAACCGATAAGCGCTTCCCGCGTTGAACAGAACGTCGACCCCGGCAGGGACGATGCCGGCGAGCGTGTTGCCCACGATCGGCCACCAACGTGGAACGGTCAGCTGTTGTTTGTGGATCTCAGCGGTCACGACGAGCACACACGGCACTCCGGTATCCGGCGACACGACGACTGGCTCGTTGTCTTGGTCGCATCCGATCTGGACGACGTTGTCGCGGAGGAGTCGGATGATATCGGCACGGTGGTCTTCACCAGCAGCGGTGAGCCGCGCCAGCGCGTCGATCGGGTCGGTCGGTGTCGAGCTGTGGAGTGGGCGGTAGCGGGGGTTCGGCTCGAATGGGCCGAGTTTTCGGTCGGGGTTCACAGTCCAGCCGCCCACCATCACCTCCGCGGGTGGTGTGCTCTGTGGTGTGTCGCCACGCCATCCTGGGTCGATCAGAACGAGCCAGTCTTGTCCCCCGATGGTCAAGGTTCTCGGCTGCATTGCTCGTCTCTCTGAACTCATTGGGCATCGCCGAGCCAGGGGGTTGGCCGGTTCTCGGGTGCGGGAAAGGTGGCAAATAGTGGCAATGGATTTCCGTTCGAATCGTAGTTCGCGATAACTCCGAGGTCGGTGATCTTCCCGGGCTCACGCCCGACCGGTGCCACCAGATCGGTGGGTGCATGGATATCGCCCCGGACTGTCCCGCTGCTGTGCAGGTAGTCTGCGGCCTCCCGTGCCGCCGATGCCCCGGGCATCGCGGTCTCACAGGAGATCAAGAGCGTCGCCGGGGCTTGTTGCGCAGCGCGCGCGAAGTAGTCGATGGACTCGAGTAACCTCCCGTGTGATTCTCCGTCGAGAACGACGGTCGTCCACTCGGGTTGCTCGATGGTACCGGTATTGATGTCGACCGCGAATCCCTCGTCATTACCGTGCGCGACGGCAACCGCCGGCGGTCGTCCCGCCTCCGCGACCGCGTCGGCCCAAGGCGCCTTCTCCGGCGCGCCGATTACTTGCCGGTGTGA
>NZ_BAFU01000070.1 GCF_000308495.1 Nocardia brevicatena NBRC 12119 | reverse complement strand
GGCCGCGCTCCCGGCATCCGGAATGTGTAGGTCATGGGCGGCTCCTGTCCCTTCGATTCGACTGCGTCGCTCACCAGACACCGGGTCTCCCCATTCTGTGACACCAGGCGTTCGTGACAGGCATCACCCGGCGAGCCGTCGTGGACCGAGTCGGCAGCACCTCATATGCGACCCGCTCGGCCGGCGATATCCTCGTCGGCGCCGGGCGCCGTGCCCGCAGGCAACGCCGAGGGCAACTCGACCGTTGACCCACCGACGCGAGCGGCCTACCCTTCCCCTGGTCGGCGGACCGGTCACCGCGGGAGTCCGCATGCCACGGTGGTTCGGCGGACGCCGTGCCACCCGGCGCCATTCGGCGCTCCCGACGTCGGTCGCGGTCGCCGATCCGTCCGAAGGGGCAGGCCCGGTGCCTCCGCTCACCCTTCGGCGGCTCGCGCGTCCGGTGGTCACGCGCGGACAAGTGTCTGCCGGCTTCGGCCGACGAGGGGAATCCCGTGGATTTGTGGAGCTACGTCCGAGGACGGGGAGAAGTGCTGGCGTTCCTCACCTACCAGCATGCCTCCCTGGCGTTTCAGACCGTCCTGGTCGGGACCGTGGTCGCTGTCCTCATCGCGGTGGCGGTCTATCGGCTACCGCTGTTGTCCGCGCTCTCCCTGACCTCGAGCCGGGTGGCGCTGACGATTCCTTCGCTGGCGCTGCTGGCGTTGCTGCTGGTCCCGTTCGGCCTGGGTGTGGTCCCGTCGTTTCTCATGCTGGCGTTCTTCGCGGCGCTGCCGGTGACCGGCAACGCGATCGTGGGCCTGCGGTCGGTGCCGGCCTCGGTCGTCGAATCGGCGCGCGGTATCGGCTTTTCGCGGTGGCGCATCCTGCTGACCGTCGAACTGCCGATCGCCTGGCCGGTGATCCTCACCGGTATCAGGGTGTCGACCCAGATGATCGTCGGTGTCGCCGCTGTCGTCGCGTATGTTCTCGGGCCCGGCCTCGGATCGTTGATCTTCAACGGTCTCTCCCGGCTCGGTGGCGCGAACGCCCTGGAGATGGCGTTGACGGGCACCATTCTCATCGTCCTCGTCGCGTTGGTGTTCGACGCGCTCCTCGTCCTACTCGGACGCCTCACAATCGCGAAGGGACTGTTATGACCGAGGCCGTGACAGGTGGGCCCGACCCGACCACACCGGATCGCATGGTGACCGGTGTGTCCATCACACTGGATTCGGTCGTCAAGCGGTACAAGGGCCAGGAGAAGCCGGCGGTCGAGCGTCTCGACCTCGAGATCGAGGCGGGCGATATCGTCGCGTTCGTCGGCCCGTCCGGCTGCGGTAAGACGACCACGCTCAAAATGATCAACCGGCTGATCGAGCCGACCGAAGGCCGAATTCTCATCGGCGGTCGCGATGTCACCGGGGAGGACCCCGACAGGCTGCGGCAGTCGATCGGGTATGTCATCCAGTCCGGTGGCCTGTTCCCGCACTGGACCGTGGCCAGGAACGTCGGGGCCGTTCCACGGGTGCTCGGGTGGGACAAGAAGCGGATCGCTGCGCGCACCGAGTACCTGCTCGAACTGGTCGGTCTCGACCCCGGCGCCTTCGCCGACCGGCTCCCGAAGGATATGTCCGGGGGACAGCAGCAGCGGGTCGGCGTCGCACGCGCGCTCGCGGCGGACCCGCCGGTACTGCTCATGGACGAGCCGTTCGGCGCGGTCGATCCGGTCACCCGGGCCCGCCTGCAGGACAGCCTGCTCGCGATTCAGCAAGAACTGGGTAAGACCATCGTGATCGTCACACACGATTTCCAGGAGGCCACCAAGCTCGGCGACAAGGTGCTCATCCTGTCCGAAGGGGGCCACGTCGAGCAGTACGCGCCTCCGGAGACGATCCTCGCCAACCCGGCCACGCCGTTCGTGGAGGAGTTCGTGGGGTCCGGCGCGAAGCTCGCGTATCTGACCGTATCGAGGGTGCGCGATATCGCCTGCGACACGGTGACCACCGCGCGGATCGGCGAGTCGGCGCAGACCGCGATCGAACGTGCGAAGGCCGCCGGACACACCTGGGTGGTCGTCGTCGACGCAGCCGGACGGCCGCGTTCGTGGCCCACCCTCGCGGAGCTGGCCGCCAAACCGGAGGTCTCCGATTTCCTCGACCGGCGGCTGCCCGTCGTCGCGCGATCCTCGACCCTCAACGACGCGCTCGACGCCATGCTCGCGACCGGCCAAGGTGCCACTCTCGTCACCGACGGCCGCGGCGCGGTCGTCGGCTCGCTCGGCATCGGCGCAGTGACCGAGATGATCCGGGACAAGCTCGCCGACACACGCGACGAGAAAGGGAACATCTCGTACGCGACCTATATCGACGGAACCGACCCGGCGGCGACCCCGGTCGTCACGGCCGACGGAACGCCGGGAGCCGCAGGCGGCGGAGAACCCCCGGCGGTCGCCGTCGACGAACGCGGAACGGCCGAGCGCTCATGAGCCGGCTGCGCCGCCTTCCGATCGACGTCTGGTTCGAACCACTCGTCATTGCCGTCATCGGTATCGGATACGTCCTCTGGTACCGGTCCACGCCGTTCACCGCGACGGAGCGGGCGTCCCTCGGCTGGGCCAATCTGCGGACCACCATCCTCGAACACCTCGAGCTGACCCTGGTGGCCACGGTGATCGTGGTGGCCGTCGCGGTCCCGCTGGGTATCGTGCTGACCCGCCCCGCGGTGCGGCGGTTCGAGCCGCTCGCCGTCAATATCGCCAATATCGGCCAGGCCGCGCCCGCGGTCGGCCTACTCGTCCTGTTCACCTTCTGGTTGGGCACCGGTTTCCGCACCGCGGTCGTGGGTCTGGTCGTGTACGCGGTCCTGCCGATCCTGCAGAACACGATCATCGGCCTGCGGCAGGTGGATCGGCGCACGATCGAGGCGGCGCGCGGCATCGGCTTCTCGGGCACCCGGACGCTGTTCCAGGTCGAGCTACCGCTCGCGGTGCCGGTGATCCTCAACGGTGTGCGCACCGCGCTGGTGATCCTGGTGGGGACCGCGACATTGAGCACGTTCATCGGCGCGACCGGTCTCGGCACGCTGATCACGACCGGCGTCACCCTCTTCCTGCCCAGGCTGCTCATCTCCGGTGCGATCCTCGTCGGGCTGCTGGCGTTGACCATCGATTGGCTCGGCAGGCTCGTCGAACTGGCCGCGACTCCGCGAGGGATCTCATGAGACCACCACGAGCGCGACAGGTCACGGTGATTTCCGCACTCGTCGTGACGATGGCGGTGCTCGCCGGGTGTGGTCTGGTGAGCTCGTCCGGAACGTTCCATCATGCGCGTCTACCGGGCGGTGAGCGGCCGCTGGACGGTGCGAAGCTGGTCGTCACCTCGAAAAGCTTCACCGAAGGCGTACTGCTGGGCAAGATCACCGCGACCTATCTGGCCGCGGCGGGCGCCGATGTCACGGACCTGACCGGGGCACCGGGTTCGGCCTCGTCGCGCCAGGCCCAGCTGGGCGGCGACGCCGATGTGCTCTGGGAGTACACCGGCACCGGGTGGGTCAACTACCACAACCGGACCGAGACGATCCCGGACCCGCGCGAGCTCTGGCAGCGCGTCCATGACATCGAGAAGAGTGAGCACAACCTGGAGTGGCTCGAGCCCGCCAACTTCGACAACACGTACGCGTTCGCCGTGTCCACGCCGACGGCCGAACGCCTGAAGGTGAAATCCCTGTCCGACGTGGCCGCGCTCCCGGTCCCCGAGCGGACCTTCTGCGTGGATGACGAATTCTTCAGCCGGTCCGACGGTTTCGTTCCGATGCTGCGGAAGTACGGGATTCCCTACAACGATCCGAACGGTGTTCCGGCGGGCAATGTCACGCGCATGGACGCGGGTGTCGTCTACCCGGCGACGGCCAAGGGTGCCCCATGCAATTTCGGTATGGTCTACACCACCGATGGGCGGGTCGAGAACCTGGACCTGGTCGTCCTCGACGACGACAAGAAGTTCTTCCTGCCCTACAGCGGCACGGCGGTGGTGCGCGGCGAGATCATCGACCGCTATCCGCGGTTGCGTCCCTTGCTCGCGACGGTCTCCGAGCGCCTCACCGATGGGCTGATGCAGGACCTCAACGGTCGCGTCGATATCGAGGGACAGGACCCCGCCGACGTGGCCTACGACTGGTTGAAGAGCGAGAGGCTGGTCGAATAGGCGGGTTTCGCCGTGCGGCGCAACGTGGTTCGTACCGTCGGTTCGGACGCACGGCGGGTCCGTCGCCGCCGGTCGCGGACATCGCCGTCCGGCTTCCGATGTCCTGTTCTGGACGCGAAGGTCCCCGGCTACGCGGCCGTCGCGCACAAGCCCTGATCCGAGGCGGTATCGCGCCGGGAGCACCATGCTCTTCGTGCCGGGCCGCCGCGGACGCCGCGGGTTTCAGCGGTTGTTCGCCCTTTCTCCGGCTACCGCCGCGGTGTCGTGGGCCATGACTTCGTTCACCGCCCGCTCACCCGAGCGAACGGCTCCGTCGACCCAACCGCACATGACGGCGGAGCTCTCGGTTCCGGCCCAATGGATGCGACCGCACGGCTCCCGCAGGGCAGGGCCGAACTGGGTCAGTACCCCGGTGGGCGCGTGGCTGAGCATCCCGCCACCGGAGTATCGCTCGGTGCTCCAGTCCTGCTCGATGTAGTCGACGGGAGAGCCGGCCTTGTCGCCGAACCGCTCGACGAGCGCATCGAGTACCGCCTCTCTCCGCTCGGCTTCGCCGAGTCGGCCGATCCGCCGCGCGATGGGCCCCTCGGTGATGACACACAGGACCCCGGGCCGGCCGGTGTCCGTGCAGGCATCGATGGTGATGGTGGCCGGTGATCCCGGTGCGACCGACTGTCCCGACAGTCCGTCGGCGCGCCAGAACGGTTCGTCGTATACGACGGAAATCTTGATGATCGAACCGCTCGGCATCCGCTGATGCAACATCGATCGGTCGACCGGCAGCGTCGGTTCGTAGACGATCTGGCTCGCGATCGCCAGGGGAACCGTGACGATCACCCGGCGTGCGCGCACGGTGAACCCGTCGGAGCGCACCGTCACCCCGTCGGCGTCCTGACGGATGTGCCGGACGGGTTGCGACAGGTGGATCGAATCGCCGAGTTCGGCCGCCATCGGACGGTATATGGCCGCCATACCGCCGACCGGTCGAGCGTCCTGGGCGCCGTCCTCGGTTCCCAGGACGAAGCCGGGTCCGCCCCCCGACGCCATCTGGTACAGCGCGAAGAGGAGCGACACTTCCGAGGCGGCGGAGGTGTAGGCGCCGGCGATGGCGGTTTCGAGGAGTTCGTGGGCGGGTTTGGACACGATGTGGTTGTTCAGCCATTGCGCCAGGGTGGTGCGATCCCATTTCTCGGCATTCGCCGCGGTCCACGGGGTCTGGAGGGGGACCGACTTGCACAGGTGGCCCAGATCGAGAAGCGCCGCGCCGAGGTTCATCGTCGCCCAAGGACTCATCGTCCACGGGACCGTGCCCGTGTAGCGATATTGTTTGCCGTCGATCAGCACCATGGCCTCGCCGTCGATGTACTGCTTGTAACTGGGCACCCCGAACTCGCCCATCAACGCGAAGATCCGGTCCTGACCGGGGCCTACCCAGGCACCACCGCGATCGATCCAGGACCCGTCCGCGCGTGTTTCGGTGAACGTGCGGCCGCCGAGCCGGTCGCGGGCCTCCAGCAGTGCCACCGATTGCCGGGCCCGATTCAGCCGCAGGGCGGCGGTCAATCCGGCAAATCCCCCACCGACTACGCAATAGTCGACGTCTGTCATGAGCGCCGCCCTCGTGTCGAAGTTCTGTGTGCGGCCGTCGTGCGGCCGGGCGTACTATTCGCTGCACCCCGAGACAACGGGTGCGAATCGCCTGGAATCCGGCTCGAGCGTCGAAATTGTCCAGCAATTCTATGGCAATTCCGGAACCGATTCCATCGTTCATCCCGCTGTCGGTGGCTGTCGGTCGGGAGTGCGCCGCCGGCGAACGCGTAGCCCGGCGGTCAGGAAGGGGGCCGCGGCCCGGGTGTACTCCTGGTACGCCTGCTTCCCGCCCTGTTCGCCAGGACCCGTCGCGACGAACCCGCGCCCGCACCCGCGGCCTGACCCGGAGGGACCGGCGGCTCAGACGCGACGCATCACCGAGACGACCTTGCCGAGAACCACCGCGCGGTCGCCGTCGATGACCTCGTAGGCGGGATTGCGCGGCTCCAGATAGACATGGCCGTTGCGGCGGCGGTAGACCTTCACCGTCGCCTCGCCGTCCAGCATGGCGGCGACGATCTCACCCGAATGCGCCTCGGGCTGTTGTCTGACCACCACGATATCGCCGTCGCAGATGGCGGCGTCGACCATCGAATCACCCCGCACCCGCAGACCGAACAGGGCCCCGCGGCCGACGAGACCGCGGGGCAGCGTGAGGATGTCATCGGTGTGTTCCTCGGCGAGGATGGGACTGCCCGCCGCGATATCGCCCACCACCGGGACCGGGACCGAGTCGGTTTCGGGTTGTCGGGTTTCGGCCGCGTGCAGGAACAACCGCACGTCCATCGGCCGGGAGACGCCCTCGCCTCGGCGCAGGAACCCGCGCTCCTCCAGGCTTTTCAGGTGTTTGGACACTGCGGAGGACGAGCGCAGACCCACCGCGTCGGCGATCTGCCGGGTGCTCGGTGAATATCCGTGGCGGACCACCCAGTCCTGAATGGCGGCCAGGATACGACGCTGTCGCGGCGGCAGCGTCGAGGTGTCGAGGTGGTCGTATTCGTTCACCGGGGGATCCTATGGTGTACCGCCACGGTCGGATACGACGGCGTCACGCGGACCATCGGTGTGCCGGACCGGCCGGAAGCAGGTCGTGTGGGGTTCGCTCCTCGATCCACGACCCTCTTCACGAGCTCGCCGGTCCTTGCCTCCTGGACAGACGAAAGCCATGTACGACATGCGGGACAAGGGCGGCAAGGTTGTGCATCGGCGGTCGGTGCCGTTCGAGATATTCTTCGGCCGCGGCCCCTGGCGAACCTGCGAGCGCGTCGCGGGCCGCGTATGTGTCGGGATCGGATGCCGGCCGGTACGGAACGGGTCGGCAGTATGGACGGAGGGACAGGTCTTGTTCGATTTCGGGAAACTCGAGATCCCCCTGATCGCCGCCCCGATGGCGGGAGGTCCGTCGACTCCGGACCTGGTCGTGAACGTCGGCGAAGCGGGCGGGCTGGGATTCCTGGCCGCCGGTTACCGGATCCCGCAGGGCCTGGATGCTCAGATCCGCGAAGTGCGCGCTCGCACGGACAAGCCGTTCGGGGTGAACGTGTTCGTGCCGCAGGAGGGTTCATACGATCCGCGCGCCGTCGAGGAATACCGGTCGCGGCTGCGGGAGACCGCGCGGCGGTACGGGATCGAACCGCCGCCGATCCGCGAACGCGACGATGACTGGTTCGGCGAGAAAATAGACCTGCTGGTCGAGTACGAGGTGCCTGTCGTATCGATGACCTTCGGTCTGGCCCCGCCAGAGGCCGTTCGCAGGCTCCGCGATGCCGGTTGCGCCGTGGTCGCGACCGTGACCGACCTCGACGAGGCCCGTGCCGCGGTGGACGCGCGGGTCGACGCGCTATGTGTGCAGGGGCCGGACGCGGGCGGGCATCGCGCGACGTTCCGGGTCGAGGACGAACCGGGTACGGTGCCGCTGCTCGATCTGCTCGACGAGATCACGCCGTGGTGCCCGGTGCCGGTAATCGCGGCCGGCGGGATCGGCACCGGAAAACAGATCGCCGAAGCGCTCGCGCACGGGGCGGTGGCGGTCCAACTCGGCACGATATTCCTCCGCACCCCGGAGTCCGGGGCGAAGCCGGCCTACAAGGAAGCGCTCGGCGACCCGCGATACACCCACACGGTGATGACGCGCGCGTTCTCCGGGCGACCCGCGCGTGGGTTGGCGAACGAGTTCATCGAGACCTACGACCGTTCGGCACCCGCTGCGTATCCGCAGGTGCACCATCTCACGAGCCCTCTGCGCGCGGCCGCCGCGGAACAGGGGAACGCCGAGGATATGGCGTTGTGGGTCGGCACCGCGTTCCGTCACGCGGTACCGGATTCGGCGGCGTCGATCGTGCGGCGGCTCTGGAAGGAAGCACGCGCGTCCTGAGCTGTATGGAACGGACGTTTGAGAAGGCTCGTGGTGGCTGTAGCACTCGTCAGGCGACGTGGAATCGTTGCCGGTGGGTGCGTGAGCAGCGGTTGTTGCTGCTAGACGCGGGTCCCGCCGGCTATTTCGTCCCTCAACATGCGGAGTGTGAGCGAATGTTTCGCCGGGGGTAAGGCGTCCAACGCCGCACGTGCCAGTTTCACGCCTTGTGCCCGGTCTCCGGCTCGCACGAGCATCAGCCCTCGGTGCATGTCCAGGTGGGTGCGGAAGCGGGGCAGAGACTCGGGCAGTTCCGCGCGGGCGGCCTCCTGTGCTCGGACGGCCATGCGCTCCTCCCCGAGGCGAGCGGCCAGTAGAGACAGAAAAACGTTTACCCGCCACCAAGGCACGGCGTAGTCGCTTGCCTGTTCTTCTGAGCCGGACCTGTCGAACTCATGGCGGCCTTGATTGATCAACGCCAGCGCAGTGCTTCGATCACCTTGGACAGCGGCGGCATGCGCTTTGCCCCACAACGCGTTCAACCGGCCGAGACCGGGTCTGTCATCGATGCCCAGGGCTTGATCGGCGAACCGGTGCGCCACCGGAAGCGAGGCCCCCTCGTAGCCGAGCGCGATAGCGGCTCGACCCCGCACCCAGACCCGGATATCGGTGTCCTCGGATCGGTCGGCGGCCTCGGCGGCCATGTTGTACCACCTGACTGCCTTGTTGCCGTCCGAGCCGGGAAACGTCTTGGCGAACAAGGTCATGAGGCGAGCGGCTACAGCCCACATGCGCGGCGCATCCAATTGTTGTTGCAGCACCACCAGATCGGCGGCCAGTCGGCGTTGGATCTCGGCGGCCCCGGCGCTCATATAGTCGGTGCCGTACACCGAAAGCTTGTGTTCCCACTCGTCCACGGTCGGACCGGTGTGGTGTAGGCGTGCCGAGGACCCCTGCGCCAGCAAGTCGGATGCCACGACGGGGGCGACCGATGTCGCTGCCAAGTGGGATAGGAAGTTTCGCCGATTCACATTCGACTCCAACATCTCCAGGGGACAGTCCAGGACTGTTGCCAGGTGCCGCAGCCAGAACGGGGACGGCTCGGTGGCACCGGATTCCCAACGCCGCGAGATGTATTCGCGATTGATGTTCGCACCAGAGACCTTGCACAGTTCGTCGGCGAGCCTGCCTTGCGACCAACCCTTGATCGAGCGAAGCTGCCGGATCAACTCACCGGTACTGCTGCCCATACCTACGATCTTCCCCGTCCGGGCGGCACGTGGGAAGCACTCGGTGCCTTGGGAGGTGGGATGCCACCTCCGATGCCACTACCAGGAGGTGACAGTGCCCACGCGCCTTTAATCCATATTTATGCCACTGCGGTACGGCGGGTAGGAAGCGTCAGGCTTGGAACGCGTCCCGGTGCCGGGCGACGACCGTATCCCCGGCACCGGTTCGTTCCAATATCACGTAACCTACAGGGGGCGCTCGATGGCCACATCAAGCCAATTGCCGCGACGACTGGTGCGCGTCGACTTCGGAAATGGTCGAAAATATCCCACGGTTGCCTACACCGCACCGCCCGATGTCATCGCAAGGTTCCTTACTGCGCTGAGATTGTGGAATCCCGAGTACAAGGCGGAAGTCGAGCCGATCGACAATCCCGACGACAATGTGCCACCTATGCCGACGTGGCGACTGTGGGCGTGGGACTGATGCAGCGCTGGATCACAATGGTGGTTTGTGTGTGGTACGTCGCCTCTCGTCTCGCCTTTATCGCGGCTGCCGCAATTACTCCGGTCATTCTGGTTGCAGGTCCGGCCCACCTTCCAAGTGAGCGGGCCTCATGCCGATGAATTCCGGGCCGCGATCCGTCGAAGTTGAACGCACCGACGATGGATATGACGTGGTTCGAGGTCGGAGAACCGACATCCCTCGAGCTGTGCTCACTTGTCGGTGGGGGTGAGTAGCGTGGCCGGCGTCTCCGGCGAGAGCTTTGCCGAGTTTCCGACCGCCGCAATCTGGAGGAAAAGTGGAAGATGTGTGGCCCGTGGTGCGTGCGGAGCGGTTGGCGCTCATCGCGGACCTGGACGAGCTGACGGACGAGCAGTGGCTCACGCCGTCGCTGTGCTCGGGCTGGACCGTGCACGATGTGCTCGCGCATATCGTCGCCACGGCGAAGACCTCGAGGCCGAGCTTCTTCCGGGATTTCGCCCTCGCGCGGTTCGACTTCCACCGTTTCACGGCGAACGGTGTCGCACGGGAACGGTCGGCACGGCCGCGCGAGACGCTGGAACGGCTTCGGGCGGTGGTCGATCGGAAGACGTCACCGCCTGCCCCGCGGGACAGCAGGCTGGTCGAGATGATCGTGCACGGGGAGGATATCCGTCGCCCCCTGGGGATCCCGCGGACGTATCCGACGGCGGCGATGGCCGATGCGCTTCGGATGCAGGTCCGCACCACGGTGGACTTCGGTGGCGGTAAGGAGCTCGTCGGCGGGCTCGCGTTGGTCGCCGAGGACACCGAGTTGTCGTTCGGGTCCGGACCGGCCGTGCGCGGTCCGCTCCTTTCCCTGTTGTTGGCCGCGTCCGGACGGGCGGTAGCCGCGGACGATCTCACCGGGCCGGGGCTACCGATATTGGTGGAGCGCCTGGGCGGGGCGCGGCACTGAACGGGAGACGGTCGCCGGCTGCGGGGTGCTGTGCCCGGGTGGGGCGCGCGGTGGTGGCACGGCAGGTGCATGAGTCCGCTCGAATGCGCGACCATGGTGTGGGGCCGATCCGGTAGGAGGGTGTGGTGCGGCTGAGCGAGGTGCAAGCGCGGGCACGGTTCGCCCGAGGGCGGGTGGCGCGGTTGGCGACGGTCACCCGGAGCGGGAACCCGCATATCGTGCCCATTGTCTTCGCGCCGGTCGGCGAAACCGTCTACACCGGCGTCGACGCGAAACCCAAGTCGACGACCGCGTTACGGCGACTGGAGAACATGGCGGCGAACCCGAATGTAGCCGTGCTGGTCGACCATTACAGTGAGGACTGGGCACGGCTGTGGTGGGTACGCGCCGACGGCACGGCGCGGTTGGCCGAGGCGGATGAGGCGCGCACGGCCGTGGAACATTTGGCCGCGCGCTATCCGGTGTACCGGACCCAGCCGCCGCCGGGTCCGGTGGTCGCGATCCGCATCACGCGCTGGTCGGGCTGGTCGGCGAGTTGACACTGCCCGGACGGCTCGGATGTCGGCCGGTTTTCATGCCATCGCGAAGCGCAGCAGGGCCTGCTTATCGCCCTGCTTGATCTTGCCCTTGCGGTTGAGCACCTCGAGCTGCCAGACATCGCCGTTGCGGAACGCGCGGGCGACGGCATTGGCATTGTCGGTGCCGAGCAGCGACGGCCAGATATCGGCGACCTGCTGACTGCTGCCGCCGGTGCCGTCGTAGATCTTGAACGAGATGTTGTTCGCCTTGTCGAAGGATGAACCCTTCTTGAAGGCCGCGGCGACGAAGATGATGGCGTCGATGGCGCCCGGAACGTCG
The DNA here is from genome assembly GCF_000308495.1 of Nocardia brevicatena NBRC 12119. GTDB lineage: Bacteria > Actinomycetota > Actinomycetes > Mycobacteriales > Mycobacteriaceae > Nocardia > Nocardia brevicatena. The sequence continues at coordinate 343,358 of NZ_BAFU01000070.1, read as the reverse complement.
GCGAAGGTGACGTGCACGGTTTCGTCGTCGCCGGAGGCGGCGCCGGTCTGCTCGTCACCGGTGTGCAGGACCGCGCCGTTGCCCAGCGGATCGAGCGAATCGAGTCCGGCGAAGCGCACCGGCTCGCTGCCCTGCATGAGGATAGCGATCAGGTCCAGGTCCACTCCGCGCTTACGGCGTGCCCAACCGAGCGCTCCACCGCTGGTGCCCGCGCTCGGGTCCCAGCTCACTCCGACACTCAACTTGGTGATCCCCGCGAGATCCGCTGCGCCGTCTTCCTTCTTGAGCGTGATCATGAGTTCACAGTACCGGGCGTTTTCGAACGCCGGCCGACGACGGTTCGCCGACCCGCGAGTTCATCGCGCGGTGATGAACCCCCGCCTCACCATCCAGTCACGCGCCACTTCCGCCGGCTCGCGGCCGTCGACATCGACCTGACGGTTGAGTTCGGTGATGGCCGTGTTGGTGAGCTGTTCGGAGATGGGCGCCATGACCTCGGCGACCCGGGGATGGGCGGTGGCGAAGTCCGCGCGCATGACCAGGGCCGCATTGTATTTGGGGAAATAGCTTCGGTCGTCGTCGAGGACGACCAGGCCGAGGGCGGGGATACGTCCGTCGGTGACGGCCACCGAACCGAAACGGCATTGGCGGCCATCGGCCACGGAGGTGTAGACGAGGGCGTCCTGGACGATGTTCTTGCGGACGGCGCTTTCGTCGATACCGTATTTCTTCGCCATACCGGGAAAACCGTCCTGCCGGACATTGAATTCGGTGCCGACGCAGGTGACCGCGGCCCCGGCGTCGGAATTCACCAGGCGGGCGTAGTCGGAGAGGGTGCGCGCCCCGGTGGTTTCGGCGGTGGCCCGGTTGGTGACCAGGGCGTAGGTGTTGTTCATGGGGGCCATGGCCGTCCACACCATATCGTTGGCGGCCAGGTCGGCGTCGCGGACGGCTTCGAACTGGCCGATTTCACCGGCAACGGGGGTTTCGTTGCCGAGGTAGTTCATCCATCCGGTGCCGGTGTAGTCGTAGGCGAGGTCGATCTGGCCGTGCAGTTGCGCGTCGCGCAGGCTGTTGGAGCCCTGGATATCGGTGAGGTCGCGGACATCGGCGCCGGCGGCGACCAGGGCGAACTCGATGAGGTAGCCGAGGATGTTCTGTTCGGTGAAATCCTTGGAACCCACGGTGACCGGGACGCCGGCCAGCTCCGGCACCGGTTGGATACTGCCCGGGCCGACCCGCAGCGGAACGGCACCGCCGGATTCGAGGCCGCAGCCGGCGATGAGGGCCAGAATGGCGCAGAGGACGGCGGATACCGCGCCCGAGCGGATGGGGAGGCGGAACCGTCCGGTCATCGCAGTCCCCGGGGTCCGAGGAATTCTTCGGCCAAGGCGCCCAACCAGTCCACCAGCAGTGCCAGGACAACGGCGAGCACGGCGCCCACCATCAGCGTCACGGTATCGCGCAGTTTGTAGCCGGTGTCGATGAGGATGCCCAACCCGCCCGCGCTCACCAGGAACGACAGGGTCGCTGTGCCGACCGCGAGCACCAGGGAGGTGCGCAGCCCGGCCAGGATGTAGGGGATGGCGAGCGGGAACTCTATCCGGCGCAGCACCATGGCCGGTGACATGCCCTGCCCGCGGCCCGCGTCGATGAGTGCGGGGTCCACCTGCCGGTAACCGAGGATCGTATTGCGCAGAACCGGCAGCAGCGAATAGAAGGCGATGGGCGCCACTCCGATCCAGAAGCCGGTGGTCTCGGTGACCAGATAGAACAGCACGATCAGGCCGATGGCCGGGGCGGCCGCGCCGATATTGGCGACTCCGACGAATACCGGGGCGAGGCGGCGGTATCCCGGCCGGGTCAGCAGGGTTCCGAGGGGGACCGCGACGGCCAGCACAATGGCCACCACCGTGGCGGTGATCAGCACATGCTGCCAGGTGACGGTCGCGATAGTGCCCGCGCGCAGGCTCGCCCGCTGGGTGACGGTGAGATCGCGGTCGAAAGCCCACACCAGCACACCTACCGCGAGGGCGAGGGCCGACGCCGGCTGCAGCAGCAGACGTAACCGTTCCGCATGGCGTTGTGCCGCCCGGGAAGTGGTCCGAACCGGGCCCGACGCTGTCACGGCGTTCTCCCCTCGTCGGTCCGGCTGTCGGCGTGTTCGGCGCGCTGCCGTGCCAGATGCCCGACCAGGAGATCGATGGTGACCACACCGGTGTATCGGCCGCCTGTGTCGGTGACGATCGCGCGGGCGGTGCTCTCCCGCAACAGCGCTTCCAAGGCGTCCTGGAGGGTGGCCTGGTCGGATATCGGCTCGCCCACCGGTGTGCCGGCGGTGCGCACGGATTCGGCACGGCTCGTTTCCGGCGCCGATACCCAGCGCCGGGGACGGCGCTCGGAATCCAGGACGAGCACCGGGAGCCGGTCGGCGTCGTCGAGCGCGCGTCGCAGGGCCTCGACCGGTGCGTCCTCGGTCACGGTGGGGCAGCGGTCGAGTTCGATATCGCCCACCCGGGCGAGAGTGAGCTGTTTGAGGGAGGCATCGGCACCGATGAACTCGGCGACCGTCTCGTCGGCCGGGTCGGCGAGGATCGCGGCGGGGGTGTCGTATTGGCGGATCCGGGACCGCGCGCCCAGTACCGCGATACGGTCACCGAGTTTGACCGCCTCGTTGAAGTCGTGGGTGACGAAGACGATCGTTTTGCGCAGCCCCGACTGCAAGCGCATCAACTCGTCCTGCAGGAGTCCGCGGGTGACGGGGTCCACGGCACCGAACGGTTCGTCCATCAACAGCACCGGCGGGTCGGCGGCCAGCGCCCGTGCCACCCCGACGCGCTGCTGTTGGCCGCCGGAAAGCTGTCGGGGGTACCGATCCCGGAACTCGTGTGGCGGCAGGCCGACCAGTTCCAGCATCTCGTCGACGCGTGCCGCGATGCGGTCGCGGTCCCAACCGAGCAGTCTCGGCACGGTGGCGATGTTTCGGCCGACCGTCATATGCGGGAACAGGCCCGCTTGTTGGATGGAATAGCCGATGCCGCGGCGCAATTCGTCGGCATCGATGGACAGGGCGTCGATGCCGCCGATGCCGATGGTGCCGGAGGTGGGCTCGATGAGGCGGTTGATCATCCGCATGGTGGTGGTCTTGCCGCAGCCCGAGGGGCCGACCAACACCACGACCTCCCCGGCCGGGATGGTCATGCTCACGGCGTCCACGGCCGGTTGCGTTTGTCCCGGATACCGTTTGGTGACCGAGTCGAGCACGATCTCGACACCGGATACGGGTTCGGAGTCAGCCACGGATTCCCCTCGAGGTGGTCGGTCGGCCCAGCAGCACCAGGATGCCGTCCAGCAGGAGAGCCAATGTGACGATGAGCACCGTGCCGGTCAGTGCCTGCGGTACCGCGTTCGGGGTGCCCAGTCGGGAGAGGCCGGAGAAGATCAGATTGCCCAGTCCGGGGCCTTTGGCATAGGCGGCGATGGCGAGGATGCCCATCAACATCTGGGTGCTGATGCGGATTCCGGTGAGGATCGACGGCCATGCCAGGGGGAGTTCGATCGCGGTGAGAACCCGCAACCGGCTCATTCCGACTCCACGGGCGGCGTCGGTGACCGCGGGATCGACGGAGGTCAACCCGACAATGGTATTGCGCAGAATCGGCAGCAGCGCGTACAGCACCATGACGGTGATGGTCGGCGCCACCCCGAGTCCGAGCAGGGGGATCAACAGGCCGAGCAGGGCGAACGACGGGACGGTGAGAATGGTGCTCGCCGTGGCCGTGGCTAGCGCGGAGCCGAGCGGACTGCGGTGGACGAGGACGCCCAGCAGCACCGCGGCCGGCGTGGCCACCGCCACCGATTGCACCACCGCCGAGATGTGCAGGTATGAGTCGGTGAGCAGTTGGTAGCGCCGGTCGACGACGAAATCCCACAGGGTGTCCAGGGTGCCCTCACCTGCCGGTTCGGTCGGGGTACGGGCGGCGGGAACGGTTGTGCGCGAATCCGGGTGGGAGCGAGTGCACCGGGTCTACCGCTCCCGCGTGGGCCGCGGCCACGGGTTGCGCTCGAGTCGCTCGACGGATTCGTTGAAGCGTTCGACCAGCCGACTCAACTGTTCGACATCCTCGTCCGCCCAGTCGGCGACGACCTTCTCGAGCCCGCGGTGGTTCTGGGCGAGATCGCCTTCCAGCAGTTCCAACCCCTTGGCGCTGGGACGGATCTTGCGAGCTATGCCGCCTTCGGGGTCGGGAACCCGGTCGACCAGTCCCTGGTCGAGCATGGCGGCCACCTGGCGGTTGATCGTCGAGATGTCGAGTTTGAACGCTTCGGCCAGTTCGCGCAGGGTGAGCGGGGCGCCGAGACGCAGCCGGGTCAGGATCAGGAATGCCGATCGGTCGAGCCGACAACCGGGGTTGCGGCGGGTGGCCGGGAAATGCCGGGACAGCAGGGTCAGCTCCAGCGAGAGCCGGGACACGACCGTGTCGCCCGGGCTGTCGGTGGCCGTGGGGGAAGCACCCGAATCGGACATCTGTTCACTATCCCGTCTGTCTTCCGCGGATTCCAAATAATGCATTACACATAATATGTGTATTACGCACTCATATCGGCCGGGGTGGGACCTCCGATATCGTCGGCTTCGGGCGACTGTAGGCGTACTCGGGCCACGAGCTCGGACGGGCGTGCCGGTCCGTCACCTTCGTCGCGTACCGTGACGAACAGTTCGTGGGAGGTGATGGTCTCGGAGCGCTGGATGGTACCGATCGCTGTAGACGAACCGGTCTGGATCGACTACACCGAGTTCGGTGAACGTTTCGTCACCCACGCGGTGACGGTGCGGCGGATCGAGGACGCCATCGCCGGTATCGCCGGCCGTGGAATCACGATCGGACCGTTTTCGCTGGGGCCCGCCGGGCTCGCGGGGTTCGTCGCCGAGGGCAAGATGGGCAGACCCGAGGTCGTCCGCAACGGCCCGGATATCGTCTTCGAAACCCGGATTCCGGCGTTCCTCGCGCTGAAGGTGCTGCTCGGCGGAAAGAAACTGCGGGTGGAGACGGGTGTGTTCATCGGTCTCACCCTGCATGCCCGCACCGCCGAGCCCCTGCTGGTTGTCATCGACATCCCACGGGTTCGCCCGAACGATGTGAACGTGGTGCTGCGCGCCCGCGCCGAGGATTCGATGAGCGAATGGCTGCTCGACCCGATCGTGGGACGCTTGCGGCGCGAAATCGCCAAACGGGTGAACACGCTACTCGCCGATCCGTCGACGCGGCGCAGTCGGATCTACGATATCGAGGCCATCGTCGCGGGCGTCCGATCCGAACACCGCGCGCGCACCGAATTCGACTGGATCGACTACGCCGAGTTCGGGCGGCGGTTCTTCCCGCGGATCGTCACCCGCGAGCGGGTATTCGAGGTGGTGGACCGGCTTTCCGGGCGCCGCATCGAAGTCGGACCGTTCCGCGCCGGACCCCGGGCCTCGGCTCAGGTCGAGGTGCACGGCGAGGTCGGGACCCCGGAACTGGCCGAACGGGTCCATCTCCCTGCGGAACTCGGCGAACGGCTCGTGCCCGCGCTACCGACTCCCGCGGCCGGTACGTCCGCCGTCCAGTTCGATCTGCTGGTTCCGGTGTCGCTGGACATCACCGTCGACGTGCTCAAATCCAACCACTACCGAGTGGATCTGGCGATCCCGCTGGTGCTCACCGCCCGTGCCGCCGCACCGCTGTGGATCGTGATCGAGGCAGCGCCCCCCGTGGCCGCCGATATCCATATGGAATTCGCGGCGGACGGATTGCGGGCGGCCGCGCTCGGGGTACTGGCCAAGATCAAGAAACAGGTCGTCGGCCAGGTGGTGCGGTTCGTGGAACGGGAATTGGCGGACCCGGCGGGGCGCACTGTCGACGTGGCCGAACGCATCGATCGGTTGCTGTGATCTCGACACCGCCACCTTCCGAGTTACGGGTGTGATGGATGGTCCTGGAGTTCCATATGTGATTGTGATGGAATGAGGGCACGTTCGAGGCTCCCGGCGCGCGTCGCTTTGGGGAAGGCGCGCCGGGCACGCTGTTGCCATTCCGTCCGATTGTGCGCGAAGGAGTCCTGCGATGCCATCTGCCCTGTCTCGACGTGCTCTTTTCGGATACACAACGGCGGCCGCGGTCGGCGCGGCGGTCGCTACCACCGGGATGGCGGTCGGCTCACCTCGTGCCGCCGCCCGGCCGCTCGGCACCCTGCTCGACTACTCGGCCGGAGTGCCCGCCGCGGAAGCCATCAAGAACGCGGGTCATCTCGGGGTGATCCGATATGTGTCGGATCGACGACCCGGTGCCGAATGGATGGTGGGCAAACCGCTGCGGCGTGCCGAGGTGGAGACGCTGCGGGCGGCGGGACTGCGGATCGTCTCCTGCTATCAGTACGGCAAGGGGCCGACGGCGGACTGGCGAGGTGGCCAGGAGGCGGGGAAGCGGCACGCCGAACGCGGCCTGGGACTACATCGCGCCGCGGGCGGTCCGGAGGGGCGGCCGATCTACGCCTCCATCGACGACAATCCGACTCCGATCGATTTCGCCACCTTGGTCCTGCCGTACCTGCAGGGCTGGCAGGCGGTGCTGGGCCAGGAGAACACCGGCGTCTACGCCAATGCCCCGACCATCGAACTCGCCCGGCTCGCCGGCGTGGGCTCCTGGTATTGGCAGCACAATTGGGGAACCCCCGCGGGCTTCGTCCACCCGGCGGCCCACCTGCACCAGGTCGAAATCGACCGCCGCACCGTCGACGGGGTCGGAGTCGACGTGAACGATATCCTCACTCCCGAATACGGCGCCTGGTGAGCAATCCGCGAATCGCGCCACCCGCCGGCGGATACCGCCCGGAGCGAGATGAGGTCGCCACGTCGTAGTGCGGCAGCGGACCCGACCCTCAGGTTTGGCAATGGCAGGTGGAGGCGACGCGCAGGTCGGGTTCGTCGTCGGGGACCACACGCAGACCGGGCCGGGCCTCGGGAGAGTCGTGGTTGCCCATCCAGGACAGCAGCGACCACCGTGACAGCCCGGACAGGGCCGAACCGAGACTGGCGAACGAGCCGGACGAGATGACCGAGGCGAACGATCCGACCGAACCGATCGACAGGATCGAGCCGACACTGCCGATGGACAGGATCGAATACGCCGATCCGATCGACAGGATCGAGCCTTCCGAGCGGATGGACAGGATCGACCGGTGGGCGCGTCGGCTGTGGAGGCCGGTGCGGGACTTCGTCGGAATGTCGAGAGTCGCCATGGGTCCCGGTTTACCACAGTGGCGGGATGCGCGGGAGGGGTGAACCGTTTCTCCGCACGTCGATGCAGGAGGCCCGGCAGGCGAGAGCCGTGCCGGGCCTCCTGCACACGGATGTGTGTCAGGCGACCGTAAAGAATCCGAGGGTGGGTACGAAGGAGCAGGTGCGTGCCGCGCCGCCCTCGACCTGGGTGGTCAACGAGCCGCCGATGACGGCCACGATCCGGCCGCGGCCGGTGTCGGCGATCGCCGACAGGGTGGCCGGACCGTCGGGGTTGATATTGGCCTCGGTGGTGAGCGGCTGTACGCCGGAGGCGCCGGTATCCAGGTTGCGCCACTGCACGGTCATCGGCGGGTTCTGTGTCGCGGTCGGCCGTTCGGTACCGAGCGCGGTGAACACGAACCCCGTCTGGCCCGCGGCCGGACCGGGCGGCGGCAGCTGCGCGGGCCCGGGGACGGCGAGCGCGGTGCCGACCGAATCGCCGGAGGGAGCGATACATCCCTGGCCGATGGTCGGGTAGAGGAACTGGGCGATGGCCGGGCCGTTCTCCGGAACCTCGACGCCACCCCCGCCGCTTCCGTCCAGGAAGGTGATGACGCTTTCCAGGGTGGACTTGAGCTGCGGCGACAGCGGTACCGTCGCGAGCAGCTTGCGCGCCTGGTCCAGAATCAGTGCCTGCGTGCTGCCCGGTGCGGCGATATTCCCTGCCGGGCCGGGGGCCGCGATCGCGTCCGCGACGACGGGAGCCAGGGCGACCAGGGCGTCCACGGGTACGCCTTCCGGCACCATTGGGACACTGTTCACCGACGCTGCGGGTGCCGCCGGGGCCGCGAGAGCCGTGGTCGGCGCCGCGAGGGAAGCGCTCGCGGCAATGACAAGCGCGGACAATGCGATCCGCGATCCTCGGGTGCGAAGCACTGGTCTAGCCGTCCTTACCTCGGGGTACATCGGGTCGACGCTGAAATGCCGTCGTTTCGGGGTCACTCTAAGGACATCCTTGCACCTTGTACAGCGACGGGGCCGAGTTCATGACTGTTACCCATTCGTGGTATAGAACTTTGGGGTGTGACCCGTGTTTCTGCTGTGATTATTGATGCAAATGTTATTTGGAGCGTGTCACGAGGACCCATACCGTCCCCTCCGGTTTCGTCACAGAACAATGATCGATTCCGACAGCGCCGCCACCGGACGGCGCAGCCCGCTCGGTCCATCGAAGTGACATACGACAGCACCCTTGCGCGAGAAGCGCCCCGCGCGACAGAGCCTCCGTCTACTCGGGGGCCTCACCACGGTGCCCGCGCCCGCCCCGAGTCCACCAACCGCAGCGATTCCGCGCCGGCGACCTCGTACGGGAGGAGGCTCGAATATCGGTCCCGGGCCGACACCCCCTCGGACGTCTCACCCGGTGGTCGGGGCCCGCCCCGAGGGCCCGGTTCGACCGGAGCGACGTGGCGTCGGCAGCGCCGCGCTGGGAGAGCCCGCGTTGCCGGGCCCGTCCACCACCTTCGCGGATGCCTCACCCTCGGTGGCCGGGGCACGCCCCGGGTCTGGACCGGCCGGAGCGACGTCGCGTCGGCAGCGCCGCGAAGGGAGGGAAGGCCCGGGGTCATGAGGACCCCGACCCGCGCCGCCGGAGGCGGCGCCATTGAACACAGCTAATGTAGTGCGGGCCGGAAGCACCTGTCGCCGAATCGCCCACCCCTGCGGGTCCGGCCGACGGCCCGACTCGAAAGCCCGTGTAGTGAACCAGTCCCGCGCCCGGACCGATAGCCGTCCGTCCGCCGCACCCTTCCGTCTTGCCGTAGCGGCACTGGGTCTGACCGTGCTGGCGCGAATGCTGTGGATGCTGTTGGCACCCAATGGGATGAACCTGGTCGATCTGCACGTCTACGTGGACGGTTCGGCCGCATTGCTGACCGAACATCTCTACGACTTCACCTACGCGGAGAAGACCCCGGATTTCCCCTTGCCGTTCACCTATCCGCCGTTCGCTGCGGTGGTGTTCTTCCCACTGCACTATCTGCCGTTCACCCTTGTGGCGGTGTTGTGGCTGTCGGCCATCGCGGCGGCCCTGTATTGGGTGGTGCGGATCGCGTTCGAACTGCTGCTGGGTGCCGAGGAGGCTCGCCGGCCGCACCGGAGTACGGCGGTCGTGGCCTGGACCGCGGTCGGGCTGTGGCTGGAGCCGGTGCGCACCACCATCGACTACGGACAGGTCAATGTCTTCCTGATGCTCGGTGTCATGCTGGCGGTCCGCAGCAGCCGCTGGTGGGTCTCCGGACCGCTGGTCGGCATTGTCGCCGGCGTCAAACTGACCCCCGCGATCAGCGGGCTGTACTTCGTGGCCCGGCAGCGCTGGGCGGCGGTGCTGTGGTCGGCGGTGGTTTTCGCCGCGACCGTGGGTCTCAGCTTCCTGCTCGCGCCGGCGGAGACCCAGCGCTATTTCGGCACCCTGCTCGGCGACGCCGACCGGATCGGACCCGTGGGTTCGGTATGGAACCAGTCGTTGCGCGGGGCGCTGAGCCGCCTGCTCGGCACCGATGTGGAGACCGGCCCGTGGTGGCTGGCGGGGGTCGCGCTGACCGCCGTGGCGGCCTGGTTCGCCTGGCGTGCGCTGCGCCGCGACGATCTGCTGGGCACCCTTGTGGTGGTGCAGTTGTTCGGGCTGATGGTTTCGCCCATCTCGTGGTCGCACCACTGGGGCTGGCTGCTGCCCGCGGTGTTGTGGCTGCTGTACGGGCCGTACCGGTCGATGCCGGGAGCGAAGATCCTGGCCGGTTACTGGCTGCTGACCACCCTCGTCGGGGCGCCGTGGGTGCTGTCGTTCTTCCAGGACTCGATCTGGACGATTTCCCGGCCGGGGGTGCTGTCCTGGCTGGGTGCGGTGGATGTGATCGGTGTGCTGGTGCTCTATGCCTGGATCATCCGGTCGGGCCGTCAGATCGGTCGGGTCGGTCCGCCAGCCGATCTATCCGTCGAGCCAGAGCCACGTCCAGTGCCGTGAGCCCGCCCATGGAATGGGTGGACAGGGTGAAGGTGACCCTGCGCCAGCGGATATCGATATCGGGGTGGTGGTTGGCGTCCTCGGCGGCTTCGGCCACCCGTCGCACAAGTTCTATACCCGCGGGGAAGGAGGGCGCCTGCACGGTGCGGGTAATGGCGTCACCGGCGCGGGTCCACTCGGGCAGCGAATCGAGCGCTTCGGTTATTTCGGCGTCGGAGAGCAGCTGAGCGGTCATAGTGGCCGTGATACCACGGCACGCGGGATTTCATGCCCGGTTTTCGCATGCGATGCGGCGGGATGAAAAAGCGGCGGGCGCTCAGGCAGCGCGCGCCTTCTTCAGGCCTTTTTTCAGATCTTTGCCGGTGACGCCCGCGGCCTCCAGGCGTTTCATCCGCATAATGACGACAGGGCATTTCACGCAGCGCGTCTTCTTGCGGCAGCATTTCTTCTTCGGCTTAAGGTGCGAGACCTCTTTCGCCTTGACCTTGCCCATGGCGAGTTAGCTTACCCTAACCGGCATGCACCGGAGGAGGGGTGCGGCGGTGCCGGTAGGGTGTAACAGGCCGCGATGCCCGGAGTTCGCGTCTCCCTGTCGCAGGGTCCGGCCGAACAGCACAAGCCAACAGCAGGAGGAACCCGGCGTGTCGTCTGCACGCGATTTTCGCAATGTCGCCATCGTGGCCCATGTCGACCACGGAAAGACGACACTGGTCGACGCCATGCTGCGGCAATCAGGGGCGTTCGCCGAGCGGGTCGAACCGGTCGACCGGGTAATGGACTCCGGTGATCTGGAACGCGAGAAGGGCATCACCATTCTCGCCAAGAATACCGCCGTTCACCGGCATCACCCGGACGGCAGCGTCACCGTCATCAATGTCATCGACACCCCGGGTCACGCCGATTTCGGTGGCGAGGTGGAGCGGGGGCTGTCCATGGTCGACGGTGTGGTGCTGTTGGTCGACGCCTCCGAGGGCCCGCTGCCGCAGACCCGGTTCGTCCTGCGCAAGGCCCTGTCCGCGTGCCTGCCGGTGATCCTGGTGGTGAACAAGACCGACCGGCCCGACGCCCGGATCGCGGAGGTTGTCGAGGAAAGCCACGACCTACTGCTGGACCTGGCCTCCGATCTGGACGACGATGCCGCCGAGGCCGCCGAACTCGCGCTGGACCTGCCGGTGCTGTATGCCTCCGGCCGTGAGGGCAAGGCGTCCAAGGAGCGGCCGGAGAACGGCAGTGCCCCCGCCGCGGAGAACCTGGACGCCCTGTTCGACGTGTTGCTCGAGTGCATCCCGGCGCCCAAGGGCGATCCGAGCGCGCCCCTGCAGGCGCATGTCACCAACCTGGACGCGTCCGCGTTCCTGGGTCGTCTGGCGCTGGTACGGGTGCACAACGGCGAGCTGCGCAAGGGACAGACCGTCGCGTGGATGTACGCCGACGGCGTGAAGAACGTCAAGATCACCGAACTGCTGCAGACCATCGGCGTGGAACGGCAGCCGGGCGAGGTCGCGGTGGCGGGCGATATCGTCGCTGTCGCCGGGATCCCGGACATCATGATCGGCGATACCCTCGCCGATCCGGACAACCCGGTGGCGCTGCCGCGGATCACCGTGGACGAGCCCGCCATCTCCGCGGTCATCGGCACCAATACCTCGCCACTGGTGGGTCGGGTCCAAGGGCACAAGCTCACCGCCCGCATGGTGAAGGCGCGGCTCGACCAGGAACTGGTCGGCAATGTCTCGCTGCGGGTGCTCGATATCGGCCGCCCGGACGCCTGGGAGGTTCAGGGTCGCGGCGAACTGGCGCTGGCCGTTCTGGTGGAGACCATGCGCCGCGAGGGTTTCGAGCTGACCGTCGGGAAACCGCAGGTGGTGACCCGTCAGGTGGACGGCAAGGTGCACGAGCCGTACGAGGAGCTCACCATCGACTGCCCGGACGAATACCTGGGTGCGATCACCCAACTGCTGGCCAACCGCAAGGGCAAGATGGTGCAGATGACAAACCACGCCGCGGGTTGGGTGCGGATGGAGTTCATCGTGCCCTCACGCGGGCTCATCGGCTTCCGCACCGATTTCCTCACCGAGACCCGCGGCACCGGTATCGCCAACGCCGTTTCGCACGGGTACGCGCCGTGGGCCGGGGAGATCCGCGCCCGGCACACCGGGTCGCTGGTCTCCGACCGCGCAGGCACCGTGACCCCGTTCGCCATGATCCAGCTCGCCGACCGCGGCCAGTTCTTCGTGGAACCGGGCGCGGAGACCTATGAGGGCATGGTCGTGGGGATCAATCCGCGCGCGGAGGACCTCGATATCAATGTCACCCGGGAGAAGAAGCTCACCAATATGCGCTCCTCCACCGCCGACGTGATGGAGACCCTGGCCAAGCCGCTGCAGCTGGACCTGGAGAGTGCCATGGAGTTCTGCGCCGCCGACGAATGCGTGGAGGTGACCCCGGAGGTGGTGCGGGTGCGCAAGGTGACCCTGGGCGCCACCGAGCGGGCCCGGGAGCTATCCCGCCGCAAGGCCCGTGACCGGGCGGTGGCGCAGTAATAACCGGGTGTTCTGTTGCCTACCAGTAACGCCACCAGAAGGCCCCTCACCGTGGTGCCCGGCCCCATGAGGTCTCCAAAGGGTTGCGGCCCGTCTCGCGTTTCGGCGCCCGAAGCGCATGTGCCGAAGGCGCGAGTCTCGGGTGCCGAAACGCGAGACCCGTCAAGGCCGCAACCCCGCGCCGCCGGAGGCGGCGCAATCGAACACAGCGCAATCGGACACAGTAATGTGCCGATGGTGATTTCGGGGCTCCACCGGCGTGCGGTGCTACGCGCCCTCCTGGTCTTGACGACAGTCCTGCTGCCGGTTGTGGCCGGGTGCGCCGCGAATCCGCCGCCGCCCATCGCCAGCACCGAGAGCCCGGAGACCGAACCGGCGCGGCCGACCAAGAACACCGTCGTGGTGGCCATCGACGATATCGGGCTCGGGTTCAATCCCCATCTGCGTTCGAACCAGTCCCCGGCCGCCGCCGCCGTCGCGTCCATGGTGTTGCCGAGCCCGTTCCGCCCCACCCCCGATCCTGCGGTGCCGGGCGCCACAGTGTGGGTGCCGGACGCCGACCTGATCGAATCGGCGACGGTTACCGCACAGGAACCGTTCACCATCACCTACGAACTGCAGGATCAGGCGCACTGGTCCGACGGGGCGCCGATCGCCGCCGAGGACTTCTGGTATCTGTGGCAGCAGATGATCACCCAGCCGGGGGTTATCGACCCCGCCGGGTACCGGCTCATCACCGGGGTCACGTCCTCGGGCGGCGGCAAGACGGTCACGGTCACGATGGCAACCCCCTATCCGGCGTGGCGGGAGCTGTTCACGAATCTGCTGCCGTCGCATCTGATGAAGGATTCGCCCGGTGGTTTCCAGCGGACGCTGATCGAGCGGATCCCGGTCTCGGGCGGCAATTTTCACATCGAATCCGCCGACCCCGGCCGCGACGAGATCCTGCTCGAACGCAACGACCGTTTCTGGGGTAGCCCCGCTCGGCCCGATCAGATCCTGTTGCGCCGCGGCGGCACCCCCGCCCAGGTGGCCGATTCGCTGCGCACCGGTGACGCTCAGATGGCGCTGATCCACGGCGGTGTCGCCACCCAGGCACAGCTGGGGGCGATTCCATCGGTGCGGACCGCGATCATGCCGCAGTCGCGGCAGTTGCGGCTCGAACTCAACGGCCGCGACGGGGTGCTCGGCGACCACCGGGTCCGCACCGCGGTGCTCGCGTTGCTGGATCCGGCGCTGTTGGCGACCGTCGGCGCGCAGACCGGCGGCTGGGTGGAGCCGGTCCGGGCCCAGGTGCTCTCGCCCTCGGATCCCGGCTATGTGCCGACGGCGCCGCCGCGGCTGACCCCCGAGCAGGCGTTCGGGCTGCTGGCCGAGGCCGGTTTCGGTCGCGCCCCGGAACCACCGCCGGTATCGCCGACCTCGCCCGCGCCGCGACCTCGTTCACTGGCGAAGAACGGGAAGGCGCTGGCGCTGCGGATCGGCGCGGTGAGCGGGGACGAAACCGCGCTCGCGGTGGCCAATACCGCGGCCGACCAGTTGCGCAGCGCGGGGATCGAGGCCACCGTGCTCGCCCTGCCCGGTGACGAGCTGTACGGCAAGAGCCTGGTGGAGAACTCCGTCGACGCCATTGTCGGCTGGGAGGCCACCGGCGTGGACGCCGCCACCGTACTCGCCTCACGATACGGCTGTCCCCCTCGGCCGCCCGCGGACCCGGACGCCGAGGTGCCCGCCGCCGTGGAGGCGACCGGGCGGGCACCGAGCAATCTGTCCGGCGTCTGTGATCCGGCCCTGCAGCCGGAGATCGACGGCGCCCTGCGCGGTATCGACGTGGGACGTGTGCTGGGCGAGACCGAGCCGAAGCTGTGGGGAATGTCCACGGTGCTGCCGATCGTGCAGGACAATGTGGTGGCCGCGGCGGGCCCGTCGGTGGACGGCGCCTCGCTCAGCGGCGCCATCCAGGCCGGTATCTTCGGTGACTCGGCGATGTGGCGGAGAATGCCGTGAGCGCGGTCGACGGTACAGGCGGGCTGCTGCTGGTACACGCCCATCCCGACGACGAGTCCATCACCACCGGCGGCACCATCGCGCTCTACCGGCGACGCGGCGTGCCCGTGACGGTGGTGACCTGCACCCTCGGTGAGGAGGGGGAAGTCATCGGCGAGGAATGGGCCGGGCTGACCGCCGACCGTGCCGACCAGCTCGGCGGCTACCGCGTACTCGAACTGACCAGGGCACTGGCCGAACTGGATGTCACCGGGCCGCGTTTCCTCGGCGGTGCCGGCCGCTGGCGCGATTCCGGTATGGCGGGAACACCCTCGGCCGAACATCCCCGGGCCTTCGTCCGCTCCGGCGCCGCGGCGGTGGAGGCGCTGACGGATGTGCTGTTGGAGCTGCGGCCCCGCGTGGTGGTGGGGTACGACCCGAAGGGCGGGTACGGGCATCCGGACCACATTCGGGCCCATGAGGTCACCACGGTCGCCGTGGACGTCGCCGCCGAACGCGGGTGGGACACCCCCAAGTTCTATTGGACGGTCACCGACGAGGATATGCTGCGGCTGCACACCCGAGCCCTGACCCGCCGCACCGTCGATGGCCTCCCGGGTGCCCTGCCACCGGGCTGGCGGCTGCCGGGCGAAGGCGAATTGGCCTGTGTGCCCAGTATCTCCGTGACCACCACGGTGGATATCTCCGAGGTACTCGCCGCCAAACGCGCGGCGTTGCGCGCGCATGCCACCCAGGTGGCGGTGGCCCCGTCGGGCCGCGAATTCGCGTTGTCCAACCGGATTGCCCAACCTGTGCTGCCCGAGGAACACTATGTGCTGGTCCGCGGCCGGATAGGGCCCTGTGGGGCGGACGGTCGCGAGCACGATCTGTTCGCCTGACCGGAGTAGGTCGCGTGCGGCGGACCCCGACGACGGAGCACCGGTCCACGCGGTTTCGCCGGCTGCCGGGTCGGTGCGGGCGGGCCGCTTAGACTCGGCGCATGGACAACCGGGACCTCCAGCGCGCCGTACGGCACATCGCCCGCACGATTTCCCCGAGCGGGTATCAGCAGTCGCCTCTGTCGGCCCGGTCGCTCGCGTGACCGCCGCCGTGGACGATCCGGCACCCGTCAGCCCCGAGCGGTGGTCCCGTGCGGCCGCCACGCTGGGACCGATCGTCATCGGTGTGCTCATCCTGGATGCCGTGATCACCCTCGCCCTCGAGGTCCTGTACCTGCCCCTCTACCTGGGTGGTACGGCTTTCCCGGTCGCCGCGCTGTGCGCCGGGGCGGTGAATATCGCCCTGGTGCACGGCGCGAGTGTGATCTTGCCGCGCCCGGCGGTCATGTTCTTGCCGATGGCGGCGTGGTTGCTGTGTTTCCTGATCGCCGCCAGCAGCGGTCCGGGCGGTGACGTCCCGTTGGGCAGTAACCTGCGCACCCTGTTGTTGTTCCTCTGCGGAGTGGTGCCACCACTGCTCTACCTGTATGTGCTGGCCAACCGTTCCAGGCCCGCGGCCGCCCCGCGTCAGCGGCCCGGCAGCCCGCTGACCGGCCCGGAATAGTCCGGTACGGAATGGGGTTGTCATGGCTCACGAACTTGGTCGGGCCCGCCCCGGGTCCGGACCGGCCGGAGCGGATTCGCGGCAGCGGATTCGCGCAGGAAGGGACGACCCGGGGCGGCCCCGACCCGCGCCGCCGGAGACGGCGCTATCGGATACAGAGGGAGACAGTCGCGGATGAGTGACGCATGATCGAGGACGTGATCGACCTACCGAAGCCGGCCGTTCCATCTCCACCGCCCACCCCGTCGGCCTTGCGCCGGGCGCTGCGGCGCGCGCGAGACGGGGTGACACTCAATGTCGACGAGGCCACTGTGCTCCTGCACGCCCGCGACGATGACCTGGCCGATCTGTGCCGCAGTGCCGCTCAGGTACGCGATGCCGGGCTCGCCTCCGCCGGCCGCAGCGGCACCATCACCTATTCGCGCAATGTCTTCATCCCGCTCACCCATCTGTGCCGGGACACCTGCCACTACTGCACTTTCGTCACCGTGCCGGGCAAACTGCGCGCCCAGGGCCGGGGCATGTTCCTGGAGCCGGACGAAGTGCTCGATATCGCCCGGCGTGGCGCCGAACTGGGCTGTAAGGAGGCCCTGTTCACGCTCGGCGACCGACCGGAGGCGCGCTGGCCGGAGGCGGCCCAGTGGCTCGACGAACGCGGCTACGATTCCACGCTGGACTATCTGCGCGCGGTGTCCATTCTGGTGCTGGAGGAAACCGGCCTACTGCCGCATCTGAACCCCGGTGTCATGTCCTGGGAGGAGATCTCCCGACTCAAGCCGGTCGCGCAGTCGATGGGAATGATGCTGGAGACGACCGCGACGCGGCTGTTCACCGAGAAGGGCAACTGCCATTACGGAAGTCCGGACAAGGACCCGGCGGTGCGGTTGCGCGCCCTCACCGATGCCGGCCGGCTGTCGGTGCCCTTCACCACCGGCATCCTGGTGGGTATCGGTGAGACCGTGGCCGAACGGGCGGAGACCATTATGGCGATCCGCAAACAGCACAAGGCCTTCGGGCATATCCAGGAAGTCATCGTGCAGAACTTCCGCGCCAAGGGCGATACCGCCATGCGGAACGCTCCCGACGCCGATATGCAGGAGTTCCTGGCCGCTATCGCGGTGACCCGGCTGTTGCTCGGCCCGGACGTGCCGGTGC
This sequence comes from Nocardia brevicatena NBRC 12119, assembly GCF_000308495.1. Taxonomy (GTDB): domain Bacteria; phylum Actinomycetota; class Actinomycetes; order Mycobacteriales; family Mycobacteriaceae; genus Nocardia; species Nocardia brevicatena. The sequence goes on along the minus strand of NZ_BAFU01000070.1, from coordinate 325,831 downwards.
AGGCACCGCCGAACCTGGTGTCCGAACAGGAGTGTCGCGCCCTGCTCGACGCCGGTATCGACGACTGGGGCGGGGTGTCGCCGGTGACCCCCGACCATGTCAACCCGGAACGCCCCTGGCCCAATCTCGACACCCTCGCCGAGATCACCGCGTCCGCCGGATTCGAACTGGTGGAGCGCACCTCCGCGCATCCGAAATATGTCTGCGCGGGCAACCCGTGGACCGATCCGCGGATCGGCGCGCACGTCGCCGCCCTCACCGACCCCGAAACCGGGCTGGCCCGCCCCGATGTCGTCCCGACGGGTCTGCCGTGGCAGGAACCCGACGAATCGTGGGAGTCGGCGGGCCGGGTGGATCTGAATACCGCCATCGACACCGACGGCCGCAACACCGACACCCGCAGCGATATCAACAGCGCCTTCGGTGACTGGGAGACCGTGCGCGAACAGGTCCGCGATCTCGCGTCGGCGCCACAGCGTCTGGACGCCGACGTGCTGGACGCGCTGCGTGCCGCCGAACGCGACCCGGCCGACCTCACCGATGCCCAGTACCTGGCCCTGGCCACCGCCGACGGCCCCGATCTGGACGCGGTCGCCGACCTCGCCGACCGACTGCGCCGCGAGGTGTGCGGTGACGACGTCACCTACGTGGTCAACCGCAATATCAACTTCACCAATATCTGCTACACCGGCTGCCGGTTCTGTGCGTTCGCCCAGCGCAAGGGCGATGCCGATGCCTTCACCCTGAGTACCGAGGAGGTCGCCGACCGAGCCTGGGAGGCGTATGTGGAGGGCGCGACCGAGGTGTGTATGCAGGGCGGTATCGACCCCGACCTGCCGGTCACCGGGTATGCGGACCTGGTGCGCGCGGTCAAGGCCCGGGTGCCGTCCATGCACGTGCACGCCTTCAGCCCGATGGAGATCGTCAATGGCGCCTCTCGCGGCGGGGAAAGCGTGCGGGACTGGCTGGTGGCGTTGCGCGAGGCCGGGCTCGACACCATTCCCGGCACGGCCGCGGAAATCCTCGACGACGAGGTGCGCTGGGTGCTCACCAAGGGCAAACTGCCCGCCTCGGCCTGGATCGATGTGGTCACCACCGCACACCGGGTGGGGCTGCGATCCAGCTCGACCATGATGTACGGCCACGTCGACAACCCGAGCCACTGGGTCGGCCACCTGCGCATCCTGCGCGATATCCAGGATGAGACCGGAGGTTTCACCGAATTCGTGTTGCTGCCGTTCGTACACCAGAGCGCCCCCCTGTATCTGGCGGGCGCCTCCCGTCCGGGCCCGACCAACCGGGACAACCGCGCAGCGCACGCCCTGGCCCGCATCATGCTGCACGGCCGCATCGACAACGTCCAGACCAGCTGGGTGAAACTCGGCACCGTCGGCACCCAGGTCATGTTGCGCAGCGGCGCCAACGACCTCGGCGGCACCCTCATGGAGGAAACCATCTCCCGAATGGCCGGCTCCCAGCACGGTTCGGCCAAAACCGTCGCCGAACTCACCGAGATCGCCGCCGGAATAGGCCGCCCCGTCCGCGAACGCACCACCACCTACGGCACCCCGGACCACCGCGGCCCGGTCCCCGGCCTGGAACTGTCCCTCGGATGAGCCCACGACACCTCACCCGGTCATGGACAACGTCCAGGCCATACCGCCCATAGACGCCGGCCCGGCCGTACCCGCCCTCGGTACACCGGGCCGTGTCGTACCTGCCCCCGGTGCGTCGGGTCCCACGCGGTAACGCATCCGAATGGGCCGGGCCTTACGTCGGTAACGGCCCTAGCGCGCGCCGAGTCCTACGAGGCCCACAATGGGTTGCGGCCTGTCTCGCGTTTCGGCCCCCGAAGCGCATGCGCCGAAGGCGTGAGTCTCGGGGGTCGAAGCGCGAGGCCTGTCGGGGCCGCAACCCCGCGCCGCCGAGGGCGGCGCCAAATAGCACTGCGCCAGATAGTTAGGCCAGGCTGACCGAGGGTAACGTGTGGGGCGCCAGGATACTTGTGCACGGGCGTAGTGACCCCCCGAAGAAGGAAGACTAGGAGAGCGGCAGTGCCGTACATCATCGCTGAACCGTGCGTTGACGTGAAGGACAAGGCGTGCATCGAGGAATGCCCTGTGGATTGCATCTACGAGGGTGGCCGCATGCTCTACATTCATCCCGATGAATGCGTCGACTGTGGTGCGTGTGAACCGGTCTGCCCGGTGGAGGCGATCTTCTACGAGGACGACACCCCCGATCAGTGGAGCGGTTATGTGAACGCCAATGTCGACTTCTTCGACGAGCTGGGCTCGCCGGGTGGTGCCACCAAGGTCGGCAAGGTCGATTACGATCCGCCGTTCATCAAGGAACTGCCGCCCATGGCGGAGGACTGAGCGCGGCACGGTATGAACACCGAGGTTTCACCGCGTCGACGGGTCAGCGCGCTGCTGCCCGATTTTCCCTGGGACACCATCGCCGAGGCGAAGGCGAAGGCGGCCGCGCATCCCGACGGAATCGTCGATCTGTCGGTCGGCACTCCTGTCGACCCGGTGGACCCGTTGATCCGGATGGCGCTGGCCTCGGTGGCGGAGGTGCCCGGCTATCCCACTACGCACGGCACTCCCGAGTTGCGGGCGGCGGCCGTCGCCGCGTTGGCACGGCGATATGGGGTCACCGGGGTGGACTCGGCGGCGGTGTTGCCGGTTATCGGCACCAAGGAGTTGATCGCGGGGTTGCCGCGGCTGCTCGGCCTCGGTTCCACCGACCTGGTGGTGATTCCGGAGATCGCCTATCCGACCTATGAGGTGGGTGCGTTGTTGGCGGGGGCGGAGATCGCCCGGACCGACGGCCTCACCCGGTTGGGGCCGCGTTCGCCCGCGCTCATCTTCGTGAACTCACCGTCGAACCCGACCGGGCGTGTGCTCGGTGTCGGGCATCTGCGCAAGGTGGTGGCCTTCGCCCGCGAACGCCGTGCGATCGTGGCCTCCGACGAGTGCTACCTGGGGCTCGCCTGGGAGGGTGAGGCGGTATCGCTGCTGGATCCGCGGGTCTGCGACGGGGATCACACCGGCCTGCTGGCGGTGCATTCACTGTCGAAGACATCGAATCTGGCCAGTTACCGGGCCGGGTTCGTCACCGGCGATCCGGAACTGGTCGCCGAGCTGCTCGAGGTACGCAAGCATTCCGGGATGATGGTGCCGTTCCCGATCCAGGCGGCCATGACCGCCGCGCTCGGCGACGACACCCACGAATCGGCCCAGCGGGAGCGTTACCGGGCCCGCCGGGAGATTCTGCGGGCCGCCCTGATCACTGCCGGCTTCCGGATCGACCACTCCGATGCGGGGCTGTATCTGTGGTCCACCCGTGGTGAGCCCTGCCGTGACACCCTGGACTGGCTGGCCGACCGCGGGATTCTCGCCGCTCCCGGTGATTTCTACGGTCTCGCGAGCGCCGAACACGTTCGAATCGCGCTCACCGCCACCGACGAGCGGGTGGCCGCCGCCGCCGAACGGTTACGTAGTGTTTGATTGCGCCGCCTCCGGCGGCGCGGGGTCGCGGCCCTGGCGGGTCTCGCGTTTCAGCGCCCGAGACTCGTGCCTTCGGCACATGCGCTTCGGGCGCTGAAACGCGAGACGGGCCGCAACCCGTTATGGTCTCGGGACTTCAGGTCTTTCCTTTCTGCGCGAATTCGCGGACGTGAATCGCTGTGGTCGGTCCGGAGTCGGGGCCCGACCACCATGGCCTGTCGATGGTGGTCGGGGCGATACTGGTGCCTTTGTGGGGGTGGGCTTCATGTTCGGTGTGTAACAGCCGGCCGACATGCGCGTGGTGAGTACACGGCGGGGGCGGGAACGGAGCTAGCCTGGGGTATGGACGCTGTCACAGTTGTCCCCACCCCCGGCAACGAGCCGGTGCACAGCTACGCGCCGGGCAGCCCCGAACGGGAGCGGCTGCTCGGCAAGCTCGCCGAGATTTCCGGAACCACGGTCGATATCCCTCTGGTCATCGGGGGTAAGCACCGACCGGGAATGGGCGAGCGCCACGATATCGTCGCGCCGCACCGGCACCGGCAGGTGCTCGGGACCTACACCAACACCACCCACGCGGAGGCGAACGCCGCCATCGACGCCGCTTCGGCCGCCGCTCCCGAGTGGCGGGCCCTGCCGTTCGACGAACGGGCCGCCGTTCTGCTGCGCGCCGCCGAACTGCTGTCCGGACCGTGGCGGGAAACCCTGGCCGCGGCGACCATGCTCGGCCAGTCGAAATCGGTGGCGCAGGCTGAAATCGATGCTCCCTGTGAACTGGTGGATTTCTGGCGGTTCAATGTCGCCTTCGCCCGGGGAATCCTCGAACAGCAGCCGCAGTCGAGCCCGGGGGTGTGGAATCGGCTCGACTATCGGCCGTTGGAGGGTTTCGTCTACGCGATCACCCCGTTCAATTTCACCGCTATCGCCGGCAATCTGCCCACGGCGCCCGCGCTCATGGGCAATACCGTGGTGTGGAAGCCGTCGCCCACCCAGACCCTGGCCGCCTACTACACGATCCGCCTGCTGGAAGCGGCCGGACTGCCGCCCGGGGTGATCAATATGGTCACCGGCGACGGTGGGGAACTGTCGGAGGTCGCGTTGGCCGATCCGCGCCTGGCGGGAATCCATTTCACCGGTTCCACCACCACCTTCCGGTACCTGTGGCGGCAGGTGGGGGCGAATATCGGCAAGTATCACGGGTATCCGCGGCTGGTCGGCGAAACCGGTGGGAAGGATTTCATCGTCGCGCATACCTCCGCCGATCCGGCGGCGTTACGTACGGCGCTGGTCCGCGGCGCGTACGAATACCAGGGACAGAAATGTTCGGCGGCGTCCCGGGCGTATATCCCGCGGTCGGTATGGGGCGAAATGGGCGACGATTTCCTGGAACTGGCCGCGGGTCTCGAGTACGGGGACGTTTCGGATCTGGCGAATTTCGGCGGGGCGCTCATCGACCGTCGCGCCTATGACAAGAGCGTGACCGCTCTCGAACGAGCCCGCGCGGCCGGGGTGACCATCCCGGTGGGCGGCACTTACGACGCCGGCGAGGGCTGGTTCGTACGCCCGACCGTCCTGCTCGCCGACGACCCGCGTGACGAATCGTTCACCACCGAGTACTTCGGTCCGATCCTGTCGGTGTATCTCTACGACGATTCCCAGCCGGGCGCCTACGCGGCGATCCTGTCCGAGGCGGAGTCGGCGGCGCCGTATGCGTTGACGGGCGCGATATTCGCCCAGGAGCGGCAGGCGATCGAGCAGGCGTCGAATGCGCTGCGCTATGCCGCGGGGAACTTCTACGTCAATGACAAACCCACGGGGGCGGTGGTCGGTCAGCAGCCGTTCGGGGGCGCCCGAGCCTCCGGGACGGACGATAAGGCGGGGTCACCGCTGAATCTGCTGCGCTGGGTGGCGCCGCGGACGGTGAAAGAGACGTTCGTGCCGTCGGTGGATCACCGATATCCGCATATGGGGGTGTGATGAGAGTGGCCGGCGCGATCGTGGGGCCGCGTGGTCACGGCGTGTGCGGTCTCGGGCGGGCGCCGAGCGTCGATGTGGCCCGGACCGAGGAGGGGGCGTGAACCCGCTTCGTCCCGTGATTCTCGCCGCCGCCGGCTCGGGTCGGGTGAAGCGGATACTTGCCGGGGCGCCGGTGACCGCGCCGATCGTGCGTCGGTTCGTGGCGGGGGAAGGCCGGCCGGAGGTGATCGAGGCGGTGGGGGGACTGTTGGCCGATGGACGGGCGGTGAGCGTCGATTTTCTCGGTGAGAACACCACCGATCGCGTGCAGGCCGAACGCGCGGTGGCCGAATATCTGGCGCTGATGAACGATATGGCGGCGCTGGATATTTCGGCGGTTTCGAATACCGCCGCCCCATTGGAGATTTCGGTGAAATTGTCGGCGCTGGGCCAGACGCTGCCGGGGGGTGGTCCCGCGCTCTCCACCGACCACCTGCGCACCGTGTGCACCAAGGCGGCGCAGGCCGGGATATGGGTCACCGTGGACGCCGAGGACCACACCACCACCGATGCCACCTTGGCGGCGGTGGAACAGGTGCGGCCGGACTTTCCGTGGCTGGGCACGGTGGTGCAGGCGTATCTGCGACGCAGCGAGGGCGATTGCCGGGAATTGGCCGCGGCGGGTGCGCGGGTACGGCTGTGCAAAGGTGCCTACCGGGAACCGGAATCGGTGGCCTACCGAAGGCGGGTCGAGGTCGATTCCGCCTATCTGCGCTGCCTGGAGATACTCGCGCGCGGTGCGGGGCGACCGTTGGTGGCCTCGCACGATCCGCTCATGATCGCCGCGGCGGGCCGCATGGCCGCCGAAACCGGGCGCGGTGCGGGTGATCTGGAGTATCAGATGCTCTATGGTATCCGCGCCGATGAACAGCGCAGACTGGCCGCCACGGGGCAGTTCGTCCGGGTGTATGTGCCCTACGGCGACCAGTGGTACGGCTATCTCATGCGCAGGTTGGCCGAACGGCCGGCCAACCTCGCCTTCTTCCTCCGGGCGCTGGCCGGGAGGCAGTGATCAGACCAGCGGCTTGCCCTTGCGCATCCGCTTGCGCAGATCCCACAGGTAGTAGTTCATCGGGAACATGCGCAGCGGTTTGGGCAGCCGCCGTACCACGGCGCCGATGGTCCGCATCAGCCGGTCGAACCGCCGCTGGTCCTTCTCGGTCCACTCCATGAGCATCTGGTCGCGCAGATGCCGGGGCACCACACCGGTCACCACGAAACGGTGGAACCGCGCGGACATGATCCGCAGCGGCCAGGACACCATGGTCAGGTCGATCAGCCGGTTGAAGTACACCCGGGTTTCGTCGTTGATCGTGGTCCGGGCCAGGTTGTAGTCCCAGTATTCCTGGAAGGCGGCGCGGTCGGGCGGCCACATTTCCGGCCGCACCTGCAGGGTGGTGCCCAATCGGATGCTGTGCGCGTAGAACGCGTCGGCGGTGGCCTCGTCCATCGGTCCGCGCAGCTTCTCGATCATGTCGACGAAGCCCCAGTACAGGCAGGCGGCGACCCACAGTTGGAGTTTCGGGTCGAAGGCGTTGTACTTGACCGGGCTGGTGGGCTTGGTGCGGATATGGCGGTGCGAGCCGTTGACCGCCTGGCGGTAGGCGACGCGCTCTTCATCAGTGCCCATCATGGCCACCGCGAGGTAGGTCAAGGTGGTGCGTAGCCGTTTGAACGGGCGCACCATGATGTTGCCGCTGCGGACCTCGCTCTCCATCACTCCGTAGGCCACCGGCGGCATGCCCAGTTGCATGATGACGTTCGCGTTTCCTCCCAGGAAGGACGCGATGCCGTCGATGTAGTCCTCCACGTTGAAGTCGGGGTTCGGGGCGGTGGCGGTCTCGGGTCGCCGGCCTCCGAATTCCGGGCGTGGTGGGGGACCACCCATGGGGGCGGGCCGGGGAGCGGTCATCGGTGACCTCGCTTCACATGAGACGTTCCGGTGAGAAGGTAGTGCAATGAAAATCTCATTACCTCGGTGTCATGTCAAACACTGCTGAAACTATGAGATGATTACTTTGTCATTGCTTCGCGGGAATCGGGAGGTACCGAGATGGGCGGTCTGGCCAAACTGCTGCCCCTAGTACGTACAGGGCGCCGCGAACATGATCAGACGGTACTGCAGGCGGCGCTGCCGGCGTTCCTCGATTTCGGCATCAAGCGCACGAGTATGGCCGAGGTGGCGCGTCGCGGCGGACTGTCGCTGGCGACGCTGTACCGGCGCTTCTCCGGCAAATCCGAACTCATCCAGGCGGTGGGTCTTCAGCAGGCGCGGGAATTCATCGAAGGCGTCGACGCCGCCGTGCAGCGCCAGGCCGATCGCGATGCCGGCGCCGCGGATCAGATCGTCGAATTGTTCGTGGCCTTCCTCGAGGGTCTGCGCGGTAACAAACTGCTGGACCGACTGCTGACCACCGAACCGGAGATCGTGCTGCCGTACCTCACCACGCGGGGGGCGCCGGTGATCGAACTCGGCCGCGATTATCTGGCCGAGTTCATCACCCGACTACAAGGCGAGGGCAAACTGCCCGCCTATGACCCTCTGCCGCTGGCGGAGATGATCTCCCGCACCGCCCTGTCCATGGCGCTCACGCCGCAGACGGTCATTCCGCTCGACGATGACGCGGCGGCTCGGGAATATGCCCGCAACCATGTGGTGACGGCATTTCGGGTGCCCGGTTCGCTGGACTGAGGACGCCCCGGCAGAGGTCATACGAGCGGCCTGTCGAATCTGCGGCGCAGTCGCACATCGAGCAGGAGCAGCGATACGGGCAATGTCTTGGACCAGGTGGGTAGGAGTTTTTCCACCCGGCCGAGACACCGGAACAGGGTGTCGAACCGGTGTTGATCACGCTCGGTCCACCGCATGCCCATCTGTTCGCGTAACGGCGGTGGGAGCAGACCGGCGGTGACGAAGCGGTTGAACCGGCCCGCGGCCGGCCGGATCGGGCGGGGGAACATCTTCAGGCTCGCGATGTCGTCGAGCAGGTCGCGTACCGGCGGGTCGATCGACATGCCGGCCAGGTTCTCGTGCCAGTAGCGGTCGAACGCGGCCCGGTCCGGGGGCCAGAGTTCGGCCGGCATCTGCAGGGTGGTGCCCAGGCGTTCGGCATGGCGGTAGTAGGCATCGGCGAGTGTGTCGTCGAGGGGGCCGTGCAGACGGGTGTGGATGTCCTGCGCTCCCCAGTAGAGGCAGGCGGCCACCCAGAGTTGGAGTTTCGGGTCGAAGGCGTTGTATCCGACCGGGCTCTCCGGGGCGGACCGCACGAGGCGGTGCGAACCGTTGACCGCGCGGCGGTAGGACGCCCGCTCCTCCTCGGTGCCGAGCAGGGCCACCGCCAGGTAGGTCAGGGTGGTGCGGGTGCGCTTGTACGGGTGCAGCATGAGGTTGCCGCTGTCGACCTTGCTTTCCAGCACGCCGTATCCGACGGCCGGGTGGCTCAACTGCATGATCACATTGGCCGCGGCCCCGAGTAGCGCCGAGGCGTCGAGATGCCGGCGGAAATCGAAATCGGGGGCGGGCTGCCGGGTGTCGGGCCGGGACTCGGCCGACCCGGAGTGCTGGAGGTTGGTCATGGAGATCCTCCATGTTGAGAAACTTGTATACTAAGCCTCTCAATCTGTCACAGGTGTGTCAAGCGCCAGGAAAGCCGGCGCGGCGGATCGGCCCTGGTTCGGGCTGTCAACGCCTGTGGACAATCCGTAGAACGTTCCCGGGGCGCGCCGAGAACATCCGTCAACCCTGCGTCAGGGACGAGAAAGCGGCGCAAATAAGCTCGTCCAATGCCGTCCGGTCCCTCGCTGCTGCTCAGTTCCCTGGAATCACGTGCCATCGCCGCGGGCGTGGACATCCCGAACGCCGTGACGATCGACGGCGAGACGCTGTCCCGCAGCGACCTCCTGGGTGCCGCCACCTCGGTGGCGGAGCGGATCGCGCGCGCCGACCGTATCGCGGTCCTGGCCCGACCGACCGTCCCGACCGTGCTGGCCCTCGTCGGCTGCCTGATCGCGGGCGTCACCGTCGTACCGGTGCCGCCGGACGCCGGCCCGGCCGAGCGAGACCATATCCTCGCCGACTCCGGCGCCCAGGCCTGGCTGGGTTCGGCGCCCGAGGGCAGCGACCTGCCGGTGATCCCGGTGCGCAAGCACGCCCGCTCCTGGCACACCTACCCCGAACCGGATCCCGCCGCGCCCGCTTTCGTGCTCTACACCTCCGGCACCACAGGCCTGCCCAAAGGGGTGGTGCTGAGCCGGGCCGCCATCGCCGCCGGACTGGACGCCCTCGCCGACGCCTGGGCGTGGACCGCCGACGATGTGCTGGTCCACGGGCTGCCCCTATTCCACGTACACGGTCTGATCCTGGGTCTGCTGGGGCCGCTGCGTATCGGCAGTCCGCTCGTGCACACCGGCAGGCCGACACCCGAGAACTACGCCGCCGCCCACGGCACCATGTATTTCGGAGTGCCGACCGTATGGACCCGGATCGCCGAGGACCCCGACTCGGCGAAACGGCTACGCGACGCCCGGCTGCTGGTCTCGGGCAGCGCGCCACTACCGGTACCGGTGTTCGAGCGGCTGGTCGAACTCACCGGGCAGGCGCCGATCGAGCGGTACGGAATGAGCGAGACCATGATCACGCTGTCCACCCGCGCCGACGGGGAACGCCGCCCCGGCTGGGTGGGGACCCCGGTACGCGGGGTGCGGACCCGGTTGTATGACGAATCCGGGGCGCCGGTCCCGCACGACGGCGAGAGTATCGGCGGCCTGCAGGTGCGCGGCCCGATGCTGTTCGACGGCTATCTGGGGCGCCCGGACGCCACCGCGGACTGCTGGACCGACGACGGTTGGTTCCGCACCGGCGACGTCGCCGCCATCGACCCCGACGGCTTCCACCGCATCGTGGGCCGGGAATCCGTCGACCTCATCAAATCCGGCGGATACCGCATCGGTGCGGGCGAGGTGGAGACCACCCTGCTCGGCCATCCGGCGGTGGCCGAGGTGGCGGTGGTCGGTCTGCCGGACGACGACCTCGGACAGCGCATCGTCGCGTTCGTCGTGCCGCGCGCGGACGCGCCCGCCGAACAGGAACTGGTCGACCATGTCGCCGCGCAACTGTCGGTGCACAAACGTCCCCGGGAGATCCGCTTCGTGACTTCGCTGCCGCGCAACGCCATGGGCAAGGTGCAGAAGAAGCAGCTCGGACAGATCCGACCTTGACCTGAAGGGAACTCGAGGTTTTAGCGTCGGGGTCATGAACGATACGCTTGCTCCGGAACACATCGACTACCTCGCCGGCCAACGGCTCGGTCGCCTCGCCACCGTGCGCCCGGACGGCACCCCGCAGAACAACCCGGTCGGATTCCGCTACAACCCCGAGCTCGGCACCATCGACATCGCCGGATGGAATATGGGCCGATCCCGCAAGTTCCGCAATCTCGCCCACAACAACCGGGTGGCGTTCGTGGTGGACGATATCGCCTCGGTGCAACCCTGGCGGGTGCGCTGCCTGGAGATCCGTGGCACGGCCGAGGCGCTGACCGGGGTCGAAACCTATATCGGCGACCGTTCGGGAGAACTGATTCGCATCCACCCCGAACGCGTTATCGCCTTCGGTCTCGACGCCGGACGAGTGGCGGCCACGTCCTGAACCGGCGGGGCCGCCACGGGCTCAGTTGTGGGCGTGCAGTTCCTCGTTGAGCTCGATCCCCGTGCCACTGCGGGACAGCACCTCGACGGCGCCGGTCTGCGCATTGCGGCGGAAGAGCAGATTGTCCCTACCGGCGAGTTCCGCGGCCTTGACGACGGTGCCGTCAGGAGTGCCGACCTTGGTCCCCGCGGTCAGATACAGACCGGCCTCGACCACACAGTCGTCGCCGAGCGGGATACCGAGACCGGAATTGGCGCCCAGCAGCGACCGCTCGCCGATGGAGATGACCGTGGTACCGCCGCCCGAGAGCGTACCCATGGTGGACGCGCCGCCGCCGACATCGGAACCGTCACCGACCACCACACCGGCCGAGATACGGCCCTCCACCATCGACGTGCCGAGGGTACCGGCATTGAAGTTCACGAAACCCTCGTGCATCACCGTGGTCCCCGCGGCCAGATGCGCTCCCAGCCGCACCCGGTCGGCGTCTCCGATCCGCACCCCGGTGGGGATGACGTAATCGACCATGCGCGGGAACTTGTCCACGCTGTACACGGTCACCGGCCCGCGGGCCCGCAACCGGGCACGTGTCGCCTCGAAACCTTCCACCGCCGCCGGACCGTGGTTGGTCCACACCACATTGCTGAGCAGGCCGAACTGGCCTTCCAGGCTCACCTCGTGGGGTCGCACCAGACGGTGTGAGAGCAGATGCAGCCGCAGGTAGACATCGTGCGCGTCGACCGGCGCGGCGGACAGGTCCGCGATGGTGGTGCGCACCGCGACCACCTCCACACCGCGCGCGTCATCCGGACCCACCAACTCGGCGAACTCGGTCGGAACCTCGGTCGGCCGTTCGGTGCCGGTCGCGGTGAACTCACCCAGCTCCGGGCTCGGGAACCAGGTGTCCAGGACGGTCCCGTCCGTGGTGATATTGGCGATGCCGACAGCGGTTGCTCCCTGAGTGCTCACGACCCAAAGCCTAGCTGTGTCGGATTGCGCCGCCTCCCTGCCGTCCCGGTCAGGTTCTTCCGGCAATGGTTCGGGGTGGCCGCGGTAGCCGAGGACGTCGACAGCGAGGTAGTCGGGCGCCCTACCACGCCGTATCACGGCGTGTTCGTCGTCGACATCCACGACCGCTCCGAAGTGAACGACACTCGCATGGTTCCCTCGAGATTCCGGTGGTATAGCGCAGAACAACCGAGTTCGTGTAGTGCCTGGTCGGCGAATAGGTGGCCGGCCCCGGGAATGAAGGAGCAAATATGTCCACCCTCCACTTCACAGAGACGACGAGCGCGACACCCGAGCAGTTCGTCGCGGCCCTCACCGACTTCGGTCCCGGCCGCGAGCAGCTGTTCGGCAATAGCGCCGACGAATACCTCGAGGTACACGGCCGTGGCCCCAGCGAAGCCGATGTCACGGAGGGCTCGCGCGGCATCTGGGAACGCCTGCACTACGACTGGTCGGATCCCGATCACATCGTCATGAAGACCACCGACTCCAACCTATGGGGAGGCCACTCAGGCCACACCTACACCTTTACACGCCGACCCGACGGGAAAACCGAGGTGGATGTCGTCGTGGTGCGTGAGGGCAAGAATCTCAAAGGTCGGGTACTCGAAGCCGTAGTCGGAACCATCGGCAAGCCCGTCTTGGGGCAGGCGCTCCGAAAGACGGTCAAGGCTGTCGAAGCCCGCAACAGGGGCACGGACGAACCCTGAGGCCGGGTACGGCCGGGGATCGGTTCACGGGTCCGGGCCGAGACGGTCGCGGAGAGGTTCGGTTATGGCCGCGGGGGTGCCCGGGAGGTGCCGTGGTGGAGTGGCCGCATACGCTCGTAAATGTTGTGCGGCGTCGACGGCCGAACAGGCTGTCGCGCAAGGTCGTTGCAGGAGGCAAGTACGTGCTCGAACTCACTATGGCCGCCGTGTCCGCGGCGGATGAAGACGCCACCGGCGGCATGTTCATGGCCGAGGCACCCAGCGAGGAGGGTGCCGTACTGCGAGTGGGGCGGGACAAGGCGGCGTGCAGGCTCGCGACGCCGGAGGACTGGTTGTTCGTCTCCCGGGTCCAGCTGGAGTTCCTGTGTGGCCCCGACGGTGTCTGGCAGGTGACCTGGCTTCGCGGTTCGCAGGCCGACCCGGTCTCCGAGGTGCGGCTGACCGTGGACCGGTTCGCCCGGCCGATCGGATACGGCGCGACGGTGCCGCTGTCGAGGGGCGGCAACGGCAAGATCATCATCCAGGACCGCACCGGACCTCGCAGCATCGAGGTCGGCTTCTACCACGAGGCCTGAGCCACGCAGACGCCGGCGAAGGAGCCTCGGACGGTCGCGGACCCGACCAACTTCTCGCCCGTGAAGATCGAGTTCGTCGAGCCACCCCTTTCAGGCCGCCGCCGGTGCTGTTCACGGTGTCAGAACGAGGCGACCGGAAAAGTGGCCGGCGGCGAGGCGAATATGGGCTTCGGCGGCCGCATGCAGTGGGAGGGTGTCGGCGACGCGAGCGGTGAGCTGTCCCGCGAGGCGGGCGAGGGCTTTCCCGTCGGCGTGGATCCATTCGTGGTGGATGGTTATGCCGCGCAGGGGGACCGGGTCGACAACGCCGACGGCGGTGACGAAACAGCCGCGGTTGCGAATCGCGGCAAGAGCGCGGATACCGATGCCGGCACAGACTACGAGGTAGAAGGCGTTTCGCACGGTACCGCCGGATTTCTGGCGGATACTCCCCCTACCCCGAAAACCGGGCGGATATGTCGTATCTCCCGATGAGGCCGCCGGTCCCCGGTGGTGCCGCTCTACCGAATCCGGCGCCGAGCCGGTACGGGCAGCGGTTCGGAAAAAATCTTCACCGACAGCGATGAATTCTTCGCCGGTGCTCCGTCCTATCTGTTGAACGCGCTACCAACCCGGCGCGAACGACCACCACCCCCACCACCCCCACCACCCACTTCTCCGACGACGTCACCGACCGTCCCGGCACGATTGGCAACCGCGTCCTGTGGACCCTGCAGATCCTGCTCGGCCTGTTCTTCGTCATCGCCTCCGGCGGGCCGAAGCTCGTGATGCCGCACGCCTTGGCCGACAACGCCCCCGAGAATCTGACCATCCCCCTGGGACTGCTCGTCTTCATCGGAGTCGCCGAGGTCGCCGGCGGTATCGGCCTGATGGTGCCCCGGCTGTGCGCCCTGGCCGCCGCGGGTCTGTCCGTTCTCACCGTGCTCGCCGCCGCCACGCAGGCCTTCATCGCCGACAAGCCCGCGATGGGGATCTTCCCGTTGGTGCTCGCCGCGATCTTCGCCTGGATCGCCTACCAGCGCCGCGCCACCCTCACCGAGCTGCGCACCACGCTGTCGCGATGACAAATCCATGAGCACGACCGGCGCTCGGTGGACCACCCACCGAGCGCCGGTCGTGCGTTCTCGGATCGATCGCCTGTCGGGTTGGCGGCGATCGGTCCGGCGGCCATCTGGTTCGCGACGCCCCGGCTCGGGCGCCGCACCAGGTGGCCGTCGTCTTTTTCTCGCGAATGTTCCCGGCCCCCCGAACAGTTGGCGGGATCGCCGGCCTCGAACGGTATCCGCCGCGTCTCCTCGAGGAGCGCGTGTGCGCGGTCCGGAGTTTTATGCGTACGGCACCGCTGGGCGTAATCGGTCCGACGGTCCCGGGCCGCGGCGGGCGTGCGAGAGACGCGGTCGCGTGGGTGCCGGACGGTGTCGCGGTGGGGCGGACGCCTACGCTCGTATTCCGTGACCCTCGACCTGCGTGCCGATCCGATCGCGCTGACCGCCGCCCTCGTGGATATTCCGAGCGTTTCCCGGGACGAGGCCGCGATCACCGATGCCGTGGAAACCGCGCTGCGGACGCAGACCACCGGTTTCGAGGTGCTGCGGCACGGCAATGTGGTGCTCGCGCGCACCGACCGCGGGCTGCCGACCCGGGTCGTATTGGCCGGGCATCTGGACACCGTGCCGATCGCGGACAATGTGCCGAGCCGCCGCACCGTCGAGAACGGCGCCGAGGTGCTCTACGGCTGTGGCACGGTCGATATGAAATCCGGCGACGCGGTCTTCCTGCACCTAGCCGCGACCATCGCCGAACCGGCACACGATCTCACCCTGATCTTCTACGACTGCGAGGAGATCGCGGCCGAGTTCAACGGCCTGGCCGCCATCGAACGCGAGCTACCGTACTGGCTCGACGGTGACCTGGCGATCCTCGGAGAACCCTCCGGCGGCTGGATCGAGGCCGGCTGCCAGGGCACCCTGCGGGTCCGTCTGCGCACCGCCGGAGTGCGGGCGCATTCGGCACGGTCCTGGCTGGGTGACAACGCGATCCACCGGTTGGCCCCGATTCTGCGCCGGCTATCGGAGTACGAGGCCCGGCGGGTCGATATCGACGGATGCGAGTACCGGGAGGGGCTGTCCGCGATCCGGGTCGGCGGCGGGGTGGCGGGCAATGTGGTGCCCGATATCGCCGAGGTGGAGGTGAACTTCCGTTTCGCCCCCGACCGGTCGGTGGACCAGGCCGTCGAACACGTCCGCGAGGTATTCGCCGGTCTCGAGGTGGATTTCGAGGTCACCGACTCCGCCCCCGGAGCCCTCCCCGGCCTGACCGCACCCGCCGCGCAACGCCTCGTCACGGCCGTACGCGCCCACGGTTCGGCCGGTGTCCGCGCCAAATACGGTTGGACGGATGTCTCCCGGTTCGCGGCCCGCGGTATCCCGGCCGTCAACTTCGGCCCGGGCGACCCGAACCTCGCCCACAAACGCGACGAACACGTCCCCCTCACCCAGATCACCGCCGTCACGGCCATGCTCCGCGACTACCTGACCGACACCGCGCTCTGATCTCCTGTCGCCTCCCCACCGAATCCGCCACCTATGCACTCCCATTCACGTCGTGGTGTTGCTCTGGGGCATCGGCGCCCATGAGTTCGGCGATAGAGGACCGGCGCGCAAAACATCCGCCGTGTAGGTCGATCACGTCGGCAACACGCACGATCCGATCCAGTTGCCCGTCCAGATGGTCGATGGTGGTGACGAACACGGCCTCGGCCCTGTAGTGGCGGATCGTGGCGAGTAGCAGCGACAGCCGGGCGGTCTCGCCGCTGTCGACGCGGATCGTGGCGCACAACTCGTAACCTAGGCGCTGGGCCTTCTTTTCCATGCGCCGCTCGTCCCACTCCTGGCCGCGACCACACAAGTCGGTGCGCAGGTAGGCGACGGCCGGTGCGCGGTCGTCGTCGATCACCGGGCCTCCAACGGGTCGGAAGTGTTGTCCAGGGCGCGCAGATGGTCGATGACACGGGCCAGGATGACGGTGTGCGGCACATACGGCAGGAACGACACGCGGCCCATGACCTGCTCGTCGAGTGGGAATCGTTGGGGCAGTGTCATTCCATCACCGCCGACGTGTAGGCGAGACCGTCGAGAAAGCGGCAGCAGCCGTGTCCGGCGTGGAAGGACAGCAGAAACCGCGCGTGCTCGATACCGGCCGGGGCGATGTGGTCGTGGCACTTCTCCATCCGCCACCGGTTGACCAGATCGGCGGAGGCCGCGGCGATCATCGCATCCTCCCGGTATCCGGGACGATCTCGCCCATATCGACGAGGGTTCGCCAAGCGGCGCGTTTGCGTGCGCAGGCCAGGACATCGCAGTCGATATGGGCCTGCATGGCCGCGTGGGCCTCGAACCGGTTGAACGGGACCTCTGGTGCTTCATGCGGCCAATTCGGCGCCCATATGCCCGACCGCATCTCGGCGACCGGGTCTTGGATCTCTGTCATGGAGACCTCGGTGTGTTGTGGGTGTGTTGTGTAGTGGCTTGACGGCGCGGGGTCGGTGAGAGGCACGGCACCCATCGGCCATCGGGGGCCACATCCAGGATCGGTTGCCGGCGATGGTGAATACAGGTACGTGACAGGCACTTTGGTCCTACTCTGTCGGTATTCGACGCGCCGAGTTGAGGGGCAAAGGTGATCGAGCAATGGACGGGGGCCGACGTTCGTGCGCTGCGCGATGCGATGCGGCTGACACAGGAGGAGTTTGCGGCGGTATGCAACCGGGGGGTGCGCACGATCGGAAAATGGGAGCAGCAAGGCGAGACGGCCCTATTGAGCCCGCGGTCTGCGGATGTGATGGATACGCTGCTGGATGGGTTGCGTCCGGAGCAGACGCGTCGGTTTTACGGCGCCAGGCCGTCGTCTGAGCTGTCGGTAACTGCTGCCGTGCCCCGATCGGGGGGCCTACACTCTCCGTTGGATGCCGAACTGCGAGCGTGGGTCGAGATGAACCGAAGGGAATTGCTCCATATATTCGGTGGCGTTGCAGGTGGGCTGCCTGCCATTGCCGCAATGCTGGCCGGCCTGGATACGGACGAGCGACAGCAGTTCGGTGATGTGCTGATTCGTCCCGAACGCATCAACGATGCCACCATCGGACACATCGAGGATGCGTTTGACATAGCGTTGGCACAGAACGACCTGTACGGTCCCCATGCCGTTCTGCCCATGGTGATCACTCAACGGGCCATCGCCTCCGCGGTACTCGAGCAGGCACCGGATCGACTGAAGCCGCGGTTGTTGACGATCCGCAGTAAGCTCGCGCAACTCGCCGGGTGGATGCAGTTCGATCTGCGTGACTTCGGCGCCGCGAACGCCAGTTACGAGGATGCCCGCGAATCTGCTCATGAAGCGGGCAATGACGCGCTGGTGACCTTGGTGCTGTGCAATCTGAGTTACCTCGCGACCTGGAGAGGGGCACCCCGGACCGGTATCGACCATGCAGTGGCCGCGCAGAACTGGGCGCGGTCCGTGGATGACGGACGTCTGCGGTCATATGCCGCTGCCATGGCGGCGTTTGCGTACGCGAGTGCGGGCCAGCAGGGCGCGTGCCTGGCCGCGCTCGATGTCGCTGATGGCACTCTGCATGACATTCCGACGGAGGAAAATTCTGTCGCCTACTTCCATAGCCCCGGGTTGTTGCTGTCGTTCCGCAGCGACTGCATGTACCGGCTCGGGCGCGCAGACAATGCCCAGCAGGCGGCGGAGTCATCACTTGCATTGATCGATGGCAGTTTCATCCGCAATCGGGCCTTGGCCTATGTCGATCTCGCCCGTGCTCACATCGAGGCACGGGAAATCGATGGAGCGACGCAGGCGATCGGCAGCGCGGCCGGGTTGGCAGCGTCATGTCGTTCGGATCGTCTGCTGAGCATCATCTGCGAGGCGCGATCCGGTCTGGACCCGTGGTCCGGGGCTCTGTGCGTCCGTGAGCTCGACCAGTCGTTGGCCGACTATGGGCTTTTCAACTCTCGGATATAGATATCGAATTCTGGAGACACGAACGCTGGGGTGTCCTGTCGCCCGACCAGGCGCCACCCACCGATCGCGTGATAGAACGCGTGTGAGCCGTCGGCTTGGGGCTGCACGGCCAGCGTTGCGCGCTGTTCCGGGCGACTGTCGAGCAGCGTGTCCAATAGACGACGGCCGATGCCTCGCCGCCTATTGGACGCTTCAACCGCAAGATCGATCACGGCGAATGTCCTTCCCGGCCATTCGCATATCACCTCCGCGGGCACCGGCTGTCGGAAGCCGTCCCACCATCCGGCGTCCGGCGAAAGCGTAGACCCATAGACGAATCCGATCAGCGAGTCCTGATCGGACACCGCAAGTGCAATGCCGAAGCCCGGCGAGTCGATCATGTCGTTGAGCATTCGCCGATGCCGCGCGGCTTCGTTGTCCGGCCAGATAAACGGCGGCGCCGAGAACGTCCTGTCATATAGCGCGCAGATGGCGTCGAAGTATTGCCAGGCATCAGCTGCGGTTCCAACCCGCACCGAGACGTCCTTGTGCATGATCCGACGATAGGGGCGACACAACGCCGCTGCACGCCGAGCGCATCGCGCCTCACTACGTCCGCTCGCAAACCGTGGTGCGGGAGCTGGTCGGATCCTGGCCTCGGGCGAGTCGAGCTGTCGAGCGGGTCTGCGCCTGCTGTCGCAATGCTTCGTTCCATCGATATCCCGGCAGGGCCCGAAGGAACGTGCCGGCCATCACTACATCGAGCTGTCCCGCGCGTATCTACTGCAAGGAAACCGGCTGCGGGCATGGGAGGCGTTGTACGAAGCGAAAACGATCGCCCCGGCGCAGACCCGCTACAACCCGATGGTGCACGAAACCGTGCGGGCGCCGGCGCGTGCGGAAACCCGCAAGGTTGACACTGTGCACGGTTTTGCCGTGTGGTGCGGCATAACCGACCGGCTGTGATTCAGCCGGGAAGCCCCTTGGCCGTTGCCGGGGTAAGGAACTCGACCCGAAAGTCGGCGACGTAGTTGCTGCGTTGGTCGAGGAATCGACGGGTGTGTGCCTGCCGTTCGTGCTCCTCGAATGCTTCCCGGTCACGATAGACCTCGTAGAACACACGCGAGAGTGGCGCGTCTTCGATGGTGTGTGTGGCGTATACCAGGGTGCCGGGTTCGTGTTCTGCTATGCCCTGGGCGGTCTCTTCCACGAGCTGATCGAACGCTTCGGCGGCCACGGCGTCTTTCAGTTCGAACCTCACCACAAGCGCGAACAACGAACCCTCCCGTACATTCGGATCGTCCGAGGGGTCAGTGTCTCACGATCGCGGCGTAGAAGAGGGCATGGTGTGGCCGGAGGACTCGGGTGAAGATTCAGGCCGGCCGAACGCCGAGGAGGCGCCTTCCTCGACGGCCGAGCACCCCGGCCGTGGAGCGGATCACCCGGCCCGACACAGTAGCGTTGCGTTCATGTCCACCGATGCAGCCGATCCAGAGATCTCGGGTAAACCGAGGGTGTCAGCCAGATTCCGCGGACCCATCATGCTTCGCCGTGCGCGCAAGCCCGCGGGGGGCGATACGGCCGACCAGCATCTGCTGGATCGGCGCGACGACAGCGACTGGGTGCATACCGATCCGTGGCGGGTGTTGCGTATCCAGGCGGAATTCGTCGAGGGTTTCGGGGCGTTGGCCGAGGTTCCGCATGCGGTGAGTGTTTTCGGTTCCGCCCGTACCCCGGTCGACCATCCGGAGTATCAGGCCGCCCGGGCCATCGGCGCGGCGCTGGCGAGGGCCGGTTTCGCCGTGATCACCGGTGGCGGGCCGGGTGCCATGGAGGCAGCCAATCGGGGTGCGTCGGAGGCGGGTGGTTTCTCGATCGGGCTCGGGATCGAGTTGCCGTTCGAGCACAGCCTGAACGAATGGGTCGATCTGGGGATCAACTTCCGCTACTTCTTCGTCCGCAAGACGATGTTCTTGAAGTATTCGCAGGCGTTCATCTGTCTGCCGGGTGGTTACGGCACCCTGGACGAGATGTTCGAGGCCCTTACACTGGTGCAGACGCGCAAGATCACCCGTTTCCCGATCATCCTGTTCGGCACCCGGTACTGGGCGGGTCTGGTCGACTGGATTCGGGATTCGCTGCTGAGTTCGGGCAAGATCGGCGGGCTCGATATGGATCTCCTCCATCTCACCGACAGTGTGGAGGATGTGGTGCGGATCATCGAGCAGGCAGCGGCCGAACGGAACACGCTGGAAACGATCGGCACGGAGGACGAGTGGTGAGCGCGGGGACCGACGCCTCCTTCGCGGTGTGCGTCTACTGTTCGGCGGGCACCACCGATCACGAGCAGTTGCAGTTGGCGGCGCGGGTCGGCACGGAGATCGCCCGGCGCGGTTGGCGGCTGGTGTCCGGCGGGGGTCATGTGTCGATGATGGGCGCGGTGGCGACCGCTGCCCGCGCGGGCGGGGCCACCACCATCGGGGTGATCCCGAAACACCTGGTGCACCGCGAGGTGGCCGATGTGGACGCCGACGAGCTCGTCGTCACCGACACTATGCGCCGGCGCAAGCAGGTGATGGAGGATCGCGCCGACGCGTTCCTCACCCTCCCCGGCGGTATCGGCACCTTGGAGGAGTTCTTCGAAACCTGGACCGGCGGCTATCTGGGCGTGCACCGCAAGCCGATGGTGGTGCTCGATCCCGGCGGACATTACAAGGGCCTGTTCGCCTGGGTGGAGCAGCTGCACGATCGGGGTTTCGTCTCGCGGGAGGCGCTCGATCTGGTCACGGTCGTCGTCGATCCGGCGGCGGCTTTCGCCGTCCTGGATCGGGCGGCCGGTACGGTGCGCACCCCGGGCGGATGACCGGAGGCGAGCCTTCCGTCGGTACAGTCGAAGCCATGTTCGAGCCCGTCCGGCCGTTGCCGACACTGTGCGGACGGCCGGTGGCGACGGATCGCGCGCTGGTCATGGCCATCGTGAACCGCACTCCCGACTCCTTCTACGACCGGGGCGCCACCTTCGACGACGCGGCCGCCATGGCCGCCGTGGCCCGGGCCGTGGACTCCGGCGCCGACCTGGTCGATATCGGTGGAGTGAAGGCCGGGCCCGGTGCGACGGTCGATACCGCGGAGGAGATCCGGCGCGTGGTGCCGTTCGTCGCGGCCATCCGGGAGAAGTACCCCGAACTGTTGATCAGTGTCGACACCTGGCGGGCGGCGGTGGCCCGGGCAGCCGTGGGCGAGGGCGCGGACCTGATCAACGACACCTGGGCGGGCGCCGACCCGGAGCTGGTGCCGGTGGCCGCGGAGACGCGGGCGGGCATTGTCTGCAGCCACACCGGTGGCGCCGTGCCTCGGACGCGCCCGCATCGGGTCCGTTACGCCGATGTGCTGACCGAGGTGACCGAGACACTGGTGCGGGCGGCGGAGGCGGCCGCGGCGGCCGGGGTGCGACGGGATTCGATCCTGATCGATCCGACGCACGATTTCGGTAAGAACACCTACCACGGGCTCGAACTGTTGCGTGGAGCGGACGTTCTTGTAAACACCGGATGGCCTGTCTTGATGGCGCTTTCCAACAAGGATTTCATCGGAGAGACATTAGGTGTCGGTCTTTCCGAACGGTTGGAGGGCACATTGGCGGCAACTGCGTGGTCGGCGGCGGCCGGCGCTCGCGTCTTTCGCGTGCACGAGGTCGCCGAGACGCGGCGGGTCGTGGATATGATCGCCGCGATCCAGGGCATCCGGCCGCCGGTACGAACTCTGCGAGGTCTGGTATGAGCTTCCTACACACAGAGCATTCGGCCCCCGGGTGGTCGACCACCAATACCTGGGACACACCGGACTGGACGGTGGTCGACCTGGTTGCCGCCAAGGCGGGGCGCACGGTCTCGGTGGTGCTGCCCGCGCTCAACGAGGAGGACACCGTCGCCGAGGTGGTGGCGAGTATCCGGCCGCTGCTCGGCGGTCTGGTCGATGAATTGGTGGTGCTGGACTCCGGTTCCACCGATGCCACGGCCGAACGCGCCCGCGCCGCCGGCGCCCAGGTGATAACCCGGGAGCAGGCGATACCCGAACTGGAGCCGGTGCCGGGCAAGGGCGAGGTGCTGTGGCGCTCACTGGCGGTGACCAGCGGTGACCTGGTGGCCTTCGTCGACTCCGATCTGATCGACCCGGATCCGGCCTTCGTGCCGAAACTGCTCGGCCCGCTGCTGACCATCGACGATATGCATCTGGTCAAGGCGTACTATCGCCGACCGCTTCGGCACGGGACCGGACTGGACGCGCACGGCGGCGGCCGGGTCACCGAGCTGGTCGCCCGCCCGTTGCTGGCGGCCCTGCGTCCGGAGCTGTCGGTGGTGCTGCAACCGCTCGGCGGGGAATACGCGGGGACCCGGGAACTGCTCACCGCGGTACCGTTCGCCCCCGGCTACGGGGTGGAGATCGGACTGCTGCTCGATGCCTACGATCGTCTGGGCCTCGATGCCATCGGCCAGGTGAACCTGGGGGTGCGTACCCACCGCAATCGTCCGCTCGCCGATCTGGGCGTAATGAGCAGGCAGATCATGGGCACCGTTCTCGGACGCAGCGGCGTCCGGGACTCCGGGGCGGCGTTGACCCAGTTTCCGGTGGTAGGGGATGTCTTCACCGCTCGGTGTACGGAGGTCTCGCTGGCCGACCGGCCACCGATGAACACCATCCGGCCGGACCGGGTCGCCGCTTGACGGAGGGGCCGGCCCGGTAGGGACGGAGGAGACCCGGCGGTCGTAGGACCGGTCGTCGCCGGGCGGTGCACTGTCGGGGTGCCTTGGGGAGGGGCGGTCAGTGGTCCGGCTGCCGGTGCTGTGCCACGCGGGTGAAGGCCGAGGAGCGCCGCGGGAAATCCCGGCGCGGAGTGGAGGACCTTTCGGTGGTCGCGGGGGCTTCGGGGGCGCCGGCCGCGCGGCGGGAGCGCCGGGCACGCCCGGGCTTCGGCGTGGGAGAACCGGCCGCGTTGGTGTTCGCGCAGTCCTTGTTCCCTGTACCACCGTTGTCCGTATTGCCCTCGCGGCTCTCGTCTTCGGTGTTATCGGATGTGGGGGCGAGCTCCGGAGCGTCCGATGGCGGGGTGGGGGTGGGAGTGGTTCTCGGACCGCGTTTTTTGTCGGAGCGGCGGGAGCGCTTCATATGAGCGGAGGATTGCTCGGCCGCGGGTTCGGTCTCGGCCGCAGATTCGGTATCGGCCGCAGGTTCGGTCTCGGCCGTGGGTTCGGTGCCGGTCGTGGCCGAGCTGTCGGTGACCGATGTGGCCTCGGCTGTCGGCCTGGCGGGGTGTGATCTGCCGGCACTGTCCGGGACGGCGGTTGTGTTCCCTTCTGTGCCGGTCTCGTCCGCGGATGTTGTATCTGTATAGCTCGACGGTGACTTCTCGGTGGGGGAGTCCGGAGCCTCGAAAGGCTCGGGATCCGGATTGTCCGACCGGTCCGGTGCTGTTGTCCGTCGAGTATCGTCCGCGCCTGGGAAGTCGCCCGCGTCCGGTGAGTTGTTCGCGTCCGGTGAGTCGCCCGTGTCCGAGGAGTCGTCTGCGTCCGGTGAGTTGCCCGTACCCGGTGAGTCATCCGCGCTCGAGGAGCCGTCTGCGTCCGGTGAGTCGTCCGTGGTTGGCGGGGAAGCCTCCGCGTCTCGCGATCCGGGGCCTGCGATACGGTGCGCGCCGCCTGTGGTCCCGGGTGAGTCTTCGCTTCCGGGTTTTTCCGGTTCGGACCCGGTATCTCGTTCGTGATGGTTGCCGGAGGGCGGGGCGTCGGGTTCCTGATCTCGTTCTTCGGAGTGCTCGTCGGCCAGACGCGCCTGGAGTTCGGCAACGGTGATGTGTTCTCGTTCGAGGGTGGGATGGCGGACCACCAGGATCGCGAACGTCAGCAATCCGATAGCGATCAACACAATCCCCACGATTACCAGCGTATTCACCTGCGCCTCCATGGCATTTTTTCGGCGGATATGGAGATCGGCACGGTGTACTCACCCACGGGGGAGTTACTCCATAGTTATCCAATCATTGGAATGACGAAAAGAAACACACGGCATGAGTGACCTGGGTCACATTCAGCCTAACAATGTGGGCCGCGCGCGCAATCCTCCACCGGGTGGTATCGGACAGATCGTCGCTGCCGTACCCGTAGGGGCCTGCGGTGCGGACCGGTGTCGGTGGCGGGCTCGGGGCGCGGGTGTGGGGAGGTCAGCGGCGCTGTCGGAGCGCGTGCGCGCGCATATCCACCGGATCGTGCCGGAAAACGGGGGTGAGCAGATCGGCGTCCACCGGCTCCCCGGTGCTGCGGTCGTAGCGCACTCCGATCAGGGTGGAGAACCGGCGATTGCCGGCACGTTCGTGCAAGGTGGCGAGTCGGGTGGCGAGCAGGCGGACGGCCCCCAGCGAGCCGGGCGGATGCAGACCGTCGATAACGAGGACCGACCCGCATCCGTCGGGGCGCGGCAGCCGCGCCAGATAGGCGATATCGTGCGGGTCCGGGCCGGCCGGGCGGTAGATCCGCCGGGCCGCGCGGTCCTCGATACCGCGTCGCCCGTCGCCGGCGCGGGCGACCGCGCGACGCAGGCGGGGATCGGCGGAGATGAGATGGCGCAGACTGGGGGACAGTTCGGGGCCGCCGAGCACGATGAGTCCGTCCCGGCGTAGATCGATCGGCCGGCCGGGCGCGAACTGTTCGACGGTGACCGAGAAGCCCAGTTCGCGTAGCAGTTCCGCCAGGCGCGGCGCGGCCGCCGGGTCGGGTGCACCGATCAGCCTGCCCGCCCGGGTGTCCGGCACCAGCACGGTGAGTGGACCGTGTCCGAAGAACAGGCCCTCCGGTGCCGGTCCCTGGGTGCTCACCTGGTGAATGCGAGCGCGGGATAGGCCGGCCGCCGCGCCGATCCTGGCGAATGTCCAGCCGTCGGCGTGTAGTTCCCGAATAACCGCACGGCGAATCCGAGTGAGCTCGTTGATGGTCTGTTGCGCCGCGGCGACCCCCTCGGTAGCGGCCTTGAGTCGCTCGACTTTGTCTTCGATCGCGAATATTCGCGCCACGTCATCGGCCGACATGTGCGAAGTCTAGACAGCGGGCAGTCTTTCGGTGTCTAGATCGGTTGACGAATCAGGTGGCGTCGGTATCGATCGGCGGACGTTCGTTGCGTTCCAAGGGTTTCTCGTTCTTCGGCATTGGGTAATCTGTCAACCCACCGCTCGCGCCGAGTAGGTCCTTGGTATCGGGCACCGCCCGCTCGAGGTCTCTGAACAGCGAGTCATCGCCGTTCAGAAGGTGTTTGGTAACCGCCGCCCGCGGCGTCATTCCGCGCAATTCCTGGAGATCGGCCAGCGGTTTGCGGAGATCGTCGAATTCGGGTCCGAGTTCTTGTCTCAATTGCGCCGTCGCGCCGGTGGCGTAATCGCGTACCTGACGCAGGCTGCGCACAGTCCAGCGCACGGCTCCGGGCAATCGCTCCGGACCGAGAATGACGAGCGCGGCGACGAGCAAGACCAGCATCTCGCTCCACCCGATACTGCTGAACACGCCGTCCAGGCTACCCGCCGCGCCCGCCCGCCCGTCAGTCGGAGACCAGGGTCACCGGTATGTCCACCTGTCGGCCTTCCCTGATCAACTGCACGTTCACCTGCTGACCGATCGCGTGCGACTGCACCGCCACGACAAGTTCGTCGGGGTCGCTCACCTGACGATCACCAACCTTGACGATCACGTCGCCCTCGACGATGCCGGCGTTCGCGGCCGGGCTGCCGGGCATCACGTCCGCCACCTCGGCGCCGCTCATGACCTCGTTGGCGACCGCCTTCTGTCGCGCGCTGACCCCGAGGACGGGGTGGTGGATAGCGCCGTCGCGAATGAGTGTCTGGGCCACGGAGGTCATCTTGTCCACCGGTATGGAGAAGCCGAGACCGACGGAACCGCCGCTTTCCGAACGGATCGCGGTATTGATGCCGATCACCTGACCGTTCATGTTCACCAGTGCGCCACCGGAGTTACCGGGATTGATCGAGGCGTCGGTCTGTACGGCGTCGATCACGGCCTTGGTGTCGCTGCCCTCGCCCTCCAGTTTGACCGGGCGGTGCAGGGCGCTGACGATGCCGGACGTCACCGTCTCGGTCAGCCCGAGCGGGGACCCGATGGCCAGGACCGCGTCGCCGACCTGGACATCATCGGATTTGCCCAGCTGCGCCACAGTGAGATTTTTCACATCTACCTTGAGCACGGCCAGGTCCGTTTTCGGATCCCGGCCCACGATCTTCGCGGGCACGCGGGTGTCGTCGGAAAAGCTGACCTGGATGGTCGCTCGATTGGACTGGTCCTGGGCGGCCATCGAGATGACGTGGTTGTTGGTGACGATATAGCCGGCACCGTCGATGACCACACCCGACCCGGTGGCCCCATTGTCTCCGACAGTGGTGCGGATCGAGACCACCGAGGGCAGGACCGCATCCGCGACCTGGGCGATCTGCCCGTGTGGCCGCTCGCCGTCACTCTGTTCGAGGGTGACCCTGCGCGAGGTGAGGACGGAGGCGGTTTCCGCGGTCAGCCGCCCGACCAGACCGCCGATCAGACCGATTCCCAGAGCGATCGCGGCGAGTACCGCCAGCGCCTTGGGGGCGACGCGGGAGCCGAAGAGAACCTCTCGGGCGGACAGCTTCTCCGCCCGGGGCGCGACCGTCTCCGGGGCGGTGGGCAGCGCGGGGGCGCCCAGGCGGGCCCCGGTGCTCGGGTCGCGCCACGGGTTGGCCGGACCCGCGGTGGGCTCGGCATCGCCGACGGCATCCGGATCACGCTGCAGAAGTTCGGTGGAGCCCGGTGGACGCCCGAACGCCTCGGCCAGAACCGCCTCCGGCGGAGCACCGGATACCACCGGGGGCGTGTTGCTCGGAGCCTCGGAACGGGAAGGGTGTGGCCCGAACGGACCGGACTGGCCGGCCGGGCGGCGGAACGCCTGTGCGGTATGCGTGTCCACATGCGGGCGGTAGACCGGTCGCGGGGCCAGCACCGGCGCGCCGGCCGGCCGTAGATTGCCGTTGTTGGCCGCCGAATCCGGGTTCTCGGCCGGTGTGTTGTGCGTCGATTCGGAGGTCACTCGCCAAACTCTACTTGCGCCACCACGCTGTCCACCGCCTGCTGTCGAAGGTGGCGGTGAACGACTCGCTCAGGAAACCGAAAACTGCCTCGTTACGAGGGCTTCCGGCGGGAGTGCCGGGTTTTCCGCCACCGGGAAGTTCGGCCAGCGGGATGCGGGTCAAGCTGTCGTGCAGCCCTGCGGGTACCGACACCTGACCGGCCCGGCGCAGCGCGATCCGTGCCTGCTGCTGGGCTTCCACCTCGGCCGCGCATTCCGGGCACAGGGAAAGATGCTGCGCGGCACGCATATACGCGTTCATCCGCAGTTCGCCGTCCACATAGGCGGCGATGGCCTCGCTCGCCAGATGCTCGGTGGAGCGGAACCGCGGTGAACGAGGACTCGACATACCGAAGTCGTCACTCATTCGGTGCTCATCCTTCCCAACCGACATCGCTGATCGGCGGGCGCCGACGTCGTCCGGCGTCGAATCACCCGGGGTTCGCCTCGGCGGCGAACCTCTCCTGTGACCCATTATGCGCAAGGTAGTCGCGCAATGCCTGTCGACCACGATGGATACGACTGCGCACGGTTCCCAGTTTCACGCCGAGCGTCGCGCCGATCTCCTCGTAGGACAGTCCTTCGATATCGCACAGCACGACCGCGGCACGGAATTCCGGAGCCAGCGAGTCCAGCGCGGATTGGAGATCGGGGTCGAGTCGGGCATCGTGGAAGACCTGCTCGGGGCCGGGGCCGTCGGCGGCAACCCGCTCGTAGTCCTCGGGCAGCGCTTCCATCCGGATGCGGCTGCGGCGCCGGACCATGTCCAGGAAGAGGTTGGTGGTGATGCGGTGCAGCCAGCCCTCGAAGGTGCCCGGCTGGTAGTTCGACAGCGACCGGAAGACCCGGATGAAGGTCTCCTGGGTGAGGTCTTCGGCGTCCTGGGGATCACCGGAGAGGCGATACGCCAGTCGGTAGACCCGGTCGGCGTGTTCCCGGACCAGGTCGTCCCAGCTGGGCATGGCCGAGGGGTCGCCGGTGGCGTCGAAGGCAGCGGTTCCGGTGAGTTCGCCCAGACCGGACAGGTCCGCCATATCCATGGCGTCCCCTGCCGCGGCGAACCGGCCGGTTTCGCTCGGGTCGTGGTGCGCGTCGATGGCCGTGGCGCCGGCGTTGTCGGGACCGTCCGCCATGCCGGTATCCCATTCGGACACTGTGGTCTCCTCCCAGGGCAGTGTCGTATCCTCTTCGGTCAGTGCCCTGTCCTCACCGGGGAGCGGGTGCTCGGAGCCGGTGAATACTGCCGATCGGCGGGCCCGGGGCAGTTCGGACGGGCCAGTATACTCGCGCGCCGCATCGACCATGTGGATGTGGGGTACCTCCTACTCGGGACCGAGGCGCAGGGTCGCATACGGCGGTCCGGGTCTCGGAACGCCGTCGGCGGGTACAACCATCTCTTGGCTCGTCGTTGTTCCCGCGCCGGTCGGTCGACTGGTCTTGCGTGGTCACTACTGTCTCCTTCCCCGATATGGCTGGGGTATGCAGATCCTGAGGGACACCTGAGAATGTTTCGACCCGCTTTCCGCCGATTGGCATAGCCTCATGGGCGTGGCATCGAACCTGGAGCGAAATCTCGCCTACGTGGAGGAATCCGTCGTGGAGGACGAGGTCCTCGTCATCGCCCGCGAGCGGGCCACCGAACTGGGCGTCGCGCCGGTGGCGCCGTCGGTCGGGGCGCTGCTGAGTATGTATGCCCAGCTCGTCGACGCGCGGGCGGTGGTCGAGGTGGGGACCGGTGCCGGGATCAGCGGCCTGTGGCTGCTCGACGGTATGCGTGAGGACGGGACGCTCACCACCATCGACCTCGAGCCGGAACACCAGCGGGCCGCAAAGAAGGCGTTCCGCGCCGCCGCCATTCCGCCCGCCCGCACCAGGATGATCAACGGCCAGGCGCTGGATGTGCTCCCGCGCCTGGCCGACGGGGTCTATGACCTGGTGTTCGTGGACGCGGCGCCGATCGAATGCGCCCAGTATCTGACCGAGGCCGTCCGACTGCTCCGGCCGGGCGGCGCGCTCCTGTTGCACAACGCCCTACTGGGGGGTCGGGTTCCCGACCCGGCGCAGCGGGACGCGACCACTCAGGCGGTTCGGGAGGCCACCCGGACCATAGCCGAGGACCCCATGCTGACCAGCGTGCTCATCCCGGTCGGCGACGGCCTGCTCTGCGCCTCGAAGGGGTAGCGAAGACCGCTCACGGTGCCACGGCCGGGTGAGAGGGGCCGCCGGCCGGTGCCTCCCACCGGTCGTTGTCGCGCCGTCCGTCGGTCGAAGCGTCTTTACGGAATCTCTACGGAGTACCCCCTTGCCCAGTGACTGAACGAGTGTTTAACGTACTGAACATGCGTTCAACCGATGACCTGAATGCCCGGGCCCGTATCCGCGACACGGCGGTCGCGCTGTTCGGTGAACGAGGGTTCGGCATCGGGGTCCGCGCCATCGCGGCCGCGGCCGGCGTCTCCCCCGGATTGGTCAACCACCATTTCGGCTCCAAGGACGGGCTGCGTCGAGAATGCGACGACTACGTGTTGGGGGTTATCCGTGACTCGAAGATGAGTTATTTCAACCAGCCGTCCAGCGGCAATCTGCTACACCAATTGGCGGAGATCGAGGAGTTCGCTCCGGTTATCGCCTACGTGGTGCGCAGCTTCCAGGCCGGTGGCGGCCTCGCCGGTTCGCTGTTCGAACGCATGGTCGCCGACGTGGAACAGTATCTGGACGTGGGTATCGCCAACGGCGTCATGCGCAGGCCGCGGGACCTGAAGGCGATGGCCCGTTATCTCGCCACGGCGAACGGTGGCGGCATGCTGCTGTTCTTGCAACTGCACACCCAGGGCGACGGTCCCGTCGACTACCGCAAGGCGTTGCGGGAATACGCCGACCAGATGATGCTGCCCGCCCTCGAGGTCTTCACCGAGGGCCTGCTCACCGATTCGTCGATGATGGACACTCTGCTCTCCGCGGGCTACGACCACGGTTCATGGGCGCCGGACGCCGACCCGCTGTCCACCGAGCACGGGACGCCCCCGCTCGGAGGCGGTCCGGCCGGCCCCGACCGCGAGGCCGACTCGGCGACCGACAGGCACTGACCGGGCGCCGAGCCGGACGGACGCGCTCCATATGGGGGCGCAACGGGACTTTACAACTACCTTATTTCTCTTTTCCCACAAGGAGATTCGATGGTTTCGGCAATCCACATCCGAGATCTGCACAAACACTTCGGGCAGGTCCGTGCACTCGACGGGCTCGACCTGGAGGTCTTCGCGGGCGAGATCCATGGTTTCCTCGGGCCCAACGGAGCGGGCAAGTCCACCACCATCCGGGTCCTGCTCGGCCTGCTGTCGCGTACTTCCGGCGAGGTGCGGATGCTGGGGCGGGACCCGTGGGCCGACGCGGTGGCATTGCACCGCGAAATCGCCTACGTCCCCGGCGATGTCACACTGTGGCCGTCGCTGAGCGGCGGCGAGATCATCGACCTGCTCGCCACGATGCGCGGCGGTCTCGACACCGGGCGACGGGCCGAGCTGATCGAACGCTTCGAACTCGATCCTCGCAAAAAGGCCCGGACATACTCCAAGGGCAACCGGCAGAAGGTCGCGCTGGTCTCCGCCTTCTCCTCCCACGCCCAACTGCTGCTGTTGGACGAGCCGACCTCGGGTCTGGACCCGCTGATGGAGCAGGTCTTCGGCGAATGTGTTGCCGAGGCGACCGAACGCGGCGCGACCGTGCTGTTGTCCAGCCACATCCTGTCCGAGGTGGAAAAGCTGTGCGAGCGGGTCACCATCATCCGCGCCGGACGCACCGTGGAGAGCGGGACACTGGCGTCGATGCGGCATCTGAGCCGCACCTCCATCACCGCCGAACTGACCGGCGATCCCGGTGATATCGCGGCCCTGCCCGGCGTCGCCGACGTTCGCCTGGACGATCACACCCTGAGCTGCCAGGTCGACAGCGAGCACCTCGCCGGACTGATCCGCGTGCTCGGCGATACCGGGGTGAGGAGCCTGATCAGCCGGCCACCGACTCTGGAAGAGCTGTTCATGCGCCATTACTCGGTCAACGGCCGCGAGGCCGGCGAACTGCAGAAGGTGACGAAATGACCACCGCGATCGCGGGAACACGGCACCGCGTATTCGATACGCCACCCACCCGTATGGGCTTCGCCGGAACAACCCGGCTGCTGCGGTTGTACCTGCGCCGCGATCGGATCGTGGCGCCGTTGTGGATCCTGCTGCTGTCGCTGCCGCTGGGCGGGGTCTACATCGCCAGTATCGCCTCGGTGTACCCGACCGAGGCGGACCGTGCCTCGTTCGCCGCCACCGTGCTGGCGAGCCCGGCCCAGCTGGCCATGTACGGGCCCGTCTACAACACCTCCCTCGGCGCCGCCGGGGTCTGGAAAGCAGGAATGTTCCACACCCTGATCGCGGTGGCGACCATTCTCACGGTGATCCGGCACACCAGGGCCGAGGAGGAGACGGGCCGTGGCGAGATCATGGGCTCCACGGCGGTGGGCCGGTACGCGAACCTGACGGCCGCCCTGATCCTGGCCTTCGGTGGTGCGCTGGCGACCGGCCTGCTCGGCACGGTGAGCCTGGCCGCCTCGGATGTTCCGGCAAGCGGCTCGCTGGCCTTCGGACTCGCGCTCGCGGCCTCCGGCATGGTGTTCGCCGGTGTCGCGGCGGTGACGGCACAGGTCAGTTCTGGTGCCCGGTTGGCGCGAGGACTCGGTTTCGCGGTGCTGGGCGTGACCTACACGCTGCGTGCCGTCGGCGACGCGCAGGCGGGTGACGGGCCGGTGAGCCCCCTGACCTGGCTGTCTCCCCAGGGTTGGTCGCTACAGGTGCGGCCGTACGCGGGTGACCGGTGGTGGGTGCTGTTGCTGCATCTGACGCTGCTCGTGGTACTGATCGTCACGGCCTACGCGCTGCTGCGCCGGCGTGACGTGGGTGCGGGGCTCATCGCCGAGCGGCCGGGTCGGCCCGAGGCCGGGCCCACGCTGACCGGACCGCTCGGCCTGGCGGTCCGGCTGCAGCGGGGCACGCTGCTGGCCTGGACCATCGGTGTCGGCCTGTACGGCCTGGTGATCGGCAGTGTCGTGAACGGTATCGGCGACAGCTTCGGCAGCAACGAAACCCTGCGCGAGCTGATCACCAGAATGGGCGGCACCGACTCGCTCGAGGACTCGTTCGTCAACTACGCCTTCACGATGCTCGGTGTCGCGGGTGCGGCCTATGCCATTTCCGCGTCGCTGCGGCTGTTCGGCGAGGAGAACGGCGGACACGCCGAATCCGTGCTCACCGGCGCGGTCGGGCGGGTCCGCTGGGTGGCCTCGCATCTGGTGTTCGCGCTGGGCGGTCCGGTGGTCATCATGGTGACCGCCGCGGTGCTGGGCGGGCTGGTCTACGGGATCGCCGCCGACGATATCGGCGGGAAGCTGCCGGGAGTACTGGCCGCCGCGCTGGTGCAACTGCCCGCCATCTGGTTGTTCGCCGCGATCACCATCGCCCTGTTCGGACTGGCCCCGCGCTGGACCCCGCTGGCGTGGGGGTTGCTCACCGCCGCGATCGCGGTGTTTCTGCTCGGCTCGATCTCCGGCGCCCCGCAGTGGTTCCGTGACCTGGACCCGTTCGGTCACGCGCCGAAGGTCCCGGGCTCGGAGTTCACCGCCACGCCCGTGATCGCGGTCCTCGCTCTTGCCGCCGTGCTGTTGGCGGCGGGACTGGGCGGGGTGCGGGGACGCGATCTGCGCTGATCCGACGCACCTCGTACCGGTGCGCCCCCGTTCCGTATGAACGGGGGCGCACCGACGTGCGAGCGGTCACCGGCCGATCGCCTGCCGGTCACGCTCAGACCCAGGTCCCCTTGCCGACGGTGACCACACCACCGTTGCTGATGGCGAAGCGGCCGCGGTCGCGCTCCGGGTCGACCCCGATGATCTCGCCCTCCGACACCATGACGTTCTTGTCCAGGATCGCCCGCCGCACCACCGCTCCCCGCCCGATCCGCACCCCCGGCATCAGCACACTGCCCTCCACGGTGGCCCCCTCGTCGACCACCACATTGGCGCTGAGCACCGAATTGCGGACCGTCGCCGCCGACAGAATGCTGCCCGCGCCGACAATCGCCTCCTGTGCCAACCCGCCCTTGGCGAATTTCGCCGGCGGCAGGTTCTCGGCGGCGCCGCGGATCGGCCAGTGCCGGTTGTAGAGGTTGAACACCGGCTGTACCGACACCAGGTCCATATGCGCCTCGTAGAAGGCGTCGATGGTGCCGACATCCCGCCAGTAACCGCGGTCGCGGTCGGTGGCCCCCGGGACTTCATTGGCGGCGAAATCGTAGACGGCGGCCCGGCCCTCGGCGACCAGGTACGGAATGATATCGCCGCCCATATCGTGGTCGGAGTCGGGATTCTCCGCATCGGCCTTGATCGAATCCACCAGAACCTTGGTGGTGAACACATAGTTGCCCATGGACGCGAAGGTCATATTCGGGTCGTCGGGAATTCCCGGCGGATGCGTCGGTTTTTCCAGGAAACCGATGATGCGGCCGGATTCGTCGGAGTCGATACAGCCGAAAGCGCTCGCCTGGCTGCGCGGCACCCGGATACCGGCCACCGTGACCCCGGCGCCGGAATCGATATGGTGGGCGACCATCTGCTCCGGGTCCATTCGGTATACGTGGTCGGCGCCGAATACGACGATGTAGTCGGGATCCTCGTCGTAGATGAGGTTCAGCGATTGCATGATCGCGTCGGCGCTGCCGGTGTACCAGCGCGGACCGAGTCGCTGCTGGGCGGGCACGGGGGTTATGTATTCGCCGGCGAAACCGGACAGGCGCCAGGTCTGCGAGATATGCCGGTCCAGGGAATGCGATTTGTACTGTGTGAGCACACAGACCCGCATAAAACCGGCGTTGACGAGATTGCTGAGAACGAAGTCGATGAGGCGGTAGGCGCCGCCGAACGGAACGGCCGGTTTGGCCCGGTCGGCGGTGAGTGGAAAGAGTCGCTTGCCCTCGCCACCGGCGAGCACGATTCCGAGTACGTGCGGCTGGCTCCTCACGCTTTCAAACTACCCAACCGCCCGGCCCGTGGTGGCCCGTGCCGCCGGCAGCGTCTACGTTGAATCTCGTGAATTCCGGCACGGATGGTGAGCGTGCGGCGGTGGATCCGTTCGACCTGGAGTGGCTGCGGGTGGCCGTGCTGACCCGGGAGTATCCGCCGGAGGTGTACGGCGGGGCGGGCGTGCACGTCACCGAACTGGTGGGCCGACTGCGGTACTTGTGTGATGTGACGGTGCACTGCATGGGCGTGTCACGCACGGACGCGGTGGTGCACGGCCCGGACCCCGCCCTCTATGCCGCCAACGCGGCCGTGCAGATGATGTCCACCGAACTACGGATGGCCGACGCCGTCGGGGAAGTGGACGTCGTGCATTCGCATACCTGGTACACCGGCCTGGCCGGGCACCTCGCCGCCACCCTCTACGGCATCCCGCATGTGCTGACCGCCCATTCGCTGGAGCCGCGGCGGCCGTGGAAGGCCGAACAGCTCGGCGGCGGCTATCGCCTGTCGTCATGGTCGGAACGCACCGCGATCGAATCCGCCGACGCCGTTATCGCGGTGAGTGCGTGGATGCGCCGCGACGTGCTGGACGCCTATCCGGGGCTCGACCCGGACCGGGTGTACGTAGTGCACAACGGCATCGACTCGGCGGCCTGGCATCCCGGTCCGCCGCCCGCGGAGGGTCCCTCCATCCTCGCCGACCTCGGGGTGCGGTCCGACCGCCCGATGGCGGCGTTCGTGGGGCGGATCACCCGACAGAAGGGTGTCGCGCATCTGCTGGCCGCGGCACACGAGATGGACCCTGATATCCAGTTGGTGCTGTGTGCGGGTCTGCCCGACACCGAGGAGCTGGCGGTCGAGGTCGCCGATGCGGTCACCGAACTGCGCCGACAGCGGGGGAACGTGTTCTGGGTGCGGCAGATGCTGTCCACCGAGCAGGTCCGGCAGGTGCTGGCAGCCGCGACCGTGTTCATCTGCCCCTCGGTCTACGAGCCATTGGGCATCGTCAACCTGGAGGCCATGGCCTGCGGTACGGCGGTGGTCGCCTCCGATGTCGGTGGTATCCCGGAGGTCGTCGTCGACAACCGCACGGGCCGGCTGGTGCGCTACGACGCCGCCGACCCCGCCGCCTACGAGCGGGGTCTGGCGGCGGCGGTGAACGAGCTCGCCGCCGACCCCGACCGGTCGGCCGAGTTCGGAGCCGCCGGCCGGACACGTGCCATCGCCGAGTTCGACTGGTCTCATATCGCCGAACAGACCCTGCGGATCTACGACCGCGTCCGCAAGCCGTGACCCGAGCGGCCCGGCGCGGCCGACCGTTACGCCGAGCCGACCGAGGCGTTCGAAGCGATATCGTCGGCCAGCGGCGCGATGGCTGCGATGATCTCCTCGATGGTCTCCGCGGGCACTCCCGCCGCGGCCAGCGAGTCCTTCAGATGTCCGGCCACCAGTCCGAAATGGTGCATGGTGATTCCCCGACCCTGGTGGACCTGCTTCATCGGTGCACCGGTGTACGGGTCGGGGCCGCCGAGCGCGGCCGCGAAGAATTCAACCTGTTTGCCCTTCAACCTCGCCATATTGGTGCCGGTGAAGAAACCGAACAATTCGTCGTCGGCGAGTACGCGTGTGTAGAAATCGGCGACGACGGCTTCGAGTGCCTCATATCCGCCGATCCGATCGAAGATATTGATGGTTTTCCGCTTCTGGAACAGTGTCGGCATCCGCATGGAACAAGGACACCATCCGGTCGTTGCCGGGCCGTAAGTTGCGTGTGGCAAATGGATTGCCCTGTATACCAATGCGTTTACCGTCGCCTCACCGGTCGGCCACCGGCGCGGCGAGGTTTGTCACGGAACACGCGGGGCATGCCCGGGCCGGCTCATCGTCGGCGGTAGAGGCGCACGGTAACCGAAGCGGTCACTTCCCACGGCTCGGGCAACGTCTCGACCCGCTCCGCCACGGATAGCGCGTGATGGGCGGACGGCCCCATCGCCACCACATGGGCCATATCGGCGCGGGCGAGCCTCATCGGATACTCGACCGTGGTGCGGTCTTCGAGCTCGAAATATCCCGCCATACTCTCGGCGAGCCGCCGGTCCTTGTCCGGGTCGACCTGGACCATACCGAGTGGACGGATCAGCTCACCGAGATGGCGGGTGGTGGGGGTGACCACCGCGTAGCGGCCGTGCGGGCCGAGGGAAGCGGCGACCGCGGCGGGATTGCGCGGGGCGAAGACCGACAGCACCGCGTCCAGGGCCGCGGCGCGGATCGGCAGTCCGCGCCAGGCGTCGGCCACCACGGCGGCGGCTCGCGGGTGGACGCGCGCACAACGCCGTCCCGCGAATTTGGATACGTCCAGGGCGATCCCGCGCGCCCGCGGCAGCGCGTCGAGCACCCGGGCCGAGTAGTACCCCGTGCCCGCGCCGACTTCCAGGATCAACGGGTCCGCGGCCGGTATCCCGGGTACGGCGAGGACCCCGATCACGGCATCGGCGATCGGGGCGAAATGGCCGCCGCCCTGAAATGCCGCGCGGGCATCCAACATGGCGGCGGTATCGCCGGTCATGTTGGTGGCGCTGCCGGTGAGCAGACTGATATAGCCCTGGCGGGCGATATCGAAACTGTGCCCGTTCTCGCACCGCAGCCGACCCTCGAGGGGATGCAGGGCGCCGGCGCATTCCGGACAGGCCAACGCGTCCGCGACCGCCGCGAGCGCCGAATGGTCGATGGGTCTAGCTGGTGACACTCTTCAGTTCGTCACCGAGAGCCGCGGCTTCATCCGGCGTGAGCTCTACGACCAGACGCCCGCCACCCTCGAGCGGGACCCGCATGACGATCCCACGCCCTTCCTTGGTTGCCTCGAGGGGACCGTCCCCGGTGCGGGGCTTCATGGCCGCCATCCTCTGCTCCCTCCAGATCTGCGCGGTATGCTGCGCACTTGCTCGGATCTTGCGGTTGTTGCCAACCGTGCGGCCCGCCGACATCTGCGGGCTGCACCTGATCTATTCTTCCCTATCGCCGGATCGGCCGGATACCTGACGTCGAAATGTAACCGCTCGGTCATCGCCTCAGGTAGTACTGTCCACCCAGCACTCGGCGAGGTGATCGTCCACCATTCCGGTGGCCTGCATAAGGGCATACGCCGTGGTGGGGCCGACAAAACGAAACCCGCGTCGCTTCAATTCCTTTGCCAGGGCGGTGGATTCGGGGGTTATCGCGGGAATGTCGGCAAGGGCGCGTGGACGCGGGCGCGGCGGCGGCGCGAACGACCACAGCAGTTCGTCGAGCCCGATATCGAGATCCCGTGCCACCTTCGCGTTCGCGATACACGCCTCGACTTTGGCGCGGTTGCGCACGATCCCGGCATCGGCCAACAGCCGCTCCCGATCCGCCTGGTCGAACTCGGCCACCCGCCCGATGGTGAACCCGTCGAAGGCAGCCCGGAACGCGGGTCGTTTGCGCAGGATCGTGATCCAGGACAGGCCCGCCTGGAAGGTTTCCAGACACAGTCGTTCGAACAGCGCGTCGTCACCGTGCAGTGGACGACCCCACTCCTGGTCGTGATAGTCCCGGTAGATCTGGGAGTCCACCGACCACGGGCAGCGCACTCGGTCCTCGGGGTTCATGATGCCTCGGATCCATTGGGCGGGACCGGATGCGCGGCAGCGCGCGCCTCGGCCAGTTGAGCCTGGAGTTCGTCGATACGGGCCGCCAGCCGGGACAGGGCCCAATCCACCTCGCCGGCCTTGTATCCGCGAAACACCTGCTGGAAGCGCAACGCCCGGACATCCGCCCCGGTGATCCCCTCGACCGGCAGCACCGTGGCCGTCGTCCCCTCGGGTAGTGGACCGAGCTCCTCCGAGCGGCCGAACACGGCACTGGCCACGAGGAACAGCACCGCGGCGACCAGGCCGACGATCAATACGTACAGCAGCAGGGTGAGCATGCGCCGAGCATATTAAGCGTCGCCGACACCCGACACCGTGCCGGGCCTCACAGATGCCGGGTGGTGTCGATACCCAGCGACATACCGGCCAGCCCCCGACGGCGTACGGCGAGTTTCTCGGCAACCTCACGGAGGGCGACGGCGGCCGGATTGGCCGGATCGCGCAGGACGATCGGGGTGCCCTCGTCACCCGCCTCGCGCAGCGCCTGCTCGATCGGGATCTGGCCGAGCAACGGGACCTCGGCGCCGACCGCGCGGGTGAGCCGGTCGGCGACGGCCTGCCCGCCGCCGGAACCGTACAGATCCATCCGCGTGCCATCCGGAAGATCCAGCCAGGACATGTTCTCCACCACTCCGGCGATGCGCTGCCGAGTCTGCAAGGCGATGGCCCCGGCGCGTTCGGCGACCTCGGCGGCCGCCGGCTGCGGTGTGGTGACTACCAGGATCTCGGCGTTCGGAATCAGCTGGGCGATGGAGATCGCCACATCACCGGTGCCGGGAGGCAGGTCCAGCAGCAGAATGTCCAGATCGCCCCAGAACACATCGGCGAGGAACTGTTGCAGAGCCCGATGCAGCATCGGGCCGCGCCACACCACCGGGGTGTTGCCCCGAGTGAACTGGGCGATCGAGATCATTCGCACGTCGTGCGCGGTCGGCGGCATGATCATCCGCTCCACCTGGGTGGGGCGGGCATCGGTGCCGAGCATGCGCGGAATGGAGTGACCGTAGATATCGGCGTCGAGTACCCCGACCGAAAGCCCACATGCGGCCATGGCCGCGGCCAGGTTGACGGTGACGCTGGACTTGCCGACCCCGCCCTTACCGGAGGCCACCGCATATACCCGAGTCAGCGAACCGGGCTGGGCGAACGGAATCACCGGATCGGCCGAATCACCGCGCAGCTGCCTGCGCAGCTCGGTGCGCTGTTCATCACTCATCACATCGAGGTCGACCGTGACCGGACCCACCCCGGGCACATCGGCGACCGCCTTGGTGACACGCTGAGTGATCTCGGTGCGCAGCGGACAGCCGGCCGTCGTCAGGTAGACATCGATGTGCACACTGCTGTCGTCACCGATCCGGATGCTCTTCACCATGCCCAGTTCGGTGATCGGCTTACGGATCTCCGGGTCGTCAACCTTCGCGAGAGCGCCCCGCACCTCCGCTTCCGTTACCACTGGCATACCGCCGAGTCTAGCCGTGTTCGATGGCGCCGCCTTCGGCGGCGCGGGGGCCGAAGAACCGGTTAGTGGATGCGGGGGAGTTCCGACGGGTGGGGGGTTACGCCGGTGTTGTAGGAGTTGGCCCAGGCCATGACATTGGCGACGTAGGCCATGGAGTGGTTGTAGCGCAGGATCGCGCGGGTCTGCTGGCTCACATCGCGCATGTTCAGTCCGCCGTCGCACAGATATTTGCCCGCGGTCAGCGTCGCGTCGTAGTAGTTCTGTGGATCGGCGATACCGTCGCCGTTGCCGTCGGCGCCGTAACGCGCCCAGGTCTCGGGCAGGAACTGCATGGGTCCGACCGCGCGGTCGTAGCCGGCGATACCGTCGAGGGCGCCGCCATCGGAGTCGGAGATGACATTGTTGCCCGATAGGCTGCCGTCCAGGGCCGGTCCGTAGACCGGTTCGAGCGCGTTGCCTTCGGCGTCGGCCCGACCGTCGAACATATGCGTGGATTCGACCCGGCCGATACCGGCCAGCATCGTCCACGACATTCCGCACTCGGGATTCTCCTCGGCCAGGATCTGCTCGGCGGAGGTATAGGCGGCGTTGGCGATACCGGGAATACCCATATGCCCCGGCGGCAGTTCGGCCCGTGGCCGACCCGCGGGTCGCGCAACGGTTTTGATCTCGGGTTCGACGCTGCGCGACTGTTTGGCCATGGCGTGCACCGCGTTCTCGTCGACCACGGGCCGCTCCGCCGCCGCCATCGAGGCGTCCGGTTTATCGGAGTCCGCGCTCGGTAAATGCATCTGCACCGTTGCCGCGGTCGGATCGGTGTTCACGGCCGCGGTGGCATTGACCGCCACGACACTTGCGGGGACCAATCCGGTGAGCGCCAGAATGGAACTGCGGGAAATGGTGGCAGGTGTTTGTTTACGGTGACGCCCCACGTGCAGTGACCTTCCATCGAACACACTTGCACTCAGCTGCACGGAGGCCGGATTCGTTAGCTCCTCGTGATCTGAGTAGGGGAAGGCTACCGCATCCGAGATGTATTTGTTACCCCTCTGTGATCGAAAAAAGGTTTGGTTCAGGATTTTTGGCGTAACCAGAGGCGGCGTGGCGGAAGCGGGGTGCCCTCACGGCGGCGGCGGGATCTGTTCGGTCGGGGCCGGTGCGGGAGCCTGCGGGAGAGGGACGACGATGCCGAACGGGAGGGAGAGAGTCGGCGCGGGCGGCGGGGTCGGTGCGGGTTGGGTGCCCTCGGGGGCCGGCGGGGCCGCCGAGGGGTCGGAGTGTTCGGGTGCGGGGGCCGGGGAATTGCCGGGCGGTACGGCGGGGGTGTCGGGGCGGGCGGGGGCGGGAAGCACCTCGGGTTCGGCGTTCGGAGCACCGGGGGCCGGTGGGCAGAGGACGCCGCAGGGGATGGGCGGCAGGCCGGGGATGTGGATCATCGGCTGCTGCGGGGTCGTGGGGATGACGGGTGGTACCGGCGGCGGTGCCTCGTTGGTGGTGGCCGTTCGGGTGTCGACGGCGGTCATATCGGTACCGGGGCCGAGAGGGGTGGGGGAGCTGCCGGGCGGGATGACAT
Source organism: Nocardia brevicatena NBRC 12119 (assembly GCF_000308495.1). GTDB lineage: Bacteria > Actinomycetota > Actinomycetes > Mycobacteriales > Mycobacteriaceae > Nocardia > Nocardia brevicatena. The sequence continues at coordinate 284,446 of NZ_BAFU01000070.1, read as the reverse complement.
CGGGGGTGATCGGTACGGCCGACGGGCCGCCGCCGGTGCGGTAGGCGAGCGACCAGCTCAAAACATTGGCCGCGTAGGACATCGAGTTGTTGTAGCGCAGGACGGCGCGCAATTCCTGTTGCGGATCACGCAGATTCAGTCCACCCGAGCACAGGTATTTTCCGGCGGCCAGGGCGGCGTCGAAGACGTTGTGCGGGTCGGCGCGGCCGTCGGCATTGCCGTCGGCCTGGTAGTGGGCCCAGGTCTCGGGCAGAAACTGCATGGGGCCGAGGGCGCGCACATAGCTGCCGTCGGGCGCTCGGATGACCTCGTTGCCGGGTAGGGTGCCATCCAGGGCGGGGCCGAGGATGGGGGTGGTGGTCGTTCCGGCGGCGTCGGTACGGCCGTTGTTCGCGTGCCCGGATTCGATTCGGCCGATAGCGGCGAGCAGACTCCAGGACAGACCGCAGCCGGGCATCGTCGACCGCATGGCCAGTTCGGCATTGCGGTAGGCGGCCAGCACGATTTCCGGAATACCGAGCGCGCCACCGCTTCGCGGGAAGTTGAGGGTGTGCAGCGGAACAGTGCCGGCGAACGGGGGAATCCCGTCGGCGGGAGCCGGGCGCAGGGCCCGCAGTTTGCGCGGGGGTTCCGGTTCGACCGGCAGCATGCCAAGTGTCTGGGCCACTTTGGCCTCGGCGGCCTTCTCGTCGGCCGCGCGAGCCGCGTCGTCCGCCTCGGCGTGGCGGGCCCCCTGAGCCTTCGGAGGGGCGGACGGACTGCCGATATGTGCCGCAGAACCACCAGCTACCAGGCCTGCCATGACCAGAGCCGACATTGCAACAGGGGTAGGTATCCGCATTCGGCAACACCAATCCTCTACGTCGCTGGAGAGCAACCGTCTCGGACATCGTCCGGGGGCCGGCTCAGGACAACGTGATCCAGGTTACCTAGCGGTCAGGAGCAAGTTGCGGATTTCCGGTCAGCCATCCGCTCGAGGCGGTGAAACCGAGACAGAAGAGGGCTTGCGGCCGGAGCTTTTCTTGCGTGCGATCTTGGTCGCCTTATCCGGCTCGTACACCGAATCACCTTTCGCCGCAGCCTCGATCCGCCCCAGCGCGGTGTGGACATCGTCCAGTTCGCGGCGGAGGTAGTCGCGAGTGGCCACCTCGCCCACGGCGAGTCGCAGCGCGGCGAGTTCTCGGGCCAGGAATTCCGTATCGGCCTTGGTCTGCGCGGCGCGCAGTCGGTCCTCTTCCAGCGATATTCGGTCACGGTTGTCCTGCCGGTTCTGCGCCAGCAGGATCAGCGGTGCGGCATAGGCGGCCTGGGTGGAGAAGGCCAGGTTGAGCAGGATGAACGGGTATGGGTCCCAGCGCAGCGAGATGGCGAACACGTTGAGCACGATCCAGACGAGCACCACCACCGTCTGCAACGCGAGATAGCGGCCGGTGCCCAGGAACCGGGCGATTCGCTCGCTGCCGCGGGCCAATGCCTCGGCGTCCCAGTCGAATCGGAACCGTGATTCGACCGGTGTCTCCAGTCGCTGCCGGGCAGTCCGCCCGCCCACGCTCTTGTCGGTGATACCCGGGTCAGTCACGGCCGCCCACTCCTTCGTACAGTTCCTCGTCCTCCCGCCAGTCCGTGGGCAGCAGATGGTCGAGCACATCGTCCACGCTCACCGCGCCGAGTAGATGGCTCTGATCATCCACCACCGGCCCGCACACCAGGTTGTATGCGGCGAAATAACGGGTCACGGCGGTGAGCGCGGCATCGGGACGCAGCGGGGCCAGGTCGGTGTCGAGGATTCCGCCCACCAGGTGGGCGGGCGGTTCCCGCAGCAGCTGCTGCAGATGGACGCAGCCCATGTAGCGCCCGGTGGGGGTGGCGGTCGGAGGCCGCACCACGAACACCATCGACGCCAGCGCGGGGGTCAAATCGGGATTGCGCACCCGGGCCAGCGCTTCGGCGACCGTCGTCGCGGGAGTGACGATCACCGGCTGGGGCGTCATCAGGCCGCCCGCCGTATCCGGGGAATGCTCCAGCAGCCGGCGCACCGGCTCGGACTCCTGCGGATCCATCACGGTCAGCAGCGATTCGGCCTCGCCTTCGGACAATTCGCCCAGCAGGTCGGCCACGTCGTCGGGGTCCATGGCCTCCAAGACGTCGGCGGCCCGGGCGATGTCCAGATGGCCGATCAGTTCCAGCTGGTTGTCTCGGGGCAGCTCCTGGATCACATCGGCGAGCCGTTCGTCGTCGAGCGCGACGGCCGCCTCCAGCCGTCGTTTCACCGGCAACTCGCGCAGCAAATGCGCGACATCGGCGGCGCGCAGGCCCTCGAACTGTTCCAGCAGGACGGTGACGTCCTGTCCCGGCCGGCCGATCTCGTACGGGGTGAGACCGCCGATGTGGGTCCAATCCACCACATGCACGGTGCGGCGCCGGCCGAGCCGTCGGTGGCCGCGGACCGCGACCCGGCACACCCGCCAGTCGCGGGTCCGGGTCTGTTCGATACCGAGGTCGGTGACGAAGACGTCCACCCCGGCCAGGTCGGGCAGATCCGGGTCGTCCACCCGCACCGCGGAATCCACGATCTGCGCCAGCGCCAGCAGCTCTCCGGGACGCTGGGCGAATCTGCGCAGGTTGACGGTGCCGGTATTGAGGGCGACCGCGCCGGGTTCGATCGAGGTCACCCGCAGCATGGGCACGAAGATCCGTCGCCGGGTCGGCAACTCCACCACGAGCCCGTGTACCTGCGGCTGCTGCCGGTCGTAGCGGACGGCCACCACGACGTCGCGGACACGGCCGATAGACTCGCCGTCCGGCCCCAACACCGCCAGACCGGCCAGTCTGGCGACATACACCCTGGTCGCTGCCATACGGCCAGGCTAGAGGTTCCCGGGCCGCACAGGGCCGACGACAGGAGTGTGATGAAGCCACGCCGTTCCGTGCTCGCCGTGCCGGGCAGCAATCCGACGATGATCGCCAAGGCCAAGGGCCTGCCCGTCGACGAGGTGTTTCTGGACCTGGAGGACGCCGTCGCCCCCGGCGCGAAGGTCGCCGCCCGCGCCAATATCGTGGCCGCCCTCAACGATTCCGGATGGGGCGAGCAGCTGCGGGTGGTGCGGGTGAACGACTGGACCACCGCCTGGACCTACGCCGATGTCATCTCCGTGGTCGACGGCGCCGGCACCGCCCTCGACGCCATCCTGCTGCCCAAGGTCATCGACGCGGGCCAGGTGCGGGCCCTGGATCTGCTGCTGAGTCAGTTGGAACGGGCCAACAGTCTGGAACCCGGCCGGATCGGTATAGAGCCGCAGATCGAGAACGCGCTCGGCCTGCGCAATATCGACGAGATCGCCACCGCGAGCCCCCGGGTGCAGACGTTGGTGTTCGGCCCCGCCGATTTCATGGCCAGTATCAATATGCGAACTCTGGTCGTGGGAGAGCAGCCGGAGGGTTACGACACCGGTGATGCCTACCACCACATCCTGATGACCATCCTGCTCACCGCCCGAGCCCATGGACTGCAGGCCATCGACGGCCCATATCTGCAGATCCGGGATATCGAAGGCTTCCGTCGGGCAGCGGCGCGCACCGCGGCCCTCGGCTTCGATGGCAAATGGGTACTGCACCCGAGCCAGGTCGACGCGGCCAACGAGATCTTCAGCCCGCGCCAGGCCGATTACGACCGCGCGGAGCTGATCCTCGACGCCTACGCCTACCACACCTCGGAAGCCGGCGGCGCCCGCGGCGCCGTCATGCTCGGCGACGAGATGATCGACGAGGCCAGCGCCAAAATGGCCGCTGTCGTCGCTGAGAAAGGCCGTGCCGCCGGTATGACCCGCACCACCGCCTTCACCCCACCCCAGGAGTAGAACCACCGCCCGACAGGACCCACACCCCGCCAAGCCCCCGGACGGACAAGCCTTCGCCGGTGGGCCGCCCGCGCCCCGGGCCGCCCGGCGCGATGTCGTGCCGGCGTTATCGCGCAGAGGGAACCCGCGGTAACGGCCCGCCGGCCTCCACTCTTCGGACACCTCGCCGTGGTGGTCGGGCTCGGCTCGGTTTCGACCGATGTCGAGCGGGTGGTCCGGGCAGAGAGAAGCCCGAACCGCCGGCCCCTCGACGCACCTCGTCGGACACGTCACGGTGGTGTTCGGGCCCGCCCGCCCCTGGACCGACCGTAGCGACGACGCAGCAGCGGCGCGCGGAAAACAGGCCCCAAGGCTTCGAAGTCCACAAAGGGTTGCGTCCCGTCTCGCGTTTCAGGCCCGAAGCGCATGTGCCGAAGGTACGAGTCTCGGGCGCTGAAACGCGAGACCCGCCAGGGCCGCAACCCCACGCCGTCGAAGGCGGCGCCATATATACAGCAGAATGGATGTATGACGAATCCCATAGGGAACCCGAATCGTGGCAGACAGGGGCTGCCGACACCGCCTTCGGGGTGGCCTGTCGGTTCGTATCCGACCTATGCCGAGGCCCAGCGGGCCGTGGACTATCTGGCCGACAACCAGTTCCCGGTGCAGAACGTGACCATCGTCGGAGTGGACCTCATGCAGGTGGAGCGGGTGCTCTACCGGTTGAACTGGGGCAAGGTGATCGGCGGCGGGGTGGTGTCGGGCGCCTGGCTGGGTCTGTTCCTCGGTCTGTTGCTGAGCTTGTTCACCACCGGCGGTGCGCTGGGTCCGCTGCTCGTCGGTCTGGTCGGCGGCATCATCTTCGGGGTCATCTCCACCACGATCCCGTATGCGGCCACCCGTGGGCAGCGTGATTTCGCCTCGACCATGCAATTGGTCGCGGGGCGTTACGACGTGCTCTGTGATCCGAAGACCGCCGAGCAGGCCCGGGACATGCTGGCCCGGCTGGCGATCTAGCGGTGGAGGTCGTCGAACGGGTACGTGCCGGTGTGTTGCGGCATTTCGGGGTGGATGCCGCGTCGGTGGACGCCGCGTCGGTGACATTCCTCGGCCTCGAACCCATCGAGATTCTGCGTATTCCCAGCGCCGATCGGGTGCACTATGCGACGGTGGGCGGGTCCCGACACCCCATGGGCGATCCCGGCCAACCGCATGCCGATCCGGTGCGCGGACCGCGCGCGGAACTGGTGTTGACCTTGGCTTCCAGCGTGGGCGCGAGTTCCGGCCTGGTGCGGTCGCTGGGGGTGTTGGTCGCCACACCCGCTGTGGAAGGCGTTGTGCTGCAAGCGGACGCGCTACTGGATCTGGGGGAACCGATCTGGCGGGATGCCCCGTTCACCGCGGCCCTGCTGGGCCCGAGCGATATTCCGGAGATCGATCTGCCCGCCCCGGCGGAGCCGGTGCGGTATTTCGAGCTCGTTCCGGTTACGGCCACCGAGGCGGCCTGGGTACGTGTACGCGGTGCACAGGCCTTGCGTGACGCGTGGGACGAGGCCGGTATCGACGTATACGACCCCCACCGCGGCGCGGCCTCCCTCTGAGCCCTTTCCGAGCCGAGTCCTTCCAGGCCCCGTGAACGCCTCCTCTCCCCGGGTAGGCGCCGATACCCCCACGGTTGATGGCCTGTCCCTGCCTCCAGGAGGCGCGTCACACCAACGGTCAGGACCCACGCTCTCGACCGACCGCAGCGGCGCCGCGCCGGGAGGGCCCGCGCCGCCGGCAGGCGGCGCCATCGAACACAGCCGCCGGCAGGCGGCGCCATCGAACACAGCCGCCGGCAGGCGGCGCCATCCGACATTGCAGACTGTAGGGCGTGCGTATCGACCTGCATACCCATTCCACCGCGTCGGATGGGACCGACAGCCCAGCGGAGTTGGTCGGAAAGGCGGCGGCCGCCGGTTTGGACGTGGTGGCGATCACCGATCACGACACCACCGCCGGGTGGGCCGAGGCGGTGGCGGCTCGCCCGGCCGGGCTCGCGCTGGTTCGGGGGATGGAGATGTCGTGTGTGGGGCTCGGCGAGGACGGTTGGCCGGTGCCGGTGCATCTGTTGGCCTACCTGTTCGATCCGGCCGATCGCGGCTTCGCCGAGGAGCGGGAGCGGTTGCGGGCCGAACGGATCGAGCGGGTGCGCGCCATGGCCGAACGGATGGCCGAGGACGGGCTTCCCATCGATCCGGACGCGGTGTTGGTGGGGGCGGGTCCAGCGGCGGGTCGTCCGCATCTGGCTCGGGCGCTGGTCGCGGCCGGGGTGGTCCCCGATGTGGACGCGGCGTTCGCCGAGCTGCTCGCGCCGACCGGCCCTTACTACGTGGAGAAGGCCGATACTCCGTTGCGGCGTGCCGTGGAGTTGATCGCGAACGCCGGTGGGGTGAGCGTTGTCGCACATGCCCGGGCCCGGAAACGCGGCCGGCTGTTGGCAGTGGAGGAGATCCGAGACCTGGCCGGGCGCGGGCTCGGCGGTCTCGAGGTCGCTCATCCCGATCACAGCGTGGACGATCGGTTGCTGCTCGCGGATCTGGTCGCGGAGTTGTCGCTGATCGGCACGGGTTCGTCGGATTACCACGGCGACAACAAGACGATCGCGCTCGGTGAGTGCACCACCGAGGTGGCGCAATTCGAGAAGCTGGTAAATCGTGCGACCGGTGTGTCGGTGGTGTCGTGAAACTGGTGCGCGGTATCGGTGGGGCGGTCGCCGCGGGAGTTGTGCTGCTCGCGCTGGTGGTGGTGGGCGCCGCGGTCTGGGGGCAGCGGCGCGGTTTTCCCGGGCCCGGTGGTGAATCGGTGGCGTGGCATATCGGGGTCGCGGTTCTTGTCGTTGTGGCGCAATGTTTTTCGGATCGACACCGGGGTACGCGGGCATTCGCGGCTTCGCTGGGAGTATTGGTGGCGGCCGGTTTTCTGCTGAATACGCAGTGGTGGGGCTGAGCGCGCCGCACAACGGTCCGCGTTCGGTTGTCGGGCGGCTCTCACATCGGTTCTCGCCGGCCATGGGAGCTTTCCCTTGCGCGAGGGTAATGCCGGCGTCCTAGGCTGATCCGATGGTGGGAGCGCTTCGACCGCGACGCGCGGATATCGGTACCCGGTTTGGTATCGGACCGCGGAGCCGGCACAATTATGCGAATTCCCGATCGTTGCCACCGCCGGGTCGGGATGTCCGGCTGTCACCGCTATCCGACGCACCATCACGGTCCGCGATGATCGCCCCTGCTTTTCCACCGGGCGCACCCGCCCGGTTTCGCTGTACGGATCAGCGCCCGCCTCGAATAACCGCGCCGCGTCGCATGTTGTCGAGCGCGCCCTGCTGTCGGGATTGTCGAGAACATTTCGCCGGAAACACGTCGGCCGGCGCATCCGATGAGCGATATGACGCAGCTAACACCGAATACCCGGCGGTAACCGTCCCTTGGTTACGACCGCAACCCGCAGGAGTGAAATCGTGTCATCTGTGACTGACTCACCGAACGCCACTGCCAGCAAGAATGGGTCCGACGACCTGTCGGCGATCACCCACGAGGAGATCTTCGCCGGTCACCTCGGCGGCAAGCTCACGGTAGAGCTCAGCGCCCCACTGGAGACCCAGCGCGATCTATCGATCGCCTACACGCCGGGTGTTGCGCAGGTGAGCCGGGCGATCGCCGAAGACGAGTCGTTGGCCAAGCGCTACACCTGGACCGACCGGCTGGTCGTCGTGGTCAGCGACGGTTCCGCGGTGCTGGGTCTGGGCGATATCGGTCCGCGGGCCTCGCTGCCGGTCATGGAGGGCAAGGCGGCGCTGTTCAAGAAGTTCGCCGGCCTGGACTCCATTCCGATCGTGCTCGACACCAAGGATGTCGATGAGATCGTCGAAACCCTGATCCGGCTGCGTCCGAGCTTCGGCGCGGTGAATCTGGAGGACATCTCGGCGCCGCGCTGCTTCGAGATCGAGAAGCGGGTTGTCGAGGCGCTGGATTGCCCCGTCATGCACGACGACCAACACGGCACCGCCATTGTGGTGCTGGCGGCGCTCAATGGGGCGGCCAAGGTTCAGGGGCGCGGTGTCTCGGGGCTGAAGGTGGTGGTCTCCGGTGCCGGCGCGGCCGGTGTCGCGTGCACCAATATCCTGATGGCCGCCGGTGTCGCCGATGTGACGGTGCTGGACTCCAAGGGCATCGTGAGCCGCGATCGCTCCGACCTCAACGCGGTGAAGTCGGATCTGGCCCGGCGCACCAATCCGCGCGGGCTCACCGGTTCCGCCGTCGATGCGCTGGCCGGCGCCGATGTGTTCCTCGGCCTGTCGGCCGGAACCATCGCCGAGGAGCTCATCGCGTCGATGGCACCGGAGGCGATCGTGTTCGCCATGTCCAATCCCGATCCGGAGATCCACCCGGACGTGGCCGCCAAGTACGCCTCGATCGTCGCCACCGGCCGCAGCGATTTCCCGAACCAGATCAACAATGTGCTCGCCTTCCCCGGCGTGTTCAAGGGCGCGCTGGACGCGGGCGCGCGGCGGATCACCGAGGGGATGAAGATCGCCGCCGCCGACGCCATTCTCGGCGTGGTCGGCGACGAGTTGGCGCCGGACAAGATTGTGCCCAGCCCGCTGGATCCGCGTGTGGCGCCCGCGGTCGCCGAGGCGGTCGCCGCCGCGGCCCGCGCCGAGGGTGTCGCCTGACGGATCGTTCGGCCGCCTCCCGCGGCGGATGAGGTACCGAGACAACGACAGGGCACCCGGCCGCCGCGGCCGGGTGCCCTGTCGTTGTCGCACCGGTGTCCGGCGGTGTCGCCCGGTGGGGATCTCAACGCACGGCTGTGGATACGGGGTCGAGAACCACCGGTAGATTCGGGAAGGTCATGCCGCCCTTTGCCGGGGTGTACGGAGCGGGTTCACGGAAGTTGGTGTCGCCGAATGGTGCTGGCCGCGTCCGGTCGGATACTGGGCCGGGTTCTCGTCGTCGCGATGACGGTGCTGGCCGTGTCGTGCGGTTCCGACGAGACCGAATCACTTGTCGTCGGGGCGGGGGATTCGGCGGAATCGCGGCTGCTGGCCGAGATCTACGGTCAGGCACTGGCCCGGACCGGTGCGACCGTGGAGGTTCGACCCGAGCAGGGTGGACGTGCGCGGCTGCTGGCGGCACTCGACGCCGGGACGGTCACCCTGTTCCCCGACCACAACGGCGCCCTGTTGGCCCAGCTGAACGCCGATGCCGAGGCGTGGACGCCGAAGAAGGTGGATGAGGCGTTGAACGGCTCCCTGCCGCAGGGGCTGACGGTCTCCGACACCGCCGACGGCACCGATCTACGGCCCACGGTGTTGATCACCGCCGCGACTGCCCAACAGCGCGGTATCCGGGATCTCGCCGATCTGGGGCCGGTGTGTCCTTTGCTGACAGCGGGGGTGGCGCCGGCGCCGGGAATGCTCGGGCTTCCGGCCGCCGCCACGAAGATCGCGGAGTGCGATTTCACCGCTACGCGTGTCTTCGCTCGCGCCGATGAACTGCGGCGTGCCCTGGCGGACGGGCTGGTTCAGGTCGGTGTGCTCGGTGGTCCGGTCGAAGTGCTTGCCGGCGGCATCGACGGGTTGACCGTCCTGGCGGACCGTCCGGGCGCCGCGGACGATCCGGATACGGCCGCGGTGCGTGCGGAAAATGTGCTTACGCTGGTCCGCAAGGGCATGCTCGACGAGCGGGAACTGGAAAAGCTCAACTACGTGGCCGGTGAGCTCACCACCGATGAATTGCTCTCCCTCGTCCGGCGGGTCCGGGAGGAGAATGCTCATCCCGGTGACCTCGCCAGGACCTGGCTGGACGCGCACGGTCTGTAGTGCCCTTCGTTCGGTGAAGTAATGGACAAGTCCGTGTCGGTTGGCACGGCGGATGTCTGCCGGGGCGGTATGACCGTTGATCGGCAGGCGAATATCGGGCTACGATTCAACCGTAGAGTTCGCTACGGTGCTGAAAGCGATAGCGCGGTCGCTTGTCGGGTCGTATTTGTCCGAATATGTGAAATTCTCCCGAATCCCGGCGCATCGGAGGGTGATTCGTCTGCCATTGTAGGGTTTTCCCTACTGCTGTTCTGTCTGTGCAGTCGCCAGAATTGTGTCCCTGACTCGACTCAGCGAGTACCGAATACCGCTATCAGAACGCAGGCAGAAACGTGCCCTCTCTCTACCTCGGCGCCGTCGGCGCTGCCATGGAACATCAATGGATACCGCAATATCACGCGGGGACCGCAAATCGGGAGTTGTCCCGGGGGAGGCAGCGATGACCGCCGGGCATCCGGCCTCGCACCGGCATACGCGAGAAATCGGACCAGTGGACCTGGGTGAGCATCGGGCACGGGAAATCTGTGGGACGTACTTTCCGGCCTGCACCGAAGAGGTGCGGCAGAGGGTGATATCGGCGGCGCGTGCGGGAATCCCGGTGTATCCGCTGAGCACCGGCCGGAATTGGGGAATGGGTTCACGCTTTCCGGTGGTCGACGGCTGCGAGGTCCTCGACCTGAGCCGGATGACCACTGTCCGGACGCTGGACCTGGATCTCGGCTATGCCGTGGTCGAGCCGGGCGTGACCCAGCGACAACTCGCCGAATTGCTCGTCGACACACCGTGGATGCTGAACGTGACCGCCGGCTGCGCGGACGCCGGCATTGTCGGGAACACACTCGAGCGTGGCGACGGTACGATACGCCCGCGGCTCGATGATCTCCTCGGGCTCGAAGTTGTGCTCGGTTCCGGTGAGGTCATGACCACCGGCGGTCTGGACCGCAACGGTCGGCGACCGGGTGCGGTGGCGGGGCCGGATCTTACTCGTGCCTTCGTGCAGAGCAATCTCGGTGTGATCACCGCGATGGCGATCGGTCTCGTCCCGCGCCCCCCGGCGATCACCCTGGTGCACGCCACCTTCGCCAAGACCGCCCTCACCGAGGCGATCGAGGCGGTGATCCGGGTCGGCCGAACGCGGATCGCGACCGACGGGATGCTGCGCTTGAAGGAGCTTTTCGTGGTTCCCGAGGCCGGTCGCACCGCGGTCCCCGAAACCGCCGACCTCGACGCCGTCACGGTCCAGGTGCCCCTGCTCGGCTCGCACGCGGCCGTCGAGCTCGCCGAGAACAACATCCGCGAGATATTCTCCCGTGTCCGTGGGCTCCTCTCCTACCGAGCACTGGACACTTCGGACACGCCTGCCGACGACCCGCTGTACCCCCGCACGCTGTTCGCCCGCGGGATTCCGTCATGCGCGAATATTCAGCGTGGAATGGGCGTCGACTCCTGCTCACAGGTCGACCGGTCGCCGGTCGGTTGGCTGATGTTCCTGCCCGTGGTGCCATTCGGGCAGGACTCTTTGGGCAAGGCGGTCGAACTCTTCGAAGCCGAGGCCGAGCGGTACGGCACGGCGGGAATGCTCGAGTTCAATGTGATTTCGCAGCACTCCACCAATATGGTCGCGCAGATCCCGTTCGTGCGGGACTCCGATGGTATCGAGCGGGCACACGAGTTGCGCCGGGCGGCGCGTAAGTCGTTTCTGCGTGCGGGCTTCCCGCCATATCGCTCCAATATCGACCATGAGCCGTGGGAATTGGCCGATCGGTCGGCCGACTACCAGGACACGCCACTACATGTGCTGAAACGCGCCTATGATCCGGCCGCGATCATCGCACCGGGTCGATTCTTGGCAGCGAACCGATGACCGGCGCGCGGACCGAGGTAACGGTCCCGCTGGATGTGGACTGCGTCATCCTCGGTGCCGGGGTGGGCGGTGCGCTGCTGGCGTTGCTCCTGGGCCGCAAGGGTCATCGCGTGCTGGTGGTCGAATCCCGGCCCGACATACCCTCACGCGGCGCCGACATCCTCAAGCCGCGCGGCATCCGCATCCTCGCCGAACACGGTCTGCTCGACGGACTTGTGCTACGGAAGGCGTTGAAGCGCAAGGTCATCGACTTCCACCATGACGGTTCCCTGCTGTTCTCCTATGACTTCGCCGAGCACACCGGGATCGGCTACTTCCTGGCCGTCCCGTACTCCAAGACGGTGGGCACCATCCTCGCGGCATGTGGCGAGCTGCCGAATGTCGACATCTGCTTCGGCAGGCGGATGGTCGATGTGCACGTCGCGGATTCCGGGGTGACCGAGGCGGCGTTGGACAACGGCACCGTGGTGCGAGCGCGCGTGTTCGTCGATTCCGGCGGTTCCCCCTCACCACTGTGCGATTTCGTCGCGGCACCCCGGGTTACCAGCAGCCACGGCCACCTTCTGCGGATGACCACGGTGCCGGTCACGCCCAGCGTCGTCGCGCGAAACCGGCTCTATTTCGATTCGAGTGGCTGGTTCGCCTACTTCTATCCGGTGACCACCGAACTGGCCAGAGTGTTCGTCGGCGTCCCGAAGGATCTGGACGCACCGGTGTTCTGTGACCGTGCCATCGACCTGTCCGCGCGGTTGGCCACCTTCGTTACGCACAGCGAGGATGCGCTCGCGCTGCTGGACCTGGATCAGTTCGTTCGCGCACCTGTGTCCGTCTACTACAGCATGTCCAATCACCGTGGCAATGTGGCTCTTCTCGGCAGTGCCGTGTTCTCGCCGCACCCGATGACCGGTCAGGGAATGAGTTACACCATGGAGGACGCGACAGTACTGGCAGAGATCCTGACCGAGGCGTGCGAGGACGGTGAGTTGGAGCAGTCGCTCCGGCAGCGATACCGGCCACGGTGTTCGATGCACTCCGAACTGATCGCCTACGGCGATGCCCTCGCCAACTCCTACTTCGATCGCGCTGCCTACCTGAACGCGCACCGAGCCCATCTCCATGGGGGGGACTGCTAGCCGTGTCCCGGCATGCCGGCGGCAGGGAGATCCTCCACCGTCATATTCGACGCCGGCTCCGGCCTGCCGGGACGAGGCGGGCAGGCCGCGCATGGGCTGTAACGTACCTTCGCTCGGCGAAATAACGGGCGGTATGTGACAGTTGGCATGGGTAGTGTCTGTTGCGGCAGCGTGGCCGGTAACCGGCAGGCGGATCTCGGGCGGTGATCCGACCCGCACCCGACGACCAGTGACGGCGCTCCCGGTGCCGATCGGATAGGTAGGAACGAATATGCCCACCCGTAACCCATGGCTCGCGTTATCGGCGCTGGTCGTCGGTTTCTTCATGATTCTGCTGGACATGACGATCGTGGCCGTCGCCAATCCGGCCATCATGCGAAGTCTGCACGCCGATATCCCGCAGGTCGTCTGGGTCACCAGCGCCTACCTGCTCGCCTATGCGGTGCCGCTGCTGATCACCGGCCGGCTCGGCGACCGCTTCGGGCCGAAGAACATCTACCTGCTCGGCCTGACCGTCTTCACCACCGCCTCGCTGTGGTGCGGGTTGTCCGGCACCATCGGCATGCTGATCACCGCGCGGGCCGTCCAGGGGCTCGGCGCCGCGCTCATGACCCCGCAGACCATGGCGGTGATCACCCGTACCTTCCCGCCGGACCGCCGCGGCGCGGCGATGGGTCTGTGGGGCGGGGTGGCCGGTCTGGCGACGCTGGTCGGCCCGCTGCTGGGTGGTTTCCTGGTGGACGGTCTGGGATGGGAGTGGATCTTCATCGTCAACGTCCCGGTCGGTATCGTCGCGTTCGCGCTGGCCTTCTGGCTGGTCCCGTCCCTGCCCACCCAGTCGCACAAGTTCGACATCCCCGGCGTGGTACTCAGCGCGCTGGGCATGTTCGGCCTGGTGTTCGGTATCCAGGAGGGCAACAGCTATGACTGGTCGGCCCGGATCTGGTTGCTGATCGGAGCGGGACTGCTGGTGCTCGCGGTGTTCGTGCTCTACCAGGCGCGCGGGGTCGGCGAGCCGCTGGTACCGCTGGGACTGTTCCGCGACCGTAATTTCGCCCTGTCGAATCTGGCCATCGCGTCCATGGCGGCGGCGACCACCGCCCTCATGGTGCCGACCTACTTCTATCTGCAGTCCGTGCGGGAAATGTCACCCACCGAATCCGCACTGGTTTTCGCTCCCATGGCAATCGTCACCGCGTTCAGCGCGCCGCTGGTCGGCAGGTTCGTGGGGCGGCGGCATCCCCGGATCATCCCCACCGTCGGCTTCACCTTGTTCGCACTGTCGGTGATGTGGTTCGCGCTGTTGATGAGCGATTCGCACTCCTCGATCGCGGCATTCCTGGCCGCTTCGGTGGTGGCCGGGTTGGCGAACGCCTGTATCTGGGGCCCGCTGGCGACCACCGCCACGCATAACCTGCCGGTCCGACAGGCGGGCGCGGGTGCCGGTGTCTACAACACCACCCGGCAGGTGGGGTCGGTATTGGGCAGTGCCGCCATCAGCGCGCTGGTCGCCGGCCGGATGAGCGCCAACGGCCTCGGCGAGGTGCCGGCGGGCGAGGGGATGGGCACCGGCCCGATTCCGGAACCGGTGCAGCAGGCGTTCAGCTCGGCGCTCGCTGATTCCACCTATCTGCCCGCCCTGATCCTGGTGATAGGCGCGGTCACCTCGGCCCTGTTCATCCGGCATACCACCGCTCGTCCGGCCCCGTCCGTGGAGTTGGGGAAAGAGGAGTCGCTCACGGTCTCGTAGGGGTCGGATCGGGTGACACGCGGTTCGGCGGGTCTCGGCCTCCTCTATGAGGATCTGTTTATCGGCTACGGAACGAGGCGATGTCGTGAATCCAATCGCCGAGGCCACCCCCGATACCGGATGCCGAGCGCATGCGAGCCTGTGGATCAACGATCTGGCCTGGTATGCCAGGGCTATTGGCAACCGACGAGTTGGTCTCCCGTGACAAAGGGTTTCGCCCGAGCGCATTCGAGCAGTACATGCAGACTTTGGCTCGGTAAAGCCTCGAGATTCGGCAGGGTCCCACCTCCCCGGGTTCGTCGATGGCCGCTTGCCTTGGTTCGAGTTCGGATTTTCGTCTCGGAACGATATGGGCGCCGATGGCGGATCGTCGCCACCGACGCCCGTCGGTATCGGAGGACAGTGGATCAGCTGTAGATTTTTTCGACCTCGTCGCCGTACTTCTTCATGACGACCGCCCGCTTGAGTGACATCTTGGGGGTGAGTTCGCCGGTCTCCTGGGTCCAGTCGACGGTGAGGATACGGACCTTCTTGATCTGCTCGGCGCGCGAGACGCTCCTGTTGGCCTCCGCGACCGCGGCATCGATCTGGGCGACGAGTTCGGGGTGCTCCAGCAGCTGTTCCATCGGAAGGTCGGCGGCCACCTCATGGCGTTCCTTCCAACCCGGCAGCGCCTCCGGGTCGAGGGTGATCAGCGCGGCGATGAACGGCTTCCCGTCGCCTACCACCATGACCTGGCCGATCAGGGGGTGCGCCCGCAGTGGATCCTCCAGCAGGGTCGGCGAGACGTTCTTACCGCCCGCGGTGACCAGGATTTCCTTCTTCCGGCCGGTGATGGTGATGAACCCGTCGGCGTCGAGGGTGGCCAGGTCGCCGGTCTTGAACCAGCCGTCCTCGAACGCGTCCTCCGTGGCGTCGGCATTGCCCCAGTAACCGTCGAACACCACCGAGCCGCGCAGCAGCAGTTCGCCGTCTTCGGCGATCTTGACGGCATGCCCTTCGATCGGCCGGCCGACGGTGCCCACGCGAATGTGCTCGGGGGTGTTCACCGAGACGGCCGCGGTGGTCTCGGTGAGGCCGTAGCCCTCGTAGATGGTTACGCCGACACCGCGGAAGAAGTGACCCAGGTGCGCGCCCAGTGGGCCGCCACCGGACACCGCGGCCTCGCAGTTGCCGCCGAGCGCGGCGCGCAGTTTGCCGTAGACCAGTTTGTCGAACAGCGCGTGCTTGGTCTTCAGGATCAGACCCGGCCCGCCGGTTTCGAGGGCCTCGCTGTAGGCGATCGCGGTATCGGCGGCCGCGTCGAAGATTTTGCCCCTACCCTCGTCTTGCGCTTTCTGCCTGGCGCCGTTGTATACCTTCTCGAACACCCGCGGCACCGAGAGCACGAAGTTGGGCCTGTGGTGAGCGAACTGTTCCACCAGGGTGGACCAGTCCGAGGTGTGCGCGACGGTGACCTCGGCGTCGAAGGCGGCCAGGGCGACGGCGCGGGCGAAGACGTGCGCCATCGGCAGGAACATCAGCGTCTTCTTGCCCGGCGCCACGTACCGGCCCAGCGCGATCCGGTCGGAACGCGATTCGGCGTAGAGGTTGGCATGGGTGAGCATGACACCCTTGGGCCGCCCGGTGGTTCCGGAGGTGTAGATCAGGGTGGCCGGGGAGGCGGCGTTGACCTGCTTGCGCCGGTTGTGCACCTGCTCGTCGTCCAGATCCTTACCTCGCGCGATGAGGTCGTCGACCGCGCCCTGATCGATCTGCAGCCGCTCCCGCAGGTCGGGCAGGTCGCCGGGGGTGATCTCGTCGATCACCTTCCGGTGTTTGTCGTTGTCGAGGATCAGCAGTTTGGTCCCGGAGTCCTGCAGAATCCACTTGGCCTGTTCGGCGGCCGAACTGTCGTAGATGGCGACGGTGCAGCCGCCGGCGGCCCAGATCGCGAAGTCGAGGACGGCCCACTCGTAGCGGGTCGGAGCCATGATGGCCACGCGGTCGCCCAGTTCGATTCCGGAGGCGATGAAACCCTTGGCGACATCGGTGACAGTGCGAGCGAACTCCGTTGCCGTCACATCCCGCCAGGTGCCGCTGCCGGTGGGCACATTGAACAGCACCGCGTTCGGTGATTCCTGGGCGTGGCGGAAGACGCTGTCGGAATTGTTGGCGTCATCCGGGATGGTGTAGGAAGCCGGAGCTTCGAACTCTCGCATCATGGCCCTTCCACGTAGTCAACTCGTCGGTAATGTACGCCACCGCGTGCGGCCGATGGGCCCGACCCCGTCGACAAAAAGCCCGGTCGACGCGGTAGCCGGCGGAAACAGACCCGATCAACTCATCCTATGTCGCGCAGCGGCGCGGGACGCAGACCTTCTCGGAGAAATTCGGCCAATTCGGACAATGCCGCGGCGGCGGGCCGGACCAGGGCGGCCTGGAGCTGGGCCACATGCCACAGCCCGTGGGTCTCGGTGAACCGGACACTCACCCCGGCCGCCCGCAGCGCCCCGGCGAGTTCGACGCACTGCGAGTGCAGCAGTTCGCCGGTGTCGACCTGGATACAGGTCGGCGGCAGGCCGGGGAGGATGCCGCGCAGCGGCGCGTAGCCGGGATCGGTGCAGTCGCCGTCGCCCAGGTAGGCGGCGGCGCAGGCGCGCGACCACAGTGTGCCGACCACCAGATCCCGCTCCCGCTCCGGGACGTGGTTCGGATCGACCCACGGGGCGATCAGTCCGAGGGCCGCCGGGGTGTGACCGTGGCGGGCGATCAGGCGCTGAGCGGTGGCCAGTGCCAGTCCGCCGCCGGCCGAATCGCCCGCGATGGCGATGCGCTCGGGGTGGTAGTCGTGCCGCTCGACCAGTTCCAGGAACGCGGCCTCGGCATCCTCGAGGGCCGCAGGGAAGGGGTGCTCGGGGGCCGGCCGGTAGTCGAGCGTGTAGACCGGGCTGCCGGTATCCCGAGCCAGGCGGGCGGCCAGCGAACGGTGGGTGGCCAGGGAGCCGACCGCGTATCCACCGCCGTGGAGGTAGAGCACGGCGGCGGGGTGGTCGTCCGCGGCGGGGGAGCCGAGACGTTCGGCGGGCCGACCGGCCAGCCGCATCCGCCGCACCGTGGTGCCGGGTGGAACCGGCTGCAGCCGGGAGCCGATATCGATCAGGGTCCGCTGCAGCGGAAACGGCATGCGGTTGTGGAGGGCCACCCGGTACAGCGGGCCGAGTACGGCGCGCACAACGGGCAGCGGTATGGCGATGTCGTGCATGGAATCTTCCGGTCCGGGCCCGATCAGGGCAGAAAGCGCCGCTCGACGTTGGCCGCGATGCGCTGGTAACCCGACGCCGCGACCCGCACGAACAGGTCGAGTAGTTTGGCCTCCCAGCCGATCAGTATTCGCCCGCGGCCCTTGCGGACCCCGTCGACAATGGTCTGCGCGGCCATCTCCGGACTGTGCATGGCCAGGTACCTGTCGAACATCGCGCCGGCGTTCTTCGCGTCGATGCCCTCGACGTAAGTGGCGTTGCGCGCGACCGCGGTCTTGATACCGCCGGGGTGTACACAGGTGACCCGCACGGGATGGCGGGCGACGATCATTTCCTGGCGCAGCGCCTCGGTGAAACCGCGGACCGCGAATTTGGCCGAGTTGTAGGCGCTCTGCCCGGGCACGGCGATCAGCCCGAACAGGCTGGATACGTTCACCACGTGCCCGTCACCGGATTCGATCAGATACGGCAGGAACGCCTTGGTGCCGTTGACGACACCCCAGAAGTCGACGTCCATGATCCGTTCGATGTCCTTGAAATCGGTTTTGACGACTTCACCGTGATGGGCGATACCGGCGTTGTTGTAGACCTGGTGCACCACACCGAAATGCTCTTTCACCGCCTCGGCGTAGAGCAGGACCGATTCCCGTTCCGCCACGTCGAGCCGATCCGATTTCACCTGCGCGCCCAGCCGCTCGCAGCGTTGTACGGTTTCGGCCAGGCCGTCGGTATCAATATCGGACAGCGCAAGTTCGGCGCCGCGCCGGGCCAGGTTCTCCGCGAGCGCGCGACCGATACCGGAACCTGCTCCGGTGATCACGCAGACCTTGCCGCGGAAGTAGCCTTCGTCGCGCCCACCCGTCTCCCGGCCGCGACCCCTCACGGAATCGCTGCGCGATGCTGTGCTCATTGTGCAGTCACCACTTTCAGATCGGACCGGGCGGAGGCGTCGTCCTCGGCCGTGGTCATAGAGTAGGCATCGATATCGAATTTCTTTGTCAGCCTACGGAATTCGAAGGTGAAATCCGGCCAGAGCGTGGTGTTGTTACCGTGCTTGTCCAGATACCAGCTGGCGCAACCACCGGTGTTCCAGACGGTTTTGCCGAGTTTTCGCTGCAGTTCGGCGTTGAAGGCGTCCTGCACGTCGCGGCGCACCTCGAGGGTGCGCAGCCCCTTGCGTTCGAAGGTGGCCAGCGCGTCGGCGATGTAGTTGATCTGCGATTCGATCATGTACACCATCGAGGTGTGCCCGAGGCCGACGTTCGGTCCGAGCAGGAAGAACATATTCGGGAAGTTGGCGATGGCCGATCCCTTGTAACCCTGCTGGCCGATCTCGTCGAACACCTCCGACAGGCTGCGGCCGTCGCGGCCGTAGACGGTCTCGTAGGTGGGGGAGTCGGTGACGTGGAAACCGGTGGCAACGATGATGGCGTCCACCTCGCGGACGGTGCCGTCCTCGGTGACGATGGAGTTCTCCCGGATCTCGGCGATACCGTCGGTGACCACGTCGACATTGTCTCGGTCGAGCGCGGGGTAGTAGTCGTTGGAGATCAGCATGCGCTTGCAGCCGATCCGGAAGTTCGGGGTGACCTTCTCCCGCAGTTCGGGGTCGCTGATCTCCGAGCGCAGCTTGGCCTTGGCCAGGGCTTCGAAACCGCGCATCAGCGGCGGGAACTTGGCCAGGCCGACGACCTGGGTCTCGCGGGCCGCGTAGATGGCGGCGCGTGACAGCCGCTGCACACCGGGCACGTACTTGAACGCCAGCCGTTCGGGCAGGGTGTAGGGACGGTCCAGGCGGGGGAGCAGCCAGGGCGCGGTGCGCTGGTAGACGTCGAGGTGGCCGACCTGCCCGGCGATGGCGGGCACGATCTGGATGGCCGAGGCGCCGGTGCCGATCACCGCCACCCGTTTGCCGGTCAGGTTCGAGTCGTGGTTCCAGCGGGCGGAGTGGAAGATCTCGCCGGTGAAGTCGTTGATGCCCTTGATATCGGGCAGGTTGGGTTCGCAGAGCGCGCCCACCGCGGAGATCACCGTATCGGCGGTGAAGCGGCCTTGACCGGAGTCGATCTCCCAGCGCGCGTTCTGGGCGTTCCAGCGTGCGGAGGTGACGTCGCAGTCGAAGAGGTGGTTGTCCAGAACGTCGTAGCGGCGGGCCACGTCGCGGATATAGGACTGGATCTCGGTCTGGCGGGAGAACGAGCGCGACCAGTTCGGATTGAGGGCGAACGAGTACGAGTACAGATGCGACGGGACGTCGCAGGCCGCGCCCGGGTAGGTGTTGTCGCGCCAGGTGCCGCCGACATCGCTGCCGCGCTCCAACACGAGGAAATCGCGCTGCCCCTGCTGGGCCAGCCGGATGGCCATGCCGAGGCCGGAGAATCCGCTGCCGATGATGATGGTCCGCAGGTGGCGGGTGTGGTCGGCGACAGCTTTGTCTGTAACCTTGCGACTCATATACTCAGCCTAAGTTGCTATTGAGTGGGAGTCAATAGTATTGACCACTGCTCAATAGGGGTCAAGGATATTGACTCGCGTTCAGTAATATGACGATGTGACTACGACGAGGCCGGAGGAAACCGCGAAGCGAATCCGCCTGAGTCCCGAGGAACGCCGGGCTCAGCTGATCGGCCTCGGCATCGAAATGCTGGGCGAACGCGCCATCGAGGACATCTCGATCAGCGAGATAGCGGCGCAGGCCGGGATCTCCCGCGGCCTGCTGTTCCACTACTTCCCGACCAAACAGGACTACCAGTTCGCTGTGCTGCAACAGGCCGCCACCGGCCTGCTCGAACGAATCGCCCCCGACCCCGAGCTGAGCGCGTTCGACATGCTGCGCGATTCGGTCGGCCGCTATGTGAACTACGCCGACGAGAACCGCACCACCTACCTCGCTCTGCTGCGCGGTCCGTCCGGCATGAACCCCGAACTATCGGGCATGATCGACGAAACCCGCAACGCCATCGTCCGTCTCGTCCTCGATGTGGCACCCCTGGCCGACGGGGACAAGGCCGACCCCCGGCTCGCGCTCGCGGTACGCGGCTGGATCGCCTTCACCGAGGAAATCACCCTGTCCTGGCTGCGTGAGGAAAGTATCGCCCGCGCCGAACTGATCGACCTGCTCGTCGAGTCCCTGCCGGCACTGACGATTTCGATCAACCCGGCTCTCGCCGCCGCCTTGCGCTACTGAGCCCACTTCGACCGCGTCGGGCCTGCGGTTGCCGCCCGTGGCCGTTGGGCACTACTCGCCGGCGGTGGTCTGTCCGACGATCTCGTCGGTGGCCTGCCGGTAGGCGTCGGCGGCGCGGGTGAAGTAGTCGAAGAGGAGTGCACGCTGTTCGGGCGTGTAGCTCTCGATGATGGCGCCGATCTCGCGACGGGCGGAGGACGGCACTCGATCGAGGTCGGCAGGTCGGTCGACAGGTTCGACCATGACCTTGCGGCGGTCGCCCGGGGCGGCGGCGCGGCGCACGTAGCCGGCCTGTTCGAGACGGTCGATGAGACGGGTGGTGGGACCCGTGGTGAGACCGGTGCGGGCACCGAGTTCACCGGGGGTCATGGCCCCGCTCAGCTCCAGGATGTTCAGCGCGTACAGGTCCGTCGCCCCGAGTCCGACCGCCTTCGCTCCGGCCTGCGCGTGCAGAACCACCGAACTCAGGTACCGGCGAAAGACCAGGCCGGGATCGTCGTCTCGCGGACGTGTTGACAAGGCGAAGCCCTCTCTCCTAATCTCTTCCTAGACGAAGAGAAATCTTTTAGGAAGTTAAATCTTCCAAGAAGAGAATAGCATGGGAAGGGCTACCGTCATGACGTCGGCCATTGCCGAGACCGAACCGACCACGCCACGCAAGCCGCGACGCCGCACCGTGCTGCGCGCCCTCGGGGCCGCCACACTGACACTCGGCGTCGTCGCCGGCGGATACGTGTGGCTGGATCGGACCTCCGATATCCGCAGTACCGGTGTCGCCGAGTGCACACACGTCACCCCCGATGGTGGCAGCGCCGACGACCTGCGGGCGGTATGCGCGACCATCGCGACGATGACCGCCGCCTGGGACCGCAACGACGCCGACGCGTTCGGCGCGACCTTCACCGAGAACGCCACCTACACCACCTTTCTGGGCACCCACTACGCGGGTCGCCGCGATCTGACCGAGGCGCACCGTGCCCTGTTCTCGGGATTCCTCGAAGACACCAAGCTCGCCGACTCCTTTCTCGGCGTGCGGTTCCACGGCGACGACGTCGCGATCGTCACCACCCGCGGCGACCGCTACGAAGATGACCGCCCGGCGGCGCTGTCCAAGACGCAGACCTACACCCTGGTGCGGGAAACCGACGGGCAGTGGCGGATCGCGAGCTTCCACAACACCAAGCGGCAACCGATCATGGAGCGCATCTCGTTCCTGTTCGACCCGGCGACGGAGCCGGAGGCCGAACGGTGAGAGCGATGGTGACCGGCGCCAGTGCCGGAATCGGACGCGCCTTCGCGGTATCGCTTGCGGCGCAGGGCTATTCGGTAACCGCCGTGGCACGTGGAACCGAGGGGCTCGAGACGTTGATCGCCGACCTCGGTGACGGACATGACCACCTCACCGCCGACCTCGGCTCCGAAGAAGGGCTGCATGCGGTAGCGGAACGGCTCCGGGGCGGCGGTTACACGCTGCTGATCAACAATGCCGGGACCGCCGTGCACGGTGATTTCGCCGCCGTCCCGCTCGAACCGTCGCTCACCACACTGGATGTGAACTGTCGTGCGGTGGTCGTCCTGGCCCACGCCTTCCTCGGCACGGCCACACCCGGCAGTGCCCTGGTGAACGTGTCCTCGACGCTCGGGCACACCCCGAAACCCGGCCTCGCCGTCTACAGCGCCACCAAGGCCTTCGTCACCGCATTCTCCGAAACGCTGTGGTACGAGCAGCGAGCGCGCGGCGTTCGGGTGTCGGCCCTGTGCCCGGGCGTCACCGCCACGGCCTCGCAGGCCGCCACCGACGTGCCGTCCTGGTTGGTCCAGACATCCGAGCAGGTGGTGGATCGCGCGTGGAGAGCACTATCCGACGAGGGCGGTCCCGTCGTATTCACCGGCCCGCTCAACCGGGCATTCACCGCCGCATTGCGGCTGCTACCCCGTCGGGCCGCTCTGGCCCTGTCGGCCGATTGAAGGAGACCGAAATGACCACCGATACCATCGCTGTCCGCGCCCTCATCGAACGCAGCCGAGAGGCGTGGAATCGCGGCGACGGCGCCGCCTACGGCGCCTGCTTCACCGACGATGCCACCGACGTCACCTATGTCGGCACCGTCTACCACGGCGGTTCGGAGATCGGCCGAGCCCATCAGGCCTTGTTCGACAGCTTCCTGAAGGGCACGCGTCTGACGGTCGAGATCCTCGAGATCCGCTACTACGGAGCGGACACCGCCATCGTTGTGACACGCGGTGAATCCTCGAAGCGACGGCCCGGAAAGCTGGGCAAACTGGCCACCTACACCGTCGTCCGCGACACCGACGGACAGTGGCGTATCGCGGCCGTGCAGAAGACCCGGCGCAAGCCGCTCATGGAGGCCGTGACCTTCATGTCCCGGCCCGCCACTCGGCCCGCCACACACTGATGGCCGCCATCGCGGTCCTCGGCGCCACCGGCCGCACCGGGCGGGTGGTGGTCGACCGGGCCCTGGCCCGAGGACATCACGTCACCGCGATCGTCCGCCCGACCACGGCCGCGGCTCCCGTGCGCGGAGCGACCGTGGTCACAGTCGATCCGTGCGCGCCGGGAGGATTGACCGGACTGCTCGACGACCACGACGTGGTGATCTCGGCGCTCGGCGCGACCGGGCGCGGCCCCACCACCGTCTACTCCGACGCCACCGCCGAGATCATCGCCGCCATGCACCCGGCCGGACGACTTCTGGTGGTCTCCTCGGCGGGGCTGGGCGTTCCGGCGGATGCGAGACCGAGTACCAGGCTCCTCGCCGCCGTTCTGCGCGGAGCCATGCGACACACCTACTCCGATATGGCCCACATGGAACGCCTGCTCACGCGGAGTGAACTGCGTTGGACAGCCGTCCGCCCCACCGGGCTGACCGATGCGCCCGCCGGCGGCAGACCACGTATCTCTCACCGGCCGCGAGCGCGAAGGTCGGTCCGCGTACCTCACGAACCGATCTCGCCGACTATCTCCTCGACGCCATCGACGACCCGCGCACCCATCGGTCCGTGGTCGCCATCTCGTCCTGACCACGACCTGCCTGCGCCGTGGCGCATCGTGCCGATTCGGCGGTGGTTGTCCGACAGTTCGGTTGTCGGCCGCCGAGTCGTGGCCGAGCCGCAGGTGCATCGTACCGGGGCGCGATCGACGGCTCCTCGGTCAAAGAATACTGGATCTCCCGGTTGAGCGCCGCCAGATCACCGCGCAGGGAGCCGGTATCGCCGGGGTGCCAGTTCTGGTCGAATCCCTATCACCCATTTACCGAAGGAGCCCCTCCATGCCCGATCGTCCCGCACTCGTTCCCGCGGACCCCACCATGCTCCACCCCATGCCCGACCAGCCGCGGGTGGTGCTGCTGAAACCCCTGATCACTTCGCCGCTCATCGAGGTCGGGGAGTTCACCTACTACGACGACCCGGACGATGCGACCGCGTTCGAAACCCGCAACGTGCTGTACCACTACGGACCGGAAAAGCTGATCATCGGGAAGTTCTGCGCGCTGGGCACGGGAGTGCGCTTCATCATGAACGGCGCCAACCACCGCATGGACGGCCCCTCGACCTTCCCGTTCCCCACCATGGGCGGCTCATGGTCGGAGCACTTCGATCTACTCACCGGTCTGCCCAACCGAGGCGACACCATTGTCGGCAACGACGTCTGGTTCGGCCACGGTGCGACGGTGCTGCCCGGCGTACGGATCGGTCACGGCGCGATCATCGGCACCGGAGCCATGGTCACCGGCAACGTACCCGACTACGGCATCGTCGGCGGTAACCCGGCCCGCCTCATCCGCGCCCGCTACAACGACCGGGACATCGCCCGACTGCTGGCGGTGGCCTGGTGGAACTGGCCGCTGGAGCACATCACCGAGCACGTGCGGACGATCATGTCGGGCAGCATCGCCGACCTCGAAGCCGCCGCCCCGCCCACCGTGTGATGCGCACGGGCAGTTCCCGCCGCGAAGAGCCCTGTGCCCCTTCGCCGTAGACCTGAAACGAGTGATCCGCCATATCCCCTCACCCCGCCGGGCGCCGCCGCGTACCGGGCGAAGTTCGCCCGGTGGCTTGCCGACTGCGGAGCGTCCACCCCCGACGTGGACGCCTTCTCCGGTCTTCCTGCGCGGGCTCTGGCGCTTGATCCCGCGGGCGATCCTGGAACAGGCGGACGCCTTCGTCACCCACGCCGGAATGGGTGGTTGCGGCGAAGGACTGTTGGCCGGTGTGCCGGTGATCGCCGTGCCCCAGGCCACCGAACGGTTCATCAACGCCGACCGGCTCGTCGAACTGGGTATGGCCCGCCGCATCGACACCCGGGACGCCGCCCGGGACTCTACGGGCGGCCTTGAACGACCCCGTCGGCGACGCCGAGGTCGCCCGCCGGTCGGCGCGGTTGCGCGCCGACGCACGACCCGAAGGTGGCACCATGCGAGCCGCCGACCTTATCGGGGACAGTTGGGCCGAGTGCTATCCACCGCAGAGGGGGCGGTCACGGCTTTCGCCTCCGCCGCACTCGCCGATCCCTGAGGACTACGCCGCCTGCCGTGCGAGAACCTCTACCTCGATGGGTAGCGGCGTATGGCCGGAACCGCCCACCACATCGGAACCGACCTCGTTCACCAGGACAGCCGGAGTGTCTGCAAACCTCGGAAGTAGAACGCGGGGGAGTAGTCCACCCGGTATTCGGAGGCGAGGGCGGCCTGGGGCAGCCGGCCGGTGAGGACCGTCAGTGCCTCGATGGCCTCGCGGTGAGCCAGGGTGCGGCCCAGACAGCGGTGGATTCCTTGGCCGAATGCCATGTGCCGACGGATGTTGTCGCGACCGGGGCGGAACCGACCGGGTTCGTCGAAGACCTCGGCGTCCCGGTTGGCGGCGCCGAACAGCAACAGCACCTGTTCACCCGCACGCACGGTGATATCGCCGATCCGCACATCACGGGTCGCCACCCTGGTGAGTCCTCGATGGGGTGCCTCCGTGCGCAGTGTTTCCTCCCACATCGCCGGTATGACACCGGGATCGCTGCTCGCCTCATGCCAATGGCGGCCGCCGTCAGTGGTCAGCATCAGATAGACGGTGCTGTCGATGCCGTCCGTCGTGGTGTGGATGCCCCCCGCGTACAGACCTCGGATGAACATCTTCATATCCGGCAGCGCCCGCTGTTCGGGGATGTCCTCGTCGGCGTAGACACGCACCAGATCGGACACGATGTCCTCGCGTGGGTCGGCACGGCGGTCGGCGATGAGCTGTTCGAGGTACCGCTCGTATTCGACGTATTGATGGGCCAGCGTGATCTGCCGGTCGTGGGGGGTCAAGGGGCTCATCAGGCCCAGGAAGGCATCGTTCCAGGTTTCCACCTGGTCCATATCGGGTTCAGGGATGCCCACCAACCGACTGAGCACGCGCTTGACATACGGCAGTGTGAACCGGGCGACCAGTTCCACCGAGCCGTCTTCGACGAAGCCATCGACCAGGGAGTTGGCGAGTTCTCGAAGGTAGGGAACCTGTTGTTGGATGCGCGGGCCGTCCATCACAGCGTGGCCGATCCGTCGCATGGCCTGGTGTTCGGGCGGATCGGTCTGCAGCATGTGCTGTCCGGGCGGACCGGCCTGCGCGATGATGCCCAGCACGTCCGGGGGGAGCACCTTGTCCAGGGGCGGAGCCGCGGCGGCGTTGGAGAAGGTGTCGGTATCGTTCACCACGCGTTCGATATCGCTGTAGCGTGTGAGTAGCCAAGCCCCGATGGCCTCGTTCCATACCACTGGCTCATGGCGTTGGGACCAGGCGTAATAACGGAACGGGTCTTCCCGGTGCGGGGATCTGGTCGGATCGTAGTCGGTGTCTATGATCGCGTCGGTAATGGAGCTGTCGGTCACGAGATACTTTCTGCTCGCTCGGATCGGGCGGAACGCCCAGCGCGACTATATGGCCTATTACCCGTCCGTACTCCTCAATCATGGTGAACGCTATGCGTTTGGAGCTATCGCACACAGCGCGCTGCCATGTGCGGTGATTTCTCGGCGCCGGATTTCACCCGTATGGCTCCCCTACTCCGGGATGCTCCTCGGAGTAGGCAGGCCCGTTGCGCGACGAAGGCCTAGCCCCACCGATGTGCCTGCGTATCCTCGACCGACTCCGGCAGGACCGATAGGGAATCGGCGAGCGAAACGGTGTGGACAACCGAGGTGGAGGGCGTGGTCGTGTCGGGGTTCTCCGGGAGCGCGATCTCTGGCGGTGCCGGCAGCCTATCGGGTCTCCCCGCTGCCGACCGAGCGAGACATCCGGGTGAGCATCGTCTTGCGCGGTGTGCGCATGGACTACCGGGCCTGCCGCACCGCCGCCTGAACTTCGTCCGGGAGTGGCGCCGAGAATACGGTTCGGATGAGGTATCCATATCCGCGGACGGTGTAGCGGGATTGCGCCGCCTGCCGTGCGAAAGCCTCTACTTCGAAAGATAACGCCGCCGTAGGGTACGGCTCACCGATGCCTACCTGTCGCGGACAGGCGCAAGGTGATCAGCGCGGCGGCGGTTTCCTCCTCGAGGCGCCGGCCGATTTCCTCGAAACCGAGGTGCGCGTAGAAACCGCGGGCCGCCGAATTGCGTTCGTATACCTCCAGGGTGACGGTGCCGTGCAGGTTCAGCGCGTGGTCGACCAGCGCTCGGCCGATGCCGATGCCTTGAACCTCCGGGTCGACGAACAATCCGCCGATTTCCGAGCCCAGCATGCCGAGCAGGCCCACCACGCCGTGCGCGCGGGTTTCGGCGACCCAATTGTCGGCCTGGACGAGGTACACCTCGCGGATCTTGCGTTCGCGTTCGCCGGTGCCCTCGCCGGGGATGAAGGGGTGGGCGATCCTCGATGCCCGCCCCCACAGGTCGACCACCACTTCCTCGTCGTCGTGTCGGTAAGGGCGGATGGTCGGCAGGTCCGGTGTCATGGGCTGAGCGATCACCAGAGGACTGTAGGCACTCGCCGGTGCCGGAAGAAACCGATTTGCGGCGCCGGCCGGGCGCCGACTTGCCGATTGTGATACTGCCCAGACTGTCTAGACGGATAGGTGGATGGAAAATGAGCTGGCAGGTTCAGGAAGCGAAACAGCGCTTCAGTAAGTTGCTCGGAAGCGCTACTACCGAAGGACCGCAGGTGGTCACCCGCCACGGTGAGGAGATCGCCGTGGCGGTGGACATCGCTGAATACCGTCGGCTCAATGGCGAGGTTCTCGACTTCAAGGACTTTCTTCGTACCGGACCGGAACCGGACGACGTCGACATCACCCGTGACAAGGCACTGCCGCGCGAGATCGACTGGGAAGTCTGATGGCGTTCCTTCTCGATACCAATGTGGTATCCGAACTGCGTACACGGAACGCGGACAAGAATGTGCTCACTTGGTACGAAGGAGTCCAGTCGAACCAGCTCTACCTCGGCGTTGTCACCCTCGGTGAAATCCGGCTCGGTATCGAGCGGCTTCGGCGGCGGGACGGTGTCCAGGCGGAGCTTCTGGAGAAATGGCTGGGAAGGCTGCGCGTCACATACCGGGATCGCATCCAATCACTCGACGACGAGGTGGCCGAAGAGTGGGGTCGTCTCAATATTCCCGATGCGCTGCCGATACTCGATGGCCTACTGGCGGCGACCGCATCCGTGCGCGGCTGGACGCTGGTGACGCGAAATGTCCGGGACATCGAGCGCTGCGGCGTAGCGACGCTCAACCCGTTCGAGTACACAGGCTGACCGAAATCGAACATTTCGGTGCGGGCCGGCCTGATGTCCGGCTCGCAGTAGGCCCGGCGGCTCGCGGCGCGCGGTCACTGTCAGGACTTCGCCGGCACGGCGAAGGGCCGAGCCCCCATACGGTGGCTCGGCCCTTCTCGCGGTGCCGATCAGTTGGTCGGCTCGAAGGCCTCTTCGATGATCTCGGCCTGTTCCACCGCGTGCACCTTGCTCGAACCCGAAGACGGGGCCGACATGGCGCGACGCGAGATACGACGCAGTCTGCCCAGGCGATCGGGGAGGATCTCGGGCAGGTGCAGACCGAAGAACGGCCAGGCACCCTGGTTGGCCGGTTCTTCCTGGACCCACGCGATATCGGTGGCGTTCGGGTAGCCCGCCAGCGACTCGTTCAGGCGGTACTGCGGGATCGGGTACAGCTGCTCGATCCGCACGATCGCGATATCCTCGCGCTTCTGCTTGGCCTTGGTCGCGGCCAACTCGTAGTAGAGCTTGCCGCTGGTCAACAGGATCCGCTTCACCTTCTCGCGGTCGCCGACGCCCTGCTCATAGGTGGGCTCGTCGAACACCGAACGGAACTTGCTCTCGGTGAAGTCCTTCAGGTCACTGACCACCGCCTTGTTGCGCAGCATCGACTTCGGGGTGAAGACGATCAGCGGCCGACGGATACCGTCGAGCACGTGCCGGCGCAGCAGGTGGAAGTAGTTGGCCGGCGTGGACGGCACCGCGACCGTCATGGAACCTTCCGCACACAGCTGGAGGAAGCGCTCGATCCGGCCGGAGGTGTGGTCCGGGCCCTGACCCTCGTGGCCGTGCGGCAGCAGCAGCACGACCTCCGACAGCTGACCCCACTTGGCCTCACCGGAGGAGATGAACTCGTCGATGATCGACTGCGCGCCGTTGACGAAGTCGCCGAACTGCGCCTCCCACAACACCAGCGCGTCCGGGTTGCCCAGCGAGTAGCCGTACTCGAAACCGACGGCCGCGAATTCGCTCAGCGCCGAGTCGTGGACGGCGAACCAGCCGGGATCGGCGCTGCCGATATTGTGCAGCGGCGTGTACTCCTCGGCGGTCTTGCGGTCGATGAGCACCGCGTGCCGCTGGGTGAAGGTACCGCGCCGGGAATCCTGACCGGTCAGGCGCACCGCCCGGCCCTCATCGATGAGCGTGCCGAAGGCCAGCAGCTCGGCGAAGGCCCAGTCGATCTTGCCCTCGTAGGCCATTTCGCGGCGCTTCTCCAACACCGGCCTGACCCGCGGGTGCACATTGAAGCCGTCGGGCACGTTGACGAAGGCGTCGCCGATGCGCTGCAGCACCGACTTGTCCACCGCGGTGAGCACCGTACCGGGCACCGTCTGGTCCTTCTCCACGGACGCGCTCGGCCCCGGCGGGTACTTCTCCAGTTCACGGACCTCGTTGAACACCCGCTCCAACTGGCCCTGGTAATCGCGCAGGGCGTCCTCGGCCTCTTTCAGCGAGATATCACCGCGGCCGATCAGGCTCTCGGTGTAGCTCTTGCGGACGCTGCGCTTGGTGTCGATGACGTCGTACATGTACGGCTGGGTCATCGACGGGTCGTCGCCCTCGTTGTGGCCGCGGCGGCGGTAACAGATCAGGTCGATCACCACGTCCTTGCGGAACTTCTGCCGGAAGTCGACCGCGAGCCGGGCCACCCAGTCGCACGCCTCCGGATCGTCGCCGTTGACGTGGAAGATCGGGGCGCCGATGAACTTGGCGATATCGGTGCAGTATTCGGTGGAGCGGCTGTTCTCCGGCGCGGTGGTGAAACCGATCTGGTTGTTCACCACGATGTGGATGGTGCCGCCCACGCGGTAGCCGCGCAGACCCGACATGTTCAGGGTCTCGGCGACCACACCCTGCCCGGCGAACGCGGCGTCACCGTGCAGCATCAGCGGTACGACCGAGAAGCCCTCGTCGCCGTCGCCCTTGTCCAGCAGATCCTGCTTGGCGCGGACCAAACCCTCCAGCACCGGATCGACCGCCTCCAGATGCGAGGGGTTGGCGGTGAGCGAGACCTTGATTTCGTTGTCGCCGAACATCTGCAGGTAGTTGCCCTCGGCACCGAGGTGGTACTTCACGTCGCCCGAACCGTGTGTGGCGGCCGGGTTCATATTGCCCTCGAACTCGGTGAAGATCTTCGAGTACGGCTTGCCGACGATATTGGCCAGCACATTGAGCCGGCCACGGTGCGGCATACCGATGATGACCTCGTCGAGGGTGTGCTCGGCGCACTGGTCGATCACGGCGTCCATCATCGGGATCACCGCTTCGGCGCCCTCCAGCGAGAACCGCTTCTGGCCGACGTACTTGGTCTGCAGGAAGGTTTCGAACGCCTCGGCCGCGTTGAGCCGGTTCAGAATGTACTTCTGCTGGGCGACGGTTGGTTTGACGTGCTTCTGCTCGGCCCGGTCCTGGATCCACTTCAGCTGCTCGGGATCCAGGATGTGGGTGTATTCGACGCCGACATGCCGACAGTAGGCGTCACGCAGCACCGACAGCACATCGCGCAGCTTCATCTGCTCCTGGCCGTGGAAGCCACCGACATTGAACTGGCGGTCCAGGTCCCACAGGGTCAGGCCGTGCTGGGTGATGTCCAGGTCGGGGTGGCTGCGGAACTTGTCCTTGACCAGGCGCAGCGGATCGGTGTCGGCCATCAGATGGCCGCGGTTGCGGTAGGCGGCGATCATCTCCAGCACACGGGTGCTCTTGTCGACACCGCGTTCCCGGACGTCCTTGCGCCAGCGCACCGGCTCATACGGCACGCCCAGACCGTGGAAGATCTCGTCGTAGAACTCGTCGGCGATCAGCAGGTTGTGGATGGTGCGCAGGAAATCGCCCGACTCCGCACCCTGGATGATGCGGTGGTCGTAGGTGGAGGTGAGGGTCATCAGCTTGCCCACGCCGATCTCGGCGAGGCGCTCATCGCTCATCCCCTGGAACTCGGCCGGGTACTCCATGGCGCCCGCGCCGATGATCGCGCCCTGGCCGGGCATCAGCCGCGGCACCGAGTGCACGGTGCCGATGGTGCCCGGGTTGGTCAGCGAGATGGTGACACCGGAGAAATCCTCGGTGGTCAGCTTGCCCTCGCGGGCCCGGCGGACGATGTCCTCGTAGGCGCTGTGGAACTGACCGAAGCTCATCTCCTCGGCGCCCTTGATGGCGGCGACGACCAGCGACCGGCTGCCGTCCTTGCCCGGCAGATCGATGGCCAGGCCCAAGTTGGTGTGCGCGGGGGTAACCGCGTTCGGTTTGCCGTCGACCTCGGCGAAGTGCCGGTTCATGTTCGGGAAGGACTTGACCGCCTGCACGATGGCGTAACCGAGCAGGTGGGTGAAGGAGATCTTGCCGCCGCGGGTGCGGGCCAGATGGTTGTTGATGACCAGACGGTTGTCGATCATCAGCTTGGCCGGCACGGCGCGGACGCTGGTCGCGGTCGGGATGGATAGCGATGCCGACATGTTCTTGGCGACGGCCGCGGCGGCCCCGCGTAAGACCTTGGATTGGTCCTCCACCGCGGTCGGTTTGGGTCCACCGGAAGTGGGGGCGGCGTTGGAATTCCGGGCCGGGGTGGTCTGCGGCTTGCGCACCTGCTGCGGAGCGGTGCTCTTGGCCGCGGGTGCGGCGGTGGTCGCGGCGACAGCTCCGGCTCCGGCCGGTTTCACCGCGGCGGTGGTGGCGGGTGCGCTGTTGGTGGACGGCGCGGGGGCCGGGGCGGCGGTCGCGGGCTTCGGCGGTGCGGGCCGGGTCTCCGGCGCGGAGGCGGCTCGGTCGGCTCCCGCGTCACCGGCTGTTTCGGGGTTGTAATCGGCGAGGAACTCGTGCCAGCTTTCATCGACCGACGATGGGTCTTGCTGGAACTTCTGGTACATCTCGTCGACCAGCCACTGGTTCTGTCCGAACTGGGAAGTTGAGCTGCTCACAGCAGGTGTTCGCCTCATTTCGTTCTTCGCGCTGCGACGTTTGTGACGTGCCCGGCCCGGGGATCGGCGGACGTACGCCGATGCACCCGTTCAGAGGATAGGCCCACGCGCCCGATGGTCACGCAACCCCACCACCCGACAGCCCCGACCTCATTGTTGGTGCCTCGTCCTCTATCGAGAATATGCCCTCGTCGTTACCCGCCGCTGCCCACAGCCGGGCATACTCACCGCCCGTGGCGAGCAGCTCGGCATGGGTGCCGGTCTCGACGATCCGGCCGTGGGCGACCACGGCGATCCGATCCGCGCGGGCGGCGGTGGCCAACCGGTGCGCGACCACGACGGTGGTGCGGTCACGGGCCAGCGAACCGGTGGCGACCAGCACCTTCTCCTCGGTATCCGGGTCGAGGGTGGCCGTGGCCTCGTCCAGTAGCAAGAGATCGGGGTCCACCAGATGGGCCCGGGCCAGGGCGATCAACTGCCGCTGTCCGGCCGACAGGCCGCGGCCGCGTTCTCCCACCGGTTGACGCATTCCCAGCGGCAGGGAGGCGATCATCTCGGCCGCGCCCACCGCTCGAGCGGCCTCGGCGATCTCGACCTCGCTCGCGGATGGTTTCCCGAATGCGATGTTGCCGGTGATATCGCCGGTGAACAGGTGAGCTTCCTGCGGGACGATGCCGAGCCGGCGACGGTAGTCCGACAGCCGGTAGTCCCGGATATCGACCCCGTCCACGTAGATCCGGCCGGTGTCGGTGGGCGCGGGGTCGTAGAGCCGGGCCAGGAGCTTCACGATCGTCGATTTGCCCGCGCCGGTGGCACCGACCAGGGCCAGTGTCGTCCCCGGCGGAATATCCAGATCGACACCGTCGAGGGCGGGCCGTTCGCTTCCCGGGTAGCGGAACCGCAGGGCCCGTACCGCGACCTCGCCGCGCAGCCGGTCGGAGATCGATACCGCGTCGGTCCGGTCGGCGGCAATCGAGGACGGGGTGCGCAGCAGGGCGCCGATACGGCGCAGCCCCACCCGGGCCTGCTGGTAGCCGTCGAACACCTGGGACAGCTGCTGGATCGGACCGAACAGCAGTTCCAGATACAACACGAACGCGACCAGGGTGCCCGCGCTGGTACCGCCGTCGGCCACCGCGTGGGCTCCGATGAAGACCACCAGGGCCAGCGCCAGGTCCGACCACGCCACCACGAAGGCGAAGTACAGCGCGATGGCGCGCTGTGCCCGCATCCGGCTGCGCCGGTAGCGCAGCGAGTATTCGGCGAAGCGCTGCGCCGCGGGCCGTTCGTGCCGGTATGCCTGCACCGCCCGCAGCCCGGCGATGTTCTCCTGGAAATCGGCGTTGACGGTGGATACGTGTTCGCGGGAGACGCTGTAGGCGACCGAGGACACCCGGCGGAAGATCACCGTGGCCCCGATCAGCGGCGGCAACACTCCCAGCAGCACCACCAATGCCAGTCCGGTATCGATCACCAGCAGCGCGGCCGCGATCCCGAGCAGGGACAGCGCGCTCACCAGCGAGGTCGACACCCCGGTCTGCAGGAAGGTGCTCAAGGCATCCACGTCGGTCGTCATCCGGGTCATGATCCGACCGGACATCTCCCGTTCGTAGTAGTCCAGCCCGAGCCGCTGCAGATGGGCGTAACTGCGTATGCGCAGGCCGTAGAGGACGCGTTCGCCGGTACGGGCGGTGAGCGTGGTGAGGGCCGCGGCCACCGCCCAGCCCACCGCGACCAGTAGTACGCCCAGGAACGCCGCCCGGGGCAGCGCGCTCGGATCGCCGCCGGTGACGCCGGTATCGATGGCGTACCGCACGATCGGCGGGAAGCCGATGCCGATGAGCGCGTCGAGCGCGAGCAGCACCATGACGGTCAGCACCAGCCGGCGGACCGGCCACAGCAGCCGGGTCAGCCGGAATCCCGGATCGGGTGCGCGCAGGCGCCGGTCGTCGAGGCCGGGCTCCTCGGTGGCCGGTGGCAGTTTCTCGATGACACGGCGAAGTTCCGGGGTCTCGCTCAGATCGGCGGATACGCGGTCGGCCCGGCCGTGGGCGGGTGTCCGCGGCGGGAGCCGGTCCGGGTCGGGTATGGCGCCGACCGCGGGTGTTGTGACGGGGGCGGGCAGGCGGATGACCCGGTCGGCGTGGGCGAGGGTGGATTCGCGGTGGGCCAGGATCAGGGTGGTGCGCGTGCCGGCGTCGGGCAGCGCGCCGAAAATGGCCGCCTCGGTCACCGCGTCCACGGCCGAGGTCGCGTCGTCCAGCACCAGGATGCGGGGACGGGCCAGCAACGCCCGGGCCAGGGCGATGCGCTGGCGCTGCCCACCGGACAGGGTGAGCCCGCGTTCGCCGACCACGGTGTCGTAGCCGTTGGAGAGCCGTTCGATGAACTCATCGGCCGCGGCCAGTTTCGCCGCGTGCCGGATCTCGGCGTCGGTGGCGTCCGGGCGGCCGAGGGCGATATTCGCGGCGATGGTGTCGCTGAAGAGGAACGGGTCGTCGAGGACGACCCCGATGGCCTCGCGGAGCTGTTCGGCGCGGACATCGGCGATATCGACGGCCACGCGCCGGCGGCCGGCCGCGGTCGCCGGCCCGGGCATATCCCCGTCTCCGCTCCCGAACAGCCGGATACGGCCGGAATCGGGGCGGTAGAAGCGCGGCAGCAGCAGCGACAGCGTGGTCTTACCGGAACCGGACGGACCGATGATCGCCACTGTCTCGCCGGGGCGCACCGTCAGATCCAGATCGCACAGCACCGAT
Source organism: Nocardia brevicatena NBRC 12119 (assembly GCF_000308495.1). Classification (GTDB taxonomy): domain Bacteria; phylum Actinomycetota; class Actinomycetes; order Mycobacteriales; family Mycobacteriaceae; genus Nocardia; species Nocardia brevicatena. The sequence goes on along the minus strand of NZ_BAFU01000070.1, from coordinate 249,130 downwards.
TGACCGGGGTCGAAGCCGAAAGTCAGTCCTTCGATATCGATTCCGAGCGGTCCGTCCGGCAGCGGGACCGGCCGGGGCGGGTCGGCGATCGTGGGCGCGGCGTCGATCACCTGGTACACACGTTCGGCCGCGGCCCGGGTGAGCTGGGCCAGGATCACCACCGAGGCCATGACGCGGGCGGTGGTGGTCATGGTGGTGACATAGGCCGTGAAGGCGAGGAACGTGCCGAGCCCGATATCGCCGCGCAGGGCCAGCATCCCGCCGAGGGCGATCACCGCGACCAGGCCCGCCTGCGGGATCGCCGCCAGGGTGGGCGCGAACCGGGAATTGATCGAGGCGGCCCGCATCCGTTCCGCGAACAGGGCACGCCCGTGCCGTTCCAGCCGATCGACCATGCGGGCTTCCTGCCCGAAGCCCTTGACCACCCGCACCCCGGTCACGGTTTCCTCGACGTGCTGGGCGAGTTCGGCGGCACGCTGCTGGGCCGACCAGGTGGCGGCGTGCAGGCGGGGTCGCAGCCGGTACACCACCACCGCGACCGCGGGCACCATCAGCAGCGCCACCCCGGCCAGCAGGGGCGACAGCCACAGCATCACCCCGGCGGCGAGCAGGAACTGCAGCAGTGCCATACCCGACAGCGGAGCCATGGCCAGCAGACTCTGCACCAGTTGCAGGTCGGTGATGGACCGGGAGACCACCTGCCCGGTGCGCAGTGCGTCCTGTCCGGCGCCGTCCAGGCGCTGCAACGAGCCCAGCAGTGCTACCCGCAGGGTGTGCTGGACGTCCAGGGAGAGCCGGCCGGCCAGCAGCCGCCGCCCGAACGACGCGACGAAGCGACCCGCGGCCAGCAGCATCAGCAGGCCGGCGACGACCCCGATGACAGCGGTATCGCCGACACCGGCCGCGTCGATCGCCTGTTTGGTGAGCAGCGGCGCCACGATCTCGGCGGCCGCGCCCGCCACCAGCGTTACCGCGATACCCGCCACCGTGCCGCGGTGGCGCAGGCATTCCGACCAGATCCGGCGTAGCCAGCCCGCCTCGGACGGGCCGCCGTCTCCGGCCACCCCCATGATCATTCCCCTGTCGTTTCGTGCCATCCACGATAACGACGCCTACCGACGAGCCGTTGTTCCCGTCGGCCGGGGCTCAGAGCTCGTCGGTGCGCACCGACCACCAACCCAAACCGCCGATGCCGATGGCCCACAGGAGCAGAACCACCATCGCAGCCGGGGTGGGGGCGAGGATATCGCTGTCGGTGAACGAACCGACGGCCACTGTACTCACCGTCGACGACACGGGCAGCAGCGTCGACAGGCCCGGTAGACCGATTCCGCTGGTGACCGCCCAGATGAGCGGTTCGGCGAACAGCAGCCAGCCCAGCACCACGCCCACCGCGGTGAGCGGTGAACGCAGCCACAGGCCGAGACCGGTCCCGATCACCGCCCAGCAGACCGCGGCCAGCAAACCGCCGCCCAGCACCCCGAACAGACCGGCGCCGAACTCGAATTTGTCGCGGCCGAACACCAGCAGACAGGCCAGTGCCACGACCTCCGCGACGAGCGCGGCGGCCAGTGCCACGCCTGCGGTGACCAGCATCTTCGCCCCGGCCAGCCGATCGCGGTCGGGGGTGAACAACGCCGTCACGGCGAGCGTGTCGTAGCGGTGTTCGCCCCCGGCGCCCGCGGCGGCGAACGCGCCCGCCGCCAGGATCACGGCCGCCAGCGCCAGGTACAGACCCACCGTGGCGGCGCCGGTCGCCGGTTCGCCCCGGGGGTCGCGTGGTCCGGCCAGGAGGGCGGTGGTCGACACGGCCAGAAGCGCGACGACCGGGACCAGCGCGGCCATCGACCGGGCATACCGCAGCGTGATCGCCTTGCGGTACTCGGCATGAAGCGGCGGAAGCAGATCCGCCGGTACGACGTCGATCATCGAGGAACCCCGTGCGGCATCGGAGTGGACGGTTGCGGCATCCGGTAACCGGGTGCCGGAGGGGGAGCGGGGTGCGCGGTCGGTTTGGTGAGGGACGCCAACACCCGATCCGGATGGATCGGATCGGCGACGATACCGTCCAGCCGGACGGCGGCGGCATGCGCGGCGGCCACGATCTCCGTTTCGGTCGCCCCCGCCACCGCCAGCCGGCCGTCGGGGCGGATGACGGCGTCGGTCAGCCCACGGGAGGCGAGCATGGTCGCCAGGGCGATCGGCGAGGACGACGCGACGACCAGCCGGTCGGGATTACCGCGCCGCAACCGGGCCGGGCTGCCCTGGTACACCACCGTGCCCTCACTGAGCACCACCAGTCGGTCGGTCGCCGGCAGTACCGGGGCCAGACGCTGCGCGGTGGACAGAACCGTACCGCCGCGGCGGATATGCGCGCGCAGGAACTCCTGCAGCCAGGCCAGTTCGCCGGCGTCCAGTTCGGCGGTGGGCTCGTCGAGTATCAACAGCGGCGGATCGGTGAGCAGCGCCGTGGCCAAGGCGGCCCGGGTTCCCTCGCCCGGGGTCAGTTCGCCCGCCTTGGTGCGGGCCCGTTCGGCCAGTCCGGTCAGTTCCAGCACCGCGCGCACCCGGGCGTCAGGCAGGCCCGCGGCGGCCGCGTACACGCGCAGATGGTCTCGGACGGTCCGGTCGGGGTACAGCCCGCGGGGCGAGAGCACCGCGCCCACGGTGGCGGCTCCGGGACCGGCGACCGCGCTGTGGCCGGTACGCACCGGGTTCGATCCCGCGACGGTGACGGACCCCGCGGTGGGCTCCACCAGACCGAGCAGGATGCGCAGGATGGTCGTCTTGCCCGAGGCGGGCGGCCCGACCAGGACGGTGGCGGTTCCGGCGGGGACGGCGAAGCTCACGTCCTGCACCGCGGTGAGGAAACCGTCGTAGCGTTTGGTCAGTCCCCGGGCCGTGATCGCCGGGGGACGCGTCGTACTCACTGCGGATCGACCGGGTGCTGCGGGGCGGCCGGGGGTTCCGGTGCCGCCTTGTCCAGGGCGGTCAGCGGCGCGGCGTCCACGATCCGGACAGCGTCCGGCCAGGCGGCCGGCGCGGGCCCGAACGCCTTGCGCGCGTTGTTGACGGTGGCCTTGCCGAGGGTCCGGTTACCCACACCGCCGATCACGGCGCCGATCCCGGCGGGAACCACCTTGCCCGCCATCAACGCCATCCGTTTGGTGAGGAAGCGCACGGCGAACCGCTTGAGCAGCGAATCGTTCATTCCGGCGATCCCGGGAATCCGATTGGCGAAGGCGGTGCCCCAGTTCTTGGCCGAGCTTCCGATGCTCTTCTGCACGATCTGCATACCGGCATCGCCCAACACCACGGCCAGCACCAGCGCGCGCCGCTGTTCGGAGTCGTCGGGCCGGACCCCGTGCACGGCCGCCACCGCGAGGGTGAACAGCGCCGATACCTCCAGGAAGAGGGTGGTCTCCGCACCGACCGCGCCGAGTGCGGCGATGGTGCCCACACCGGGCAGGGCCGCGACCGCGCCGACCGCGCCGCCACTGCCGGTCACCGCGAGTAGATACTGTTTCTCCAGCCGGGAGATGATCTGTGCGGGGGTTTCGCCGGGGTGGGCGCGGCGCAGACGCGCGACGTATTCGGCCACCGCGGGCGCCTGTAGACGAGAACCGCTGTCGAGCAGTTCGATGACGGTTTTCTCGAACGCCCCTTGAAACACGGCGTCATCCTCCTCTTTGCCCTCTGCTGGAGACTGTAGGGCACCGAGCCGGTCGGTACGTCATGACGACAACGTCACAACCGGACGGCCCGGTTCCCGAATACCCGGGGCGGGCGCCGATTATCAGGCGCGCCGCCAGGTCGCACCGGCCATGTGGACTGCGTCTCCATGGACGGCGGGGTCCGTCAGTGCAGCGGGGTGGCCTCCGCGGGCACCCGTTCGGCCTCGGGCACAGGCCCCGGCGGAGTGCCGTCACCGAACGGGCGGCCGCCGAGTTCCTCGCGGCCGTGCGGGGTGAGCCAGTTCGACAGGTCCGGGCCCTTGGGCACCACCCGGGTGGGATTGATATCGGCGTGCACCACGTAGTAATGGGTCTTGATCTGCGCGAAGTCGGTGGTGTCGCCGAAACCGGGGGTCTGGAACAGGTCGCGGGCGTAGGACCACAGCACCGGCATCTCGGTCAGTTTGTTCCGGTTGCATTTGAAATGGCCGTGGTACACGGGATCGAAGCGGGCCAGCGTGGTGAACAACCGGACATCGGCCTCGGTGATGGTGTCGCCGACCAGGTAGCGTTGGCCGGCCAACCGGTCCGACAACCAGTCCAGTGCGGTGAACAGCCGGTCGTAGGCCTCCTCGTAGGCATACTGGGCGCCGGCGAAACCGCAGCGGTAGACCCCGTTGTTCACCTCCCGGAAAACCCGGGCGTTCACCTCGTCGATCTCCGCGCGCAGCGGTTCGGGGTACAGGTCCGGCGCCCCGTCGCGGTGGTGGGCGGACCATTCGGTGGAGAAGTCCAGGGTTATCTGCGCGTAGTCGTTGGTGACCACCTGGCCGGTCGGGACGTCCACGACGGCCGGTACGGTGATGCCGCGCGGATAGTCCGGGAACCGGGCCAGATACGCGTCGCGCAGCCGCGGGATACCGAGCACCGGGTCGACCCCGCCGGGGTCCAGATCGAAGGTCCAGCTCAGTTTGTCGTGGGTGGGGCCGCACAGTCCCAGGGAGACCGCCTGTTCCAGTCCCAGCAGCCGGCGCACGATCAGGGTGCGGTTGGCCCACGGACAGGCCCGCGCGGCGATCAGTCGGTAGCGTCCCGGTTCCACGGGATATCCGTCGCGGCCGTCGGCCGTGATGCGGGTGGTTATGTAGTGGGTGTCGCGTTTGAACTCGGTTTTCTCGACATATGTGCCCTGCTCCGCTCCCGACTCGCTCACACGGACAGTCTCGCAGACCGAGCGGTCATTCGGCGGTATACGGGCCATAGGCTGACCGGTATGAGTGAAACGAAACCCACTCGGCTGGAGCGGACCGCTACCGAGGGCGGAGCCGAAATGGCCACGCTGACCCTGGCCCATCCGCCGCTGAACCTGTTCGACCGGGCCATGTTCGATGCCCTGGTCGCCGATATCGCGGAGTTGACGGCGAACCCGCCGCGCGCTGTGTTGCTGCGGGCCGAGGGCAAGGTCGTTTCCGGCGGGGTGGATGTGCACACCTTCGACGGGCTCACCACCGAACAGGGCGCCGAGCTGTGGCGGGATCTGTTCGCCCGGATCTGCCATCCCTTGGAGGCGCTGCCGTGTCCGGTGGTGTTCGCCGCGCACGGGCTCACTCTCACCGCGGCCTTCGAGATCGCCCTGGCCTGCGATGTGATCGTGGCGGCGCCGGCGGCGAAATTCGGGCTGGTGGAGATCGTGGTGGGGTTGACCCCGTCGATGGGCGGTCCGCAGCGGTTGGCCGAGCGGGCGGGTTCGGGCCGGGCTCGGGAGCTGGTCATGACCGGTGGTCTGTACGACGCGGCGACCATGGCCGACTGGGGTGTGGTGAACGCCGTGCACGAGGACGTCGACGCCGCGGCCGTGGCCCTGGCCCGCCGGCTCGCCGAAGGCCCCACCCGGGCGCACGCGGCCACCAAACAGATCGTCGCGGCCTGGCGTTCCGGTGGTGTGGCGCACGCGGATTCGGTGACTCCGCAGGTGTCGGCCGAGCTGTTCGACACCGAGGATCTGCGTAGTGCCGTGCGCAGCTTCCTGACAGTGGGGCCGGGGAAGGCGACATATACCGGTCGTTGAGCGGAGCGCGGATCGGGCGCATCGGTGGGTGCGGCGGTAGCGAGGAGACCGCCGCACCCACCGCGGGATCACGACACGGCGACTTTCGCCGACTCGCCCCCTTTCCTGTGATCTGCATCATATAGTCGCAGTGCCCGACTTTTCGAGCGCGCGGAGGTCCGATGCAAGACGGCACTACGGCAACATTCGGGCCACTTCTCCTCTCGAGCGACGCGAACGACTCGGCGCGTCTGTTGGTCGAATATCCCGGATCGGGAGCCCGATCCGATACACCGCTGTCCCGGGGGGCGGACGGGGTGCTGCGCTACGGCAATCTCGGCCCCGCACTCACCGAACTGCTCGATGTTCAGGTGCATGCCTTCGCCGAGCGGGAGGCCGTGGTCGAGCTCGGCGGTCCCCGGCTCACCTATCGGGAGCTGTGGCATTCGGCGTCGCGGGTGGCGGGAGGACTGCAGGACCACGGCATCGGCTACGGTGACCGGGTCGCCGTGCACATGCCCCCCGGTGCGCGCTGGGTACAGGCGTTTCTCGGTGCGCTGCTCAGCGGGGCGGTGCCGGTGGCGGTCCACCACGGCCTGCCCGAGCCCCTGGTCGAGCGGGTGATCGCCGACAGTGATGCCGACTATGTGCTCGGATCGCGTGGCCGCGGCTGCGGTGCCACCCGCCCGGGGGCGCAGGTGGAGGCCGAACTGCCCGACGGGGCCCCCTTCATCGACGACGGTGCGACCCTGAACGATCTGGCCCTGCTCTGCTACACCAGCGGTGCGGGGTCGGCCGGGACGGCCGCATCGACACCGAGGGGCGTCGAGCTCACCAATGAGAATCTGCTGTCGGCGATTCGCTCCATGGTCGCGGCCCTCGACCTGTCGTCGGAGGGTCTGCGCAATCTGGTGCTACTGCCGCTCGCGCACGCCGGCGGTTGCGTCGATCAGCTGCTGCCGACCTTCGCGGTGGGCGGCACGGTGGTGCTGGCACCCGATACCGGTCGGCCGCTGGAAGCCCTGCGTGAAGCCCTGGTCACCGAGCGTATCGATATGATCTCGGCGAACGCGCGGATTCTCGACGGGATACTGCCCACCCTGGCCGGCGAACGCGCCGAGGGTCTGCCCACCGACAGGGTGGTTCGAATCAGCACGGCCGGTCGGCCCGCCGCGGATACCCGGGAATCGTCTCGGTCGCCGGCCATCGGGATGGCCGAGAAGCTCTATCGGGTGTTCCCCTCCGCCCGGCAGTGGTCGCTGTGGGGCGCGACGGAGACGAGCGGAATCGGGCTGGCCATCGGCCCCACGGCGGGTCCGGCCGACGACGAGGGTGGCCTGGTGCTCGGCCTCCCGTTCGGCGGTACCGAGCTCGCGCTGTGCGGGCCGCGGGCGAAGGACGGGCACGGCGAGCTGCTGTGCCGGGGGCCGAATGTGACCCGCCGGTATTGGAACGATCCGCAGAGCACCGCCGCCCGGTTCACCGGGACGTGGTTCCACACCGGGGATCAGGTCACCATCGGCGCCGACGGTCTGGTACGCCGCAGCGCGTAGCGACGGGCCACCGACATTCGCGGGGCCGGTTCAGTCGACCAGGCGGGCCCGCAGGCGGGTGCGCAGGTCCCGCGTCAGTCCTACGGCCGACATATAGGTCTCGAACTCGCCGTGCAGATCCCGCACCGCGTCGTTGGCCGCCCGCAGGTATTCCTCCCGCACTCCCAAGATGTTGTCGGCCAGTTCCCGCTCGGGGCCGAGTTCCTCCCGCATGGCGGCGCGCAGCTCCGCTACCGCGCGGTTGCTGAGCAGGTAGTCGGCCAGGATGTCCTCCTCGGTGACTCCCACCGCCCGCAGCAGGGTGGCGATGGCCCAGCCGGTGCGGTCCTTGCCCGCGGCGCAGTGCACCAGGACGGCGCCCTCCTCGGCGACAATGGACTTCGCGATCGCCACAATGGCCGCGTGGGCCTGGGGTCGCGCCGGGAAGTTCCGGTACACGTCGAACATGTAGGTGAGAGCGGAGAGTTCGGCGGTCTCCCCGGCCCGCTCATGGGGTGGCGCTCCGACCGTACTGTCGTAGAACGGGGTGACGACGAGGCGGATCTCCGGTGGTAGGTGATCGTGTCCGGCGCGCTCGATCTCCCGATGGCCGCGCAGGTCGTGGACGGCACGGACGCCGAGTTCGCGCAGCGTGGCGTGCCCGTTCTCGTCCACTCGGCTGAGCTGGGCCGAGCGCAACAGCACACCCGGCCGGAGTTGCGCCCCGTCGATGGTGCGGAGACCGCCGAGATCGCGGTAGTTGAAGGTGCCGCGGATGCGGAGATGGTCGGCGGATGTGGAGCTGGTCACCGGAACAGGCTATCGGTGGCCCCCGCGGGCCCGGCTGTGTGATGGAGCACACGTAGCGGGGGTGAGTCCTGGCGGAAGTACAGTAGTCGATGGCCTGTCGACGGGAAGGGGCGAGAAGAATGTCCCGATGACCGGCACACTACGGGCCGGGATCGCATCGTGGTGCGGGGCGGTCGCAGGAACAGGGTTTCCTTCGGGGTGAAAAACAATCTTCGAGTACAGAATCGTTATCTAAAACGTTCCTAAACTCTGGAAATATTCTAATATCGGAGAAGGTTGGACTGGATCGACCGAACAATCCCGACTTCTGCCGCTGGTCCAGTCAGTCGCCTCGGAGCCGCGAATACGGCCCGGAGTGCGCGAGCCATCTGCGAGGGAGCTGTCGTTGAGCGCACGTGGAGAAATGTTGAAAGACCGTCAGAGCGCCCGCATAGCGGTCGAGGTGACGGAAGCCGTCCGCACAGTGGCGGCCTCCCTGGATATCACCGGGGTGCGCGCGCTGCGTACATTACTGCACGCCGGGCTGAGTGCGTACTGGCCGACGATCAAGGCCGCGCCGGCCCAGCAGGTGCTCGCCTACGAGCGGACCGTGCAGCAGTTGCGTCAACACTGGGACGACCGATCCGAGTATTCACCCGAACCCGTGGTCGCCGCGCGGGTGCGCAGGCATGAGAACGAGGTGGCGGCCGGCCTCCAACTCTGCGCCGAACTCTCCGGCTGCCAGTGGTTGGAACCGGTGGAGTCCATCGCGGCGTGCGCCATCTCGGTGGTACAGGGGGTGGTACTGCGTTGGCTGGCCGATTGTGACGACGAGGCGGTCCTGGTGGCCTTCGACGATCTGGTATCCAATCTGTCCGCCCGGGCGGTGTGCGCCTAGGAGCACTTCCGTCCCCACTCCGGCCGGAGGTAATACCCGCGTCCGCGACCCTGGACGTTTGACCAGTTGAATGGTTGAGTGGGCGGGTGAGCGAGACTTCACCGTTTGCCGCCCTGCACACGGCCACCGCCGAGCTGGACCCGCCACTCGCGGTGCTCGATCTGGATGCCGTTAACGCCAATGCCGCCGACCTGGTGCGCCGCGCCTCGGGCCGGCCCATCCGAGTGGCGAGTAAATCCGTGCGTTGCCGCGCGGTATTGGAACTGGTCCTCGGTAGTGAGCTGACCGCCGCCGGCGGGTTCGCCGGCATCATGTCCTATTCCCTGGCCGAGGCCATCTGGCTGGTTCGCCACGGTGCGCGCGATGTGCTGCTCGGCTACCCGACCGTCGACCGGACGGCGTTGACCGAACTCGCCGGCGACCGGCGACTGTCCGACGCCATCACGCTGATGGTCGACGATATCGCCCAACTCGACCTGATTCGCGCCGCCGTCGGCTCCGACCGGTTGCGTCCGCGCATCTGTCTGGATGTGGACGCCTCCCTGCGGATCGGTCCGCTGCATCTGGGAGTGCGCCGCTCACCCGTCCGTACCCCCGAGCAAGCGGTGCGGCTGGCGACGCAGGCGCGGGAACGCGGTTTCGATGTGGTGGGTGTGATGACCTACGAGGCGCAGATCGCCGGACTTCCGGACAGCTCGATGGCGGTGCGCCTGATGAAGAAGGTCTCCGCCGCCGAGATCGGCCGGCGGCGCACTGCGGTCCTGGACGCGGTGGTGTCCGCCGTCGGGCCGTTGGAGATCGTGAACAGCGGTGGCACCGGTTCGGTGGAGCTGTCCGCCGCCGCTGACGGGGTCACCGAGGTGACCGCGGGTTCGGGGCTGTCCGTGCCGACCCTGTTCGACGAGTACCGGTCCTTCACCGCGCGGCCCGCGCTCTATTTCGCCCTGCCGGTATTGCGCAAACCGGCCTCCGGGGTGACGACGGTCTTCGCCGGCGGCTATATCGCGTCCGGTCCGCCCGGGACCGCGCGGGTTCCCAGACCGGTGTGGCCGGTGGGATTGGGTCTGCTCGGTACCGAGGGTGCGGGCGAGGTACAGACACCGTTGTCGGGGGCGGCTGGGCCGGCCATCGGCGATCGAGTGTGGTTCCGGCATGCGAAGGCGGGTGAGCTGTGCGAACGGTTCGACCGGTTGTATCTGGTGGACGGCAACGGCGCTCGGACCGCGGTGCCGACGTACCGGGGTGAAGGGCAGTGTTTCGGCTGACCGTGCCGATACCGGCCGGGCCGGAGGGAGCGGCACGGCATGCCTTTGAGCGGACGACCGGTTTGGTATTTGTCGCGCGGTGATTTTCGCTGTAGCGTGCGAAATCGACGTATATTTCGGGGCCGCTGTAATACGGCATGAAATTCCCGGAGAAATCACCGGGATCGGTGTCCGGTGAAATACGTGGTAGCGCTCGTCCGGGTCGAATACGAACTCAGGTCAGCTGTATGAAACGCGCGAGTTCGGAAAGGCCTTCCGGTGTGTCCGGCAGGTATTCGGTCAGCAATGGCGAGCGGATGACGATCGCCTTCCATCTGGCCCGGCACAGGGCATCGTGAACCAGCGTGCGCGAGACCAGGGGTGTCATCCCACACGGGGCGTCGTCGGGGGCGGAGGTCGTCACCGACAACAGCACCACGGCAGCTTCCCGACCCCGGAACAGGTCGGGCGTGCCGACCAGAACGTCCTCGATCCTGGCGTTGGCCAGCAGCGTGCGAATCCGATTGGCCTGTGCCCGATAGGGCGTCACCACGAAAATATCGTGCGCCCGCAGCCTTTCGCTCGACGAGCCCGATATCCAGGAGCGGCCGAGCAGCACCCGCACCTGCCGCACCACCTCGCGCGCCTCGGCGTCCGAGACGGTGGAGTTGCCGTGATGGGTTACCAGTACCGTGCTGATACCGGGCTCGGTCGCATCGGGTCCGCGGGGCACCGTCGCGGTGGTCTCGGCCCGAAGCCTGCCGGCGTAGTAGAGGCGGGAGATCGGTTCGCTCACCCTCGGATGCGACCGGCGGGTGCGGTCCAGGAAATAACCCCGGTACGCGGGCAGGACATCGTGCCCTCCGGTGAGCCATTCGAGGACGGGCAGGTCCGCCGGTTCCGGATGCGGTCCGGCCGGCCGGGGTCGGGCGCCGGACCCGGTGTCCGGATTGCCGAGGACGAGGAGATTGCGGGCGCTCACCGCCACACCGACGGTATCCGCCAGGGCGAATACGCCCGCGTCCGCGATCACCAGCAGATCGAGAGCGCCGTGGGGCACCTGTCCCGGGTCGGCGAAATCTCCGGCGGCACCGCCGAGCACACAGCCCCGGATAGCGTTCTCCAGGAAGCGTGGCCAGCGGGCGGGGGGGAACGACCGTCCATTCGGAGGCGACGGCCACCGCGTCCTGCTTGGCCACCAGTTCCGGCAGCACTCCGGCACGGACCACGGCGTCCAGCAGATTCTCCACCACGATGGACGAGGGGGCGACGACCCCGACCCGCCAGTGGTGCCGCGTGACGAGTTCGGCGACGACCCCGGCGACGGTCGTGGTTCTGCCGGTACCGGTGGGGGCCTGTACGGCCAGATAAGAGCGGTCCAGATCGCGCAGTGCCGCCGTGATCGCGGCCGTAGGGTCACCGGATGTCCGCGGCAGCGCGTCGCGGGTCCGCAGCCGGGGTCCGCGGAGCGCGAGAATGTCGAAGATCGCGGTCTCCGGGACGGCGGGCAGCGCCATGAGCAACTGCCCGCCGAGATATTCGACCGCTGCCGCGGTCTCGTCGACCTCGCCCCGCAGCCGGGGTGCGATGGCGGCGGGCAGGTCGCCATAGGGGGCGCAGCCCGGTGGAAGTTCTTCCTCCAGCCGCACGGTATCCGCGAATTCGGCGTCGACCGAGCAGCCGAGAACGGTAGCGGTCGCCAGTCCGCGCGCGGTGCCGGTGGTGCGCATACCGGGCGTGGGGCGGTCGTAGCAGGTGTACACCGCGGTACCGGGGGCGAGCCTGCCGGTGCCGATCCGGCCGGTCAGGGTCAGGAACCGGCGCATGATGTCGCCGCGCGGGCCGAGATGCCATTTCGTGTCGACCGTGCCCCATTCGGCGACCATCGCCCCGGAGGTGTCCGGCCATTCCTCGAAGGGGCGGTTCAGCAGGTCGATATGGCTCCACCAGGCGGACTGCCGTTCGCGGCGGTGGTAACCGAGCGCCGCGGCGGTGAGGGCTGCCACCCGCCGGGAATCGAGCGGCGGGCAGGCCGGGAATGGTTCGGGGATCGGGTCGGGCGGTAGCGGAGCCCCATGCCGCGAGGTGGTCTCGTCGGGTGCTTGCTCGGCCGTGTCCGGGCGGATGGGCGAGGTGCTGTCGTCGGCGTATTCGGTGAGAGCGGCTTCGACCGAGCTCGGATACGACGGAGGTGCGGTGACGGCCCAGCGGACCGGAGCGGTTTCCACCGGGGCGGGGTGGGTCCGGTCCCGCCGGCGCGTCCGGGCGCCCAGCCAGTCCCGAAGCCGCAGCACCACGCGGGAGTCCGGTTCGTCCGGGGGCACGGAATCCGCGAGGAGGACGCGCAGCCGATCCAGCTCATAGGAGCGCACACCGATCAGGACGGCGCCACGGAGGAACGGGTAGAGGTCGACGAGGATATTCGCGCGGAACAGTTCGTCGAGGGCCTCTTCGCCGGTACCGAGGCGTCCGCTCGCCGACAGCAGCGCCGACCGTACCGTCGAGCCGTAGTGGTAGACGCGCAGATCCGAATGGTGGTCACGCCGGCGGGCGACGGTGTCGACGAGTTCGGTGAGCACCCGCCGCTGTTCGGCGCGGGATCGGCGGCGCTGTTCGGATGGGAGATACGGGCCCGCCGGATCGACGACGATGTCGCGGGAGAGCAGGGTGGTGGCGCGGTCGCCGAGTTCGATCCGCAGCCGCCGCGGCGCCACGCGCCGCGCCGTCAGGGCCAGGTCGTCGGGGGAGGAGGCCGGTAGTGCGGCGACGGTGGCCGGGTCGAGGAGAACATGCTCCGGGCGACCGGAACCTTCCTACCGGAGCTGGATATCGGCCTGGCGACGGAGTCGGGCGAGGGTGCGTGCCGGTATCCCGCTCGGGACGGACGGGTGGGCGGCCGAGCGTGAGGCGCCGGTATGAGCGGCCAGCCGGTCGATGGTGGTGATACCGGCCTCACGCAGCCGTGCCCGAGTAGCCGAATCCGTACCCGCCACCAGCAGTAGGTCCCGGGATTCGGACAGGGCCGCGGTACAGGTGCGGCAGCGGCCGCAGGCCCGATAGCGCGGGTCATCCCATTGCACCGGCAGGAGTTCGTCGAGTTGTTCGGCGACGATCCTTTCCACCCTGCGGCGTCGGGACCGGTATACCGGGAGCGCGTCGGCGAGCGCGACGGTGTGCGTGTGGTCGCCGATACGGACCGTCACCAACGGATCGACCGGCTCCCCGGCGCGTTCCACGGCCTGCGCGCAGGCCGCCGCTTCCACGGCGGTCGCGACAATGCGGTCCGGATCGGGAGTGTCGCCGAGCACTCGGTAGCGGGTGCCGTGGGCAGTGCGTACCAGGGCATCGGCGCGGGCGACGAAGTCGTCGATTCACATCGTGCGGCGCGCACGAGATCCGCGGTACCGCATACGACCCGATCACCGACAACGAACAACCGTGCCCTCCTGCGTCCAGCGGGACACCGGCCAGCGCAAACCATCCTGCGCGCCGGACGGCAACACTGTAACCAGTGCCTCCACGCTATGGGCCGCGGGTCGGACCGGCACGGCCGGGCGAGGGAAGCGTGCGCGGGGAAACGGCTCAGGAACGCGGTTTACGCCGTTCCTGTCGTTTGCCGCCGTCCCGACGCGGCCCACGGCCGAGTCCACGGTGCACGGGCGGGCCGGGGTCCGGCTGTAGTTGGATCAACACACCGCTGATCCGGGTTCCGCGAAGCGCCTCCAGGGTCTCCTCCGGCAGTTGGGCGGGCAGTTCCACCAGACTGTGGTCGGGACGGATGCTGATATGCCCGAAATCGCTGCGCCGCAGACCGCCCTCGTTGGCGATGGCGCCGACGATCGCGCCGGGCACCACCCGATGCCGTTTGCCGACATTGATCCGATAGGTGGCCAGTTCGGTGCCGGTCACCCGATGCCGACCGGCCGCGCTGCGTCGCTCGCCGTCGAAGGCGCGCGGCGCTCGTTCACGGCGCGGGCGTTCCACCGGTTCCGGTTCGGGCTCCAGGAAGAAGTCGTCGCCGTCCTGCGCGCTCACCGCCAGCGCCGCGGCGATATCCGCCAGCGGGATGTTGTGCTCGCGTTCGTAGTCTTCGATCAGGCCGCGGAACAGGGCCAGGTTGTCGGAGCTGAGGTTCTCGGTGATGGCGTCGCCGAATTTGGCGACCCGCTGCGCGTTCACATCGTCCACGCTGGGCAGCTGCATCTCGGTCAGCGGATGCCGGGTGGCGCGTTCGATGGACTTGAGCAGATGCCGTTCCCGGGGCGCCACGAACAGCAGGGCCTGGCCGCTGCGTCCCGCCCGGCCGGTGCGCCCGATCCGGTGCACATACGACTCGGTGTCGTGCGGGATGTCGTAGTTGACCACATGCGAGATGCGATCGACATCCAGACCGCGGGCGGCGACATCGGTGGCGACCAGAATGTCGAGGGCGCCCGCCTTGAGCTGCCCGATAGTGCGTTCCCGCTGCGCCTGCACGATATCGCCATTGATCGCCGCCGCGGAGAAACCGCGGGCGCGCAGCTTCTCGGCCAACTCCTCGGTGGCCTGTTTGGTGCGCACGAAGATGATCATGGCCTCGAACGGCTCCACCTCGAGAATTCGGGTGAGCGCGTCGAGTTTGCGCTGATGGGAGACCTGCACCCAGCGCTGGGTGATATTGGTGTTGGTGGTGGTCCGCGCCTCGACCGTGACCTCCACCGGCTCGTGCAGATACTGCTCGGCGATCTTGCGGATGGCCGTGGGCATGGTCGCGGAGAACAGCGCGACCTGCTTGTCGTCGGGGGTGTCGGCGAGGATGCGCTCCACATCCTCCTGGAACCCCATCTTCAGCATCTCGTCGGCCTCGTCGAGCACCAGGTACCGCAACCGGGTCAAATCCAGGGTGCCCTTCTCCAGGTGGTCGATCACCCGGCCCGGGGTGCCCACCACCACCTGCGCGCCGCGCCGCAGGCCGGACAGCTGCACCCCGTAGCCCTGCCCGCCGTAGATGGGCAGGACGTGCACCTCCGGCATATGCGTGGCGTAGCGGCCGAACGCCTCGGCGACCTGGATGGCCAGCTCGCGGGTAGGGGCGAGCACCAGCGCGGTGGGCTGTTTGCCGGTGGGGCGCCCCCGCAGCAGACCCATCAGAATGGGGATGGCGAAGGCAGCGGTCTTACCGGTACCGGTCTGTGCCAGACCGACCACATCGGCGCCATCCAGCAGTGGCGGGATGGTGGCCGCCTGGATGGGCGACGGGGATTCGTAACCGACATCGGCGATGGCCGCGAGGATTCGGTCATCGATGCCGAGGTCGGCGAAGGACGGGCCGGCGGCGTCAAGTTCGGTGGTGTCGCGAACCATGTCGTTGGTTACGCCGGCGTCCTGATTGGTGCTCATTGACCAGTAGTTTACTGCCTGGTCCTGGTAGTACCGGCCACCGGGCCAATACGGTGAGCACCATGGAAGCCGATACCACGACCACCGCGCCGCCGTCGGAAGCCGCCCGGACCGATATCGCCGTGGTGCAATTCGCACCGTATACCGACCGGTCGGCCAACCTCGCGGTGCTCGCCGATCATGTGCGGACGGCGGCGGCCCACGGCGCTCGGGTGGTGGTCGCGCCGGAGTATTCGATGTTCGCGGTCGCCCGGCTGGATCGGCGGGCGGTCGCCGCGGCGGAGCCGCTCACCGGTCCGTTCGTCACCGGCCTCGCCGAACTGGCCGCGCGGACGGGGGTGTACCTGGTCGCCGGGGTGGTCGAGACCACAGAACCGGACGACGGCCGGATCCACAACACGCTGGTGGCGCTCGCCCCGGACGGAACGCTCATCGCCTCCTACCGCAAGGTGCATCTCTACGACGCATTCGGGCAGCGGGAATCCGAGATCGTGCGTCCCGGTCCGCTCGCCGAGCCCGCCACCTTCACCGTCGACGGCGTGAGGTTCGGCCTGCAGACCTGCTTCGACCTGCGCTTTCCGGAGGGGTTCCGGCGCCTTGCCGCAGCGGGGGCGCAGGTGCTGCTGCTGCCTGCGCAGTGGATCCCCGGACCGGGCAAGGTCGACCAGTGGACGACGCTGCTGCGTGCCCGCGCCATCGAGAACACCGTCTATGTGGCGGCGGCGGACCAGTGCGCGCCCCGCGGGGCGGGTGCGTCGATGATCATCGATCCCACCGGGGCGGTATTGGGTGAACTGGCCGACGAGCCGGGGGTGGTACACGCCGGAATAGACATCGACCGACTGGCACGGGTGCGGGCCGTCAATCCGAGCCTCGCCCTGCGGCGCTACACCATCGCGGCGGAGTAGCGTTCCAGGTGATGACCTACGCCGATCGCACCTCCGCCGGACAGGCGCTGGGCAACCACCTGACGCACCTGCGCGCGGCGAACCCGCTGGTGCTCGGGCTGCCGCGCGGCGGCGTCCCGGTCGCCGCCGCGGTCCGCGAGGTGATCGGCGGAGACCTGGACATTCTGCTGGTCCGCAAGCTCGGTGTGCCCTGGCAGCCGGAGCTGGCGGCGGGCGCGATCGGAGAAGACGACGCCCGCGTGGTCAACCGGGAGGTACTGCGACAGACCGGGCTCGAGCCGCGGGAACTGGACGAGATAGAGGAGACCGAACGCGCCGAGCTGCGTCGCCGCCGTTCGGTCTGGCGCGAAGGCGCCGCCCCGATACCGATGGCCGGGCGCACCGTCGTGATCGTCGACGACGGCATGGCGACCGGGGCGACGGTCCTGGTGGCCTGTCGGGTGGCGCGCTCCCAGCGCCCGAGCCGGGTCGTGGTGGCGGTACCGGTGGCCTCGCCCGAGGCGATGCGCCGGGTGGCGGCCGAAGCCGACGAGCTGGTGTGTCCGCTGGTACCGGCGTCGCTCGGCGGGGTCGGGGGCGCCTACCTCGACTTCCACCAGCTCGACGACAGCGAAGTGACGGAACTGCTCGGCTCCCGAGAGCCGATGACGCCCGAGCCGGGCGGCGAACTCTAGTACGCTCGCGGCGAAAATCGTGTCCCACCACCGTGCGTCGCCTCTTTGCCACAATCGTGACATGAGCTTTTTCGAAGGTGCCCGCGGGCAGTTGCACTATCGCGCGTGGCCTGTCGATGAGGCGCCGGCGGGTCTGGTGCTGCTGCCGGGGACAGGCCAGCACAGCGGGCACTACCACCGTTTCGCCCGGCAGGTGAACGGTGCCGGATTCCGGATGTGGGCGTTGGACACGGCCGGGCACGGGCTCAGCGAGGGGGATCCGGAGCGGCCGGGCACATTGCGTGAGCTCGTGGCCGACGCGGTGCGCCTGGTCGAGCTGGTGCGCCGAGACCATCCGACCATGCCGTTGACTCTTATGGGGCATTCGCTCGGAGCGGTCACCGCTCTGGGCATGTTGGGCGCGGCGGTGCCGCCGCCGGCCGACGCGGAGCATTCGATGGACGGTACGGTCTCCGCGGGCTATCCGCTGGTCCCGGCCCTGGACGCGAACATATTGGCCGGCCTGGTGCTATGCGGTACCCCGCGGCGGGCGCTGGGCGGTGGGGTGCCGGGCGCGCCGGGAACACCGCTGCCGGAACGGTTTCCGGTATTGGTGGTACACGGTGTCGACGATCGTCGCGCCCCGATGGACGCCGTGCGAGTCT
The DNA here is from genome assembly GCF_000308495.1 of Nocardia brevicatena NBRC 12119. Taxonomy (GTDB): domain Bacteria; phylum Actinomycetota; class Actinomycetes; order Mycobacteriales; family Mycobacteriaceae; genus Nocardia; species Nocardia brevicatena. Next base: position 231,341 of record NZ_BAFU01000070.1, on the reverse strand, counting down.
GGACGAGCCGCCACGAATCGGTAGATTTACGAGTGTATTCCGACGCCGGGCACGATCTGCTGCACGAACCGGTACACGCGCGAGTCGGCGCCGATATCGTGCGATGGATGCGGGAAGTGGTCGTGGCGTCGGCGGGGCACAGCCACCGATAGCTGTCGCGTACAGCGGATCAGGAAGGGGGACGGGGTGCAGTCGAACAGTATCGCCGTGCTCGACTCGGCCGTCGAAGACGGACGGTTGTGGATCGATGGGGTGTTGGTCGCCGAGGGCGCCCACGAACGCTGCGCGCAGCGTTACGAGCAGCTGGCCGACCAGGTGGACGCGCAGATCGAAACACTCACCGCCGCCCTGTCTCTCCCGGGCTTCGGCGGTTTCGACTCGGGTGCGGCCCTACGCCGAGGCTTCGAGGACAAGGCGACCGGCGCGATCGACGCGCTGCGCCGGTATTCCGATACCGCACGCCGACTCGCCGGGATCTTCCGGGACGCGGCGGCGGCCTACCACGAGATCGACGGCGATATGGCGGGTCTGCTGGGCCGGACGGGAGAGTCCGTCGACGGTGCCGTGTCGGTGGGAGGTTCCCGTGCGTGAGCTGCCACGCTCCACCCACCGCGGCGCCCATCGGCTCGATCCCGAGTACGCGCCGACGGTGGAGGTCTTCGACAATCTCACCCATCAGGAGATCCACGCCGGTGTGTCGCTGCTGAACCCGGTGGTACTGCAGACCGGCAGCCAGGCATGGCAGGGCGCGGCGATCGGCCTGTCGGATGCGGTCGCCGCGGCGCATACGGAGATTCGCGCCGCCATCGCCGACGGCTGGCGCGGCGGAGCGGCCCGGCAGGCCGCCGCGGCGGTCCGTGATTTCGAGCAGGCCGGTCGGGATCTGGCCGATGTCCTGGCGGCGGTCGGGCAGCGGCTGGGACGGGCCGGCGATGCCGCCGAAACGCTGCGCGCGGGTATCGCCGAACCATCCGGTGCCGAAACAGATCTCGCCGCCGCACTGCTGAGCCCGGCGGCGGCGATCGACAATATCGCCGTGCAGCGCGGAGCGGAGGATGCTCGCCAGGACGCGGTGCGTGTAATGGAGACGGTGTACGCGGGCGCGTTCATTCCAACCGGCTCCGCGGTGCCGGCCTTCCCCGAACTGCCCGATATCGGGACGGAAGCCGCGAGCGCACCGGTCTCGGCTCCGGCGCAGGCCGAGCGGGGTGGGTCTCCGGAAACACCGACGGGACAGACCCCCGCCCGGCCCGGTGCGGCCTCGCTCCCGAGCCCGGTGGCCGGCGTCGGCGATGTCGAGGCACCGGCCGTCGCGGCCGCGGTGGGTGAGTCCCCCGCGGTTCTCGCGGCATCCGTCGCCGGAGTGGCCGGTATCACCGTCCCCGAGCAGGTTCCGACGACCGCCACTGCCGCCGCCGAACCCCTTCCCGCACCCGGTACGCCGAGCGCGCAGCCGGCGCCGACGGCGACCGGCCCGACGGCACACCAGGTTTCCGCCGCGGCCCCGGCGACAGTGATGCCCGGCCTGCCCGCCGCCGTCGCGGCGTCGGCTTCCCCGGATCAGCGCAAACGCGAAGAGCCCCGCGATGGTTCGGGAAGCGAGACGGTCACGGGTATGGGCGCGGGGGCGGTCGGCGGCCTCATGGGAGGCGCGCTCGCCTCCGATACGGTGCGATCGGGAACGGGTGTGGCCGGTACCGCCACGCCTCCGACGCGTACCCAACGCGTCGAGGACGACGAGCAGCTGCACTTCCCCGACGAGGAATTGTTCTTCCTGGAGCCGGGCGAGGAGGCCGGGGAACTCATCGGCGCCATGGACCCGACCACGCCGCCCGTCCTGGGCGAGTGGGCCGAGCCCGAGTGAGTTGGATACTCACCCCGGACCAGTTCGCGCTGGTCTGGGCACGTACCGACGGTGACCGCATACCCTATCCGCTCGCGGTTCGCCTGTCCGCTCGCGACAGCGTCGAACGTGCCGCGCAGCTGGCCGAGCTGAACGCGTGGTGCGATCGCACGCTCGATGCCGACCTGGAGGCGGCGCTGCGGATACTCGGCCGCCCCGACCTGAGTATCGAGGTATTCGGGCAAGGGGGTGGTGCGGGCGGGCCGAGCGATATGGTCTCTTCCCGCGGCGCGTCCGGGTACGGCGGGACGCGACTCTCCGGTGACGAGAGCGGAGCAGTACGGACCGAGGTCGCCGGTCGGCTCGGCGGGGCTCGTGGGCAGTCCGGCCCGGTGATCGGGTCGGGGCGTTCCGGCGCGGTAGTGGAGCACAACCGTCCTCTTCCGTCGGAGGAGCCGATACGGGTGCTCGGCGCCGTGGCCGGGAATATCGCGGTGGTCGTCGTCCAAGAGCCGGGGGCGGCTCCCGACCGCGGGGCGCGGCTGCGGATCTCCGTCGGCGGTGTCGGCTCGCTCGCCGCCCGCGTCGTCCGGGCGCTGCCGCCGGTGGCCGCGGGTGGCGGTCCGAGGCTCGGCGCACCACTCGACCGGGTGGTCGAGGACGGCCGCGACCTGGTGACGGTTCCGGTGGAGGGCCCCACCATGTCCACTCGTATCCGCAGGCTGCTGGTCCGGCGCCGCGACGGTCTGGGCCAAATCGTGGTTTCGGTGCACCGGGACGGGCGTCCCCGGCCTTTCGGGGTGCTGTGTTGGATCGACGTGACCGGTGACGGGCGCTATACGGTGCGCACCGGCAAACATGTCGATATCGAGGCGGTCACCGCCGACGGGTTCACCGCCGCTCTGCGCACCGTGATCACCGCGGGCCGACGCACCGCGGCCTACGCCGATCGCTGACCGGCGCGCCCGGCCCGGCGTTCCGGGCCTGCGCCGGTGTTACTCGGGTGCGGTCTCCGCCGGTGTCGGTCCGGGTGCCGGTGCCGGGTCCGGTCCGGGTGTAGGGCTCGGTGCGGATGTCGGAGTCCCGGGCGTGGGTGCGGGCGTCGGAGTCGCGGCGGGGACGGGTGGCACACCGAACACGCCGACGGTCGGCGTCACCATGCAGAGCGCGCCCGGATAGTCGACCGGACCCCATATCGATGCCAGGACCGTGCCGTATCCGGTCGGCACCGTCTTGGACAGCGACGGCAGCCCGGATGCGTTTCGGTCGTCGAGGGTGGTGAGACCGGCGGCGCCGTTGTTGATATTGATCCAGGCGATCGTGAGGCCGGTGTTCTGTGGGATACCCGCATGCGACGGGGTGGCGTGGAAGGTCAGCGTGCCCGGTGCGCTGTTGCGACCGAAGGTGGTACTGGGGCCGTTGGCGGTGGCCGAGGCGAAGGTGGTGGTGATCAGGCCGTTGCTGCCGCAGCCGAAGGTTACCGCGGGGTAGGAGAACGGGGTGAACAGGCTGTTGACGTTGCGCAGTTCGGCGATATCGAGGAGTTGGGTGTACTTGCGCAGCGCGTCGACGCCGTCCCGGGCCTTCGGGTTGTCGGCGGTTCGGTCGGCGAGGGTGAGGAGCGCCGTCTTCGCCGGGGCGGACGCGGTGGTGTCCGGCCGGGTGGGTTCGGCCGCCGCCGGTGCCGTGGGTCCGAGGCCCGCGCCGATGCCCAGGGCGGCCGCGGTCGCGGCGATACGCACGATGGTTCTGTTGTGCACTGCCTACTCCCTCATCCGAACCGTCGCGGTGACGCTCGATCGCACATCCGGTCCGACGCAATCGTGAGCGTCTCCGCCCACGCTGCAAGGTACCAGTGGTCGCTGCCCGGCGCCGGTCACCGCCCGGTTTGGGCGGTCGGGGGCGATATGTGACCTACTCGACTGTGATCCACTCGACAGCGCATGATTACCGAAGGGTAGGTTTAAGGCGGGATATTCGAGACACGCAGGGAGATGCGTATGAAACTAGCCCTTTCCCCCGACGACGTCGCGTTCCGGGACGAACTGCGACGGTTCTACCGCACCGAGATTCCCGCCGAGATTCGTGAGCGCGTCAAATACGGCCTGGAGCTGTCGCGCGAGGACATCGTCACATCGCACAAGATTCTCAACGACCATGGTCTGGCCGTACCCAACTGGCCGGTGGAGTGGGGCGGCAAGGACTGGACTCCGATGCAGCGCCATATCTGGCAGGACGAGATGCAGCTGGCCTGCGTGCCCGAGCCGCTGACATTCAACGCCCAGATGGTCGGCCCGGTGATCGCCCACTTCGGCTCGGAGGAACTCAAGAAGCGGTTCCTTCCGCCGACCGCCGCCCTGGACATCTGGTGGTGCCAGGGCTTCTCCGAGCCCGACGCCGGCTCCGACCTGGCCTCCCTGCGCACCACCGCGGTCCGCGACGGCGATTCCTATATCGTCAACGGCCAGAAGATCTGGACCACTCTGGCCCAGAACGCCGACTGGATCTTCTGCCTGGTCCGCACCGACCCGAACGCTCCGAAGAAGCAGGCGGGTATCTCCTTCCTGCTGTTCGATGTGAAATCGCCCGGTGTCACCATCCGCCCGATCAAGCTCATCGACGGCGGCTACGAGGTGAACGAGGTCTTCTTCGAGAATGTCCGAGTGCCCGCCGATCAGCTGGTCGGCGAGGAGAACAGGGGCTGGACCTATGCCAAGTTCCTGCTCGGCAACGAGCGCACCGGAATTACCGGCGTCGGACGCACCAAGGTGAAGCTGGGCGTGGCCAAGGAGTACGCCGCGGCCACCACATCGGGTTCGGGCACCCTGCTCGAGGATCCGCTGTTCGCCGCCCGGGTGGCCGAGCTGGAGAACGAACTGCTCGCCCTGGAGCTCACCCAGTTGCGGGTCGTGTCGAATTCCGCCGACGGGAAACCGAACCCCGCCTCGTCGGTACTGAAGCTGCGAGGCTCGGAACTCCAGCAGGCCGCAACCGAACTGCTGCTGGATATCGCCGGTCCGGATGCCCTTCCGGTCGGTGCCGGGGATATCGCCTCGCCCGAATGGGCGCAGCGCAGCGGCCCCGCCTACCTCAACTACCGCAAGACAACCATTTACGGAGGTTCGAGCGAGGTGCAGCGCACCATCATCGCCTCCACGATCCTCGGATTGTGAGACCAGGACATGGATTTCGATCTCACCGATGAACAGGCCCTACTCCGCGACACCGTGCGTGACGTGCTTGCGCGTAACTACGACGCCGAATCCCGACTGAAGGTCACCGAGACCGAGCTCGGCTGGAGCCGCGATGTCTGGGGCCAACTGGCCGAGTTGGGTGTGCTCGGGCTGAGTTTCGCCGAAGAAGACGGCGGAATGGGTGCCGGACCGGTGGAGACCATGCTGGTACTCGAGGAGATCGGTCGCCGGCTCGCGCCGGAACCCCTGCTCGACGCCGTGCTGGTACCCGGCGGTCTCATCGCCCGGGTGGGCACCGCGCAGCAGCGGCAGCGGATCCTGCCCGAGGTGGCCTCCGGTGCCCGGCTGCTCGCCTTCGCACACGCCGAACCCGGCTCCCGCTGGCCCGACCACGAGATCGCCGCCACTGCCGTCGCCAAGGACGACGGGTACGTGCTCACCGGCACCAAGAACCCGGTGCCGCACGGCGACTGCGCCGATGAACTGGTGGTCAGCGCGTCCCTGCCCGAGGGCGGGATCGGGCTGTTCCTGGTGGCCGCCGCCGGTTCCGGTGTGACCCGCAAGCCGTACACCACCGTCGACGGGCAGCGTGGCGCGCAATTCGAGTTCGACTCGGCCCCGGCCGAAGTGCTCGGCTCGGCCTCCGATGCCTCCGCCGCGGTGAACTCGGTCTTCGCCCACGCCCAGGCCGGGCTGTGCGCGGAGTCCATCGGTGCGATGACGGAGGCGCTCCGGCTGACCACCGACTACCTGAAGACCCGGAAACAGTTCGGGGTCACCCTGTCGAAGTTCCAGACGCTCACCCAGCGCGCCGCGAATATGTACGTTTCGCTGGAACTGGCCCGCAGTATGAGCTACTACCTCACCGCATCGCTGGTCGACGGCGACGAGGACCAGGTGAAGGTGTCCCGGGCACGTCTGCAGATCAGCCGCTCGGCCCGCCACGTCGGGCAGGAGGCGATCCAGATGCACGGCGGTATCGGTGTCACCTCCGAGTACCCTGTGGGCCACTATGCGGCCCGGTTGACCGCGATCGAGCGGAGCCTCGGCGGCAGCCTGGAGCATCTGCGGATTCTCGCCGGGAACGTCGGGGAGTACGGCCTACCCGAACTGTAGGGGTTCGGGCACCGGAGCCATCGATACGGGGGCCGGCATCCGGCGGTACGCACCGGCGGGTGCCGGCCTTTCCGTTTCCGGGTGGGGTGCGTTCAACCCTGTGCGGATGCGGTGCCGTCGGTCGACGGCGCGGTCCCGGGCTCCGGTTCGACGGGTTCGGGGGCCACGGTTGTTGTGGGCGCGCCGATTTCCGGGAGCGGCTGTGCGGTTTCCGGCGATTGTTCGGTACCCGCCGGTTCGTACGCGGCGGGTACCGACGTCTCGGCGGCCACGGAGGATTCGGCGGACACGGACGGTTCGGAGGTAATCGCCGGTTCGGCGACCACGGCCGGTTCGACCGCCGGTGTCGGAGCCGGCGCGGCCGATGGTGCCGGGGCGGCGGTGATCTCCGGGACCGGTAGTCCGCTACTGGCCGGTTCGATCGGTGGGACGAGGGTTTCCGTCCCCGGTTCGGCGGTGCCGGGACCGCCCGGTTCCGTGGTGTCCTCTTGGCCTTCGGGGGTCGACTCGGTCGGCGCCGACGTGGGTGTGGCTTCGTCCGGGCTCTCGGAGCCGCCGGGGTTCTCGCCTTCTTGGGCGGTGGCCGTCGTGGTCGAGGTGAGGTACTGCGTCGGGAGCGTGCGCCGGGGCGCGGTGATCTCGGGAGCGACCTGCCAGGTGGGGGATGGTGGGATGATCACCTGGGCCGTCGTTGCGGTGGTGTCGCTCGGTTGCGGAGTCGGTGCCGCCTGCAGGCCCGACCGGATCGGCGGCGGGGCGACATAGGTGTCCTCCTGGCCGATTCCGCATGCCCCGATGAGCACCAGGCCGAGGGAAACGGCGCCCGCGGCGGCCAGTGGACCGGCTACCTTCGTTCTGCTGTTCTCCATCGGTAACGCTCCTGTGATATCTCAGTGGGCCTACCTTAATCGAGGCAGCGTGCGCCGACCAGTCCCGTATTGGGTCGAAAAGGGCGGTACCAGGGCGGATTTGGAATGAAACATCTTTAATTCAGATATCGAATTGATCTCGCCGGCGTGTCTGGGGTACGTGTCAGGTCACAATCACCCAACGGTGGCCGTAGCGTATGTGGCCGAAGTTACGCATGGGACGCCGGGACAACCGGATGGGCGTATATCGAGCGGTTCGCGTGCGGATCGGGTTACGAACGGCGTCATCGAGGAGTGGATGATGGGAGACCAAACGACCACCCGGTTACCCGGCACGGTCGAGGGATTCGAGATGTCCGGCGCGGAGCCGGGTGTCGTCGAGGCCGAGGTCGTGAGCTCCGAGGCGGACGTCGAGATCGCCGAGGCGCGGGGTGGGGGTGTCGGATCGGGCTCGCGTAGCGCGGGCAGGGTCGTATTCCGGGCATTCGGTTGGCTGTTCTTCGTCGGCGGTCTGGTCGGCGCGGTCCTCGGTATCGCGGGCCTGCATGTGGAGATCACCGTGGCCGGGCTCATTCTGGCCTGCACCGCCGGTCTGGTCCTGCTCAAACTGCGCGCGGACGGGCCGCCGGGTCCCGCCGCGGCGGGCTGAGCCGGATTCGCCTTCCGCGTGGTGTTCTCCCGGTGCGGCCGATGCTGTCCGGGTGGCGGCCGCGTGTCGCCACGCGCCGAGGTCCAGGCATCGCGTCCATTGAGTTGGACACCAATCTGATGGGGTTTCCGGTCGTGGTGGTCGCCGCCGGTGTCGGTTCGCCGGCGGCGACCGCTGCCTTGACCGCGGTCGACGGGGGTTTGCCGGTTATCCGGTGTGGGCCCGTCGAAGGCGCGGGAGGGGTGGCGTAGGCGAAGGAAGAGCTCGGTCGAATCGGTTTCCACGAGCGCGGGGCCACCGACGTTCGGCGAGCCCGGGGCCGTCGCCATGACATACCCACCGTGGGCCCGGGAGTTGTCCATATGTTTGCCGATCCGCTCTCGGTGCCGCGGGACGGGCCCGGCATATGCGATCGGCATCGGCGACGGGAAGACGCGGTCGGTGTAACAGGTTTCGAGCGCAGGTGTCCGTATTCGGGTCCGGGAGGATAACGTTATGCGCATCGGCGCATCATCGTCGGCCGCGTCGATACCCGCCCGAGAGGAGATGCCGTGCCGCAGAACGTCCGAGGGGTCATCGCCCGCAGCTCCGGTGCACCGGTGGAGATGGTGACCATCGTCGTCCCCGACCCCGGTCCGCGCGACGTGGTCGTCCGGGTACAGGCGTGCGGTGTGTGCCATACCGACCTGACCTACCGCGAGGGCGGTATCAACGACGAATTCCCCTTCCTGCTCGGCCACGAGGCCGCGGGCGTGGTGGAGTCGGTGGGCGAGGCGGTCACCCATGTGGACGTCGGCGATTTCGTGGTGCTGAACTGGCGCGCGGTCTGCGGACAGTGTCGAGCCTGCAAGCGGGGCCGCCCCTGGTACTGCTTCGACACCTTCAATGCCGGTCGCTCCATGACGCTGGAGGACGGCACCGAACTCACTCCTGCCCTCGGCATCGGGGCGTTCGCGGACAAGACCCTCGTCCACGAGGGCCAGTGCACCAAGGTCGACCCCGACACCGATCCCGCCGTCGCCGGTCTGCTCGGCTGCGGTGTGATGGCCGGACTGGGCGCGGCGATGAACACCGGCAACGTCGGCCGCGGTGATTCGGTGGCGGTGATCGGCTGCGGCGGTGTCGGGGACGCGGCCCTCGCCGGCGCGCGGCTGGCCGGCGCGACCACCATCATCGCGGTGGATCGGGACGCCAAGAAGCTGGAGTGGGCCCAGGACCTGGGCGCCACCCACACCATCGACGCCTCCGGGACCGATCCCGTCGCCGCGATCCAGGAGTTGACGGGTGGTTGCGGCGCGAACGTGGTGATCGACGCGGTCGGTCGCCCCGAGACCTGGAAGCAGGCGTTCTACGCCCGTGACCTGGCGGGAATGGTGGTATTGGTTGGGGTACCGACCCCGGATATGACCCTGGAGATGCCGCTGATCGACTTCTTCAGCCGCGGCGGCTCGCTGAAATCGTCCTGGTACGGCGACTGCCTGCCGGAGCGTGACTTCCCGATGCTGATCGAACTGTACCGACAGGGCCGGTTGCCGCTGGATAAGTTCGTGACCGAGCGGATCGGGCTCGACGAGGTGGAGCAGGCGTTCCACACCATGCACGAGGGCGCGGTGCTGCGATCGGTGGTGGTGCTGTGAGCGCGCGAGTCGAGCGGGTCGTTACCGAGGGGCAGTTCTGCCTGGACGGCGGCTGCTGGGATGTCGAGAACAACATCTGGCTGATCGGCGACGACGCGGAGGTGCTGATCGTCGACGCCGCACACGCCGCGCAACCGGTGCTCGACATCGTGGCGGGACGGCGGGTGGTGGCGATCGTGTGCACCCACGCCCACAACGACCACGTCACCGTCGCGCCCACGCTGTCCGCGGCCACGGGCGGCCCCATCCATCTGCACCCCGACGACGATGTGCTGTGGCGGCAGACCCATCCGGGCGTCGACTACCGCCCCCTCGAGGACGGCCAGGTGTTCACCGTCGGCGGCTCCGAACTGCGGGTACTGCACACCCCAGGGCACTCTCCGGGCTCGTGCTGCCTGTACCTGCCGAATACCGGTGAGGTGTTCAGCGGTGACACGCTGTTCGAGGGCGGGCCCGGCGCCACCGGGCGCTCCCACTCGGACTATCCGACCATCCTCGCCTCCATCAACGAGCGCCTGTTCGCGCTGCCCGATGAAACCGTGGTGCACACCGGTCACGGACCCGACACCACGATCGGCGCCGAGCGGGCCAACGTACCCGCCTCCGCCGAATAGCGCCGCGGCCGGGGCCGCGTTACTGCATCGGCGCGCCGCCGGCCCGACTGGAAGGCCGGCTCGCGCTGTCGACGCTGTACCGGCGCTTCCCCGAGCCGAACCTGGCGATCGACCCGGACGATATTGCCTATACCCCGTCCTTTTTCACCATCGGCCCATGTCGATCCCGGTGAACCTCGGAACGCCCGCCTGATTCCACGTTCGGACCGAGTGCCCTCGGTGGAACCGCGCGGTGCGGCCACCGAGGGCGTGGTTATCGCCCGGACCCGGCGTCGATGGTCACGGCCGATGGAGGTGGGCTGTGCCGCTCACGAGGCGAGACGATACGGAGATTCTGCGGAACCCGCGTAGATTCTTCCAGTCCTGAATTCTCTTCTACCGCAGTCGGGCCCGCCCACCAGAGTTTTTCACTCTCGGCGTCCTTGATCATAGGGTTTTCCCTAATTGCCCGTAGTCCCCGACAGGTGATTCAGGACCATGGCGGTCAGAGGTCCCGGTCCATAGGACAAAACATCCCCGATCACAAATCCACCGGCGCAGCGCGCGACAAATATCGCGGGACGGCCGGCGTCGCAGTACAACGAAATACAGCCGGTGTGCCGAAGCCGTGGGGGCGATCGTTGATCGAGTCGCCCGGCCCGAAGCCGGAGAGATCAGGTGGTTCGGGGCTCCAGAACGAAGACGGGGATACGGCGTTCGGTCCAGGACCGGTAGGTGTCGAAATCCGCGTACAGCTCGACCAGCTTCGGCCACAGCCGTTCCCGTTCGGCCTCGTCTGCCAGGCGCGCACGGACCGGTAGGTGTTCCTTGCCGATCTGCACGGTGGTATTCGGGCCGGCCAACAGGTTGTGATACCACTGCGGGTTCTTCGGCAGACCGCCCTGCGAGGCCACGACCACGATATTCGCGCCGTCGCGCAGGTACAGCAGCGGCGCGACGAACCGCTTCCCGGATGTGCGGCCGACGTGTTCCAGCAGCAGGGTGGGAACCGGTTTGCGGAAACCCGCGCCGACCCGCCATTTTCCGCCGATCCGCCCCCCGGTGCGCCGATAGGCCCAAGCGTTGATCTTGGACATGTATTTGATGGCGGTGGACACCATCGGCGAATCGAGTTGTTTGGGACGGCTGTTCGGCATGGGGGTCTTCCTGTGGGAGTGTCAGCGCAGGATCATCAGCGCGGATTTCTCGAGGAGATCGGCGATATCGGCGTAGGAGGCATAGCCCATACCGGCCCGCACCAGCGCGCCCGCGTAGAGCAGTTCCAGTGAGACCACCACGTCGGGGTCGGTGTCGGGGCCGAGTGCGCGCACGATACGGGTGCGGATCTCGTTGCCGATGCGGGCGCGCAGATGCGCGACGTCGGGGTCGCGGCCGAGCATGGCGCTGGTGACGGCGCCGGACACCGCCTGTTCGTCGGCCACCAGCATGGCAATGGCGCGCAGTTCGGCCACCACTCGGACGACCGGGTCCGGATCGTCGCTGACCGGTGACGGGGCGGCCATCAGCCGCCGCCAGAAGATCTCGGCGACCAGGTGTTCCTTCGACGAGAAGTAGGTGTAGGCGGTGGCGGTGCCCACGCCTGCCGCGGCGGCGACCATCCGGATGGTCATCCCCGCGAATCCCTCGCGCGCCAGCACCTCCACCGCCGCCTTCGTCAACTTGTCGACCGTATCGGCCTGTTTCGCGGACAGGCGGCGACGGGTCGCTTCCACGACGACGGGTTCACCCTCGGACATGTGTCTGAATGTACCGGTTCAGCTTTTCGCGGCCGCAATCCCGGCTCGGCGGCCGTAGAAGCTGCCGTCGCCCAGGGAGGTGCCGCTGGCGTAGCCGCCCGCGCAGACACCGGACGTGCAGCGTCCCGCCGCGAACAGGCCGGGAATGGGTTCCCCGTTCACGTGCAGGACCCGGGAATCCAGGTCGGTGCGCAGCCCGCCCAGGGTGAAGCCCGCCGTGAAGCCGCGCATATCGAAGGCTGCGAACGGGCCCTCGAGGGGTTTGACCCATTCGGATTTCTTCCCCAGCAGCGGGTCTCTGCCGTCGGCGGCGTGACGGTTGTACAGCTCGATGGTCGTCTGCAGTGCGAGCTCGGGCAGGCTCATATCGGATTCGAGTTCGGCGATGGTCTCGGCCGCCCAGGTGGGTGGCTGCCGGAAGAACGGGGTGGACGTCTCGGTGGTGAGCGCCTCCTCGTAGGCGGCCTCGCCGATGATCAGATACGCCTGGTTCTCCTGGTGGAAGAGGGTCATCTGGCCGATGCGGCCCGGGTAGGTGTCCTCGGGGACGTAGCGTTGGCCGCGGCCGTTCACCAGGATGCCGCGCGCCATCATCTGCGGGTCACCGAAGAACGCCACCTCGGTGGCGTCCATATGGGCGAGGTCGGCGCCGAGGGCCTGGGCGATCCGGATGGCTATCCCGTCGTGTTCGGAGATGGCGGCGCCGGGCCGGCCGATGAGCCGCGGGGCGTAGCCCTCGATCATCTGGTCGTGGTAGGCGAAACTGCCGGTGGCCAGGACGACACCGCGCTGTGCGCGAATGGTGAGTTCTTTTCCGTACTGTTTGGCGATCACGCCGACCACCCGCTCGCCGTCGACGATCAACCGCTGGATACGGGTGTCGTACTCGGCCGCGACGCCGAGGCCCTCGGCAGTCTCGGCGAGCGGTTTCATCAGCATGTAGCCGCCGCCCTTGGACCCGGTCCGCTTGTTCTGCATCTGCGGCACATGTCCGCGCGGGGCCGGGGTGGCGATGGTGTTGAAGGGTGCGGCGTTCTCCCCGCCGGAGTACATCAGGCCCTCGTCGTGTGGCGGTTCCCAGCCGGGTTCGCCCCAGAACTCCGCCTTGAACGGCACCCCGTTGGCGACCAGCCAGTCGTAGTGTTCGACGCTGCCGCGGCAGTAGTCGGCGACCTTCTCCCGGTCCACGCCCGGCCCGAGCGCGGCGACCATGAACTTTTCCATGTTGTCCGGGCTGTCCTCGAAGCCGAGCGCCTTCTGCAGCGGGGTTCCGCCGCCCAGGTAGATGAACCCACCGGCGAGCGCCGCGGCGCCGCCCCAGCCGCTGGTGCGTTCCAGGATCAGCACGTTCGCCCCGGCCCGCGCGGCCTCGATGGCGGCGCAGACCCCGGCGATACCGTAGCCGGCGACCACCACATCGGCGGTGCGGTCCCAGTCGGTGACCTCGGCGGCGGACAGCGGTCGAAGGGTAGTGGCTGCAGCCATTATTCGGTTTCCTCACTCTTGTTCCCGGCGCCGAGTTCCCCGACGCCGACACCGAGTCCCGTGCCGAGCCGGTCCAGGGCGATCCGGGCCAACGGCAGGTCGACGCCGAGCCGGTCGCCGAGGGCCAGCGCCAGGCTCAGGTCCTTTTCGCCGAGTTCCCGCACGTGGGTGAGGATCGGCAGCCAGAAGTCGCCGTCCTCGATCGGCGCGGTGGTGTCCCGCAGCATAATCGAGCCCGCCCCGCCGGTGACGGCGTCGGAATGCCGCACCACCTTGCCGAGCGCTGTGATGTCCAGCCCGGCCGCCTCGGCCAGCCGCTGGGCTTCGGTGGCCGCGGTGAACGAGACGAAATGCAGCAGGTTGCGGGCCAGTTTCATCCGGGTGCCGGAGCCGACCGGACCGGCGTGCACGATGCGGTCGGAGAAACAGGCGAACGGTTCGCGCAGAGCGGCGACGGCGGTGTCGCTGCCGCCGATCATCACCACCAGCCGTCCACTGTCGGCTCCGGCGGCCCCACCGGAGACCGGCGCGTCCACGAATTCCACCGCGTGTTCGGCGCACAGGCGCGACAGTTCCTCGGCGGTGCCGTCGCCGATGGTGGAGTGCACGGCGATCACGGTGCCGGGGGCCGCGGTGCTCAGGACCCCGTCCGCGCCGGTCAGAACCGTGCGGACCTGCGCGTCGTCGACCACCGCGATCGAGACGATCCCGCATGTGGCGGCGAGTTCGGCGGGGGTGGCGGCGGTTTCGGCGCCTGCGTCGGTGAACGGTTCCACCGCCTCGGCCCGGGTATCGCAGACCGTGAGCCCGCCGGACCGGTTCAGCAGCTTCTTCGCCATCGGCGCGCCCATGGCCCCGAGCCCGATGAACCCGACCCGCACCGCGGCGGTGGTGTCGGTGCCGTCGCCCATTATCGGATCACCTGGCCGCCGTCGACACAGAAGATCTGGCCGGTGACCCAGCTCGCGTCGTCGGAGAGCAGGTAGAGCAGGGCGCCGGCCATATCCTCCGGGGTGCCCATACGCGCGAGTGGCAGTCGCTTCACCATGTCCTTGACCATGTTCTCCGGGGTGGTGGACCTGGTGGCCTCGGTATCGGTGGGGCCCGGCGCGATGGCGTTCACCCGGATATCGGAGCCGCCGAGTTCGGTCGCCAACTGCTGGGTGAGTCCATTGATGCCGACCTTGGCCAGACCGTAGAACCCGGAGTACACCCAGGCCGCGGTGGAGGACTGGTTGACGATGGAGCCGCCGCCGCCTGCTGCCATGTTCTCCCAGACCGCGCGGGTCATCACCAGCGCGCCGTCCAGGTTCACCGACATGAACTTCTTGTAGTAGTCCCACGGGACGGTGAGCAGCAGGTCGAGTTTCATCCCGCCGTAGATCGCGGCGTTGTTGACCAGGTGGTCGATCTTGCCGTACCGCTCGATGGTGAAATCGGCCAGTTCCTTGGCCGAGTCGGGGTCGGAGACGTCCACCGGGTGGAATGACGCGGTACCGCCGTCGGCGACGATCTTCTCCGCGACGGCCCGACCGCCCTCGGCGTTCAGGTCGGCCACGACGACGGACGCGCCTTCGGCGGCCAGCGCCTGCGCGTAGACCTCGCCGATACCGCGCGCGGCGCCGGTGACAATGGCCGACCTGCCGGTGAAACGGGCCATGATCGAACTCCTCGTTCTCGATGAAAGCCGGTAGTGGACAGGGTTACTGCGCCGTGGCGACCAGTTTGGTTTCCAGGTACTCTTCGAACCCGGCCACACCCATCTCACGTCCGATCCCGGACTGCTTGTATCCGCCGAACGGGGCGTCGGCGCTATACCACATACCGCCGTTGACGCCGAGGGTTCCGGTGCGCACCCTGTCGGTGACATGTTCGACGCGCGCGGGATCGGTGCCCCAGACCGAACCGGACAGGCCGTAGGGGGAGTCGTTGGCAATGCGAATGGCGTCGTCGTCGCTGTCGTAGGGCAGGACCACGAGAACCGGGCCGAAGATCTCCTCCTGGGCCACCCTCGAGCTGTTGTCGAGATCGGCGATAACGGTGGGCTCCACGAAGAAGCCGCGCTCCTTGCCGGCGGGCCGACCGCCGCCGACCGCGATCCGGCCGCCCTCGGAGCGGGCGATATCGATATAGCGCAGTACCCGGGCGCGCTGTTTGTCGGAGATGACAGGGCCGCAGACCGTGCCGGGATCGGTCGGGTCGCCGGGCGCGAGCCCGCCCATGGTGGCTGCCGCGATCTCCACCGCCTGCTCGTATGAGGCGCGCGGAACCAGCAGGCGGGTGCTCAGCGCACAGCCCTGCCCGGCATGCACGCAGAGGGAGAAGCCGGTGAAGCCCACGGCCTTGCCGAGGTCGATATCGTCGAGGACGATGGCGGCCGATTTACCGCCGAGTTCGAGGAAGGTCTTCTTCAGGGTGGCGGCGGCGTTGGTCATCACGGCCCGGCCGGTGGCGGTGGAACCGGTGAAGGAGACCATACCGACCCGCGGATCACCGGTGAGTTGGCCGCCCAGCGAGTGATCGGACGAGGTGACGATATTGATCACGCCGGGCGGGATATCGGTCTGTTCGGCGATGATCGCGCCGACCGCCGCTGCACACCACGGGGTGTCCGGGGCCGGTTTGAGCACCACGGTGTTTCCGGCGGCGAGCGCGGGCCCGACCTTGGCGAAGTTGATCTGGTGCGGGAAGTTCCACGGGGTGATCGCGCCGACCACCCCGACGGCCTCCCGGCGCACCACGCGCCGGGTGCTGATCCCCATCGGCGCGGCCACGCCCAGCTCGGTTTCCCATTCATAGGTTTCGGTGAGCCGGGTGGCGAACTCCAGGTCGGCGATCGGCCCTTCCAGATGGGGGCCGCTGGTGAACATGACGGGCGAACCTGCTTCCGCGACGGTGATCTCGCGCAGCTCCTCCACATGCGATTGCAGTGCGGTGCGCAACTGGTCCAGGCAGTGCACGCGGAAGGTGTGGTCGCGGGACCAGTCGGTCTCGTCGAAGGCGGTGCGGGCGGCGGCGATCGCGGCGTCCATATCGTCGGCGCCGGCGTCGGCGGCCGTGCCGATTACTTCCTCGGTCGCCGGATTCACGGTGTCGAACACGCCATTACCGCCGGCGACGAGCTTGCCGCCGATCAACAGCCGCGAGCTGTCGCCGGGCAGGAGACTGTTCATAGAAGACCCCAATAATGTCTGGACAGGTGTATGGAATATAGTCCGGCTGCTTCGGCGAGTGCAAGGACAATCGCGAGAACTGGTTCTATGTTTCCAGGCCGACGGCGGTGCGGCCGCGTGTTTTGCCCAGGGTCGGCCGGGTGTCGCGGTATTGCGGCCAGGAAACACCTTTGCCCAGCTGGAGAGGCAAATATCCGCCTATTATTGTCCGAGTGGCTTGCCGCTGGTACCGTCCAGACACGTGTCCAGCTATATGTCTCTGTCCGGTGGCCGGCCGGTTGTGCTCGACGAGAACTCGTTATCGAATCAGAGGTGGCACCGATGACAGCCGCATCGTTGGAACCATTGGTGTTCGACCCATACGACTACGCATTCCACGAGGACCCCTACCCGACGTACGCGCGGCTGCGCGCGGAAGCGCCGCTGTACCACAATCCGGACCTGGACTTCTACGCGCTGTCCCGGCACGCCGACGTCACCGGGGCCTTCCGCGACAGCACCCGACTGTCCAGCGCCAACGGTGTCTCGCTGGACCCGGCCGCCTGGGGGCCCCACGCCCACAAGACCATGTCCTTCCTGGCCATGGACGATCCGCGGCATATGCGCATGCGGCGCCTGGTGTACAAGGGCTTCACCCCCAAACGGGTCGCGGAAATGGAGACCCGAATCCGGGAGATCACCCTCGAACACCTGGAACCCGCGCTCGCGGCGGGAGAATTCGACTGGATCGAAGAGTTCGCCGGCAAACTGCCGATGGACGTGATCTCCGAACTCCTGGGCGTACCGGCCCAGGACCGCGCCGAGATCCGCCGTCTGGCCGATC
Organism: Nocardia brevicatena NBRC 12119; assembly: GCF_000308495.1. Taxonomy (GTDB): domain Bacteria; phylum Actinomycetota; class Actinomycetes; order Mycobacteriales; family Mycobacteriaceae; genus Nocardia; species Nocardia brevicatena. The sequence continues at coordinate 214,202 of NZ_BAFU01000070.1, read as the reverse complement.
TGGTGGTGCACCGGGAGGACGGTGTCCTCGATGTTCCCCACGCGGCCATCGAAGCCTCGCTGAACCTGGTGGTCTACTACTCCGAGATGGTCGCGCAGCGGCGCGCCCACCCCACCGACGATCTGACCTCCGCGCTGCTGGACGCGGACATCGATGGGGACGTGCTCACCGTCGACGAGATCATCGGCTTCATGTTCCTCATGGTGGTCGCCGGTAACGAGACCACCACCAAACTGCTGGGCAACGCCCTGTACTGGGCGGGACGCCACCCCGAGGAGTACGCCCGGGTCGCCACCGATCCCGATCTCGTCTCCGACTGGGTGGAGGAGACCCTGCGCTACGACACCTCCAGCCAGATGGTCGCGCGTACCGCCGCCACCGACCTGGAATACCACGGCGGCGTCATCCCGGCCGGGGCAAAGGTCCTGTTGCTGATCGGCTCCGCCAACCGCGACTCCGAGGTCTTCGACGACGCCGACAGCTACCGGCCGGACCGCCCCGACAAGGGCAACCTCGCCAGTTTCGGCGCCGGGGTGCACTTCTGCCTGGGCGCGCATCTGGCCCGCCTGGAAGCCAATGTCGCCCTACGGGAATTCGCCCGCCGGGTGCGTTCGTATGGGGTACGCGACGAAGGAATCGAACGCGTGCATTCGACCAATGTGCGGGGCTTCGCCAAGCTCCCGATCGCCGTGGAGGTGCGGTAATGCCCAGATTCGATCCCCATCCGGAACGCCGGCCCACGATCGTGGCCGGGGCTTCGTCCGGTATCGGCGCGGCCACCGCGGTGGCCCTGGCCGAACAGGGACATCCGGTGGCGCTCGGCGCGCGGCGGGTGGAGATCTGCGAGGAACTGGCCGACAAGATCAGGGCCGACGGCGGCACCGCCTACGCGCACCGGCTCGACGTCACCGACCGGAAATCGGTCGAGGAGTTCGTTACGGCCGCAGAGGAGGCGCTGGGCCCCACCGAGATCCTGGTCTCCGGCGCCGGTGATATCGAGTTCGGCCTCATCCAGGAGATGGACCCCGAACAGTTCCTGCACCAGGTGCAGATCCATCTGGTCGGCGCGCACCGCATGGTGCATCGGGTACTGCCCGGCATGATGGAACGCCGCCGCGGCGATGTGGTGCTCATCAGCTCCGACTGCGCCCCGACGCCACGGCCGCGCAACGGCGCCTACAGCGCGGCCAAGGCCGGACTGGAGGCCATGGTGAACCAGCTGCGGATGGAACTGGAGGGCACCGGTATCCGCGCTTCCCTGGTACGACCCGGTCCCACGGTCACCGGTATGGGAATGAACGCGTCCCCCGAGGTTGTGGGCCCGTTGCTGGAGGACTGGCAGAAATGGGGTTTCGCCCGGCATCCGTACATGCTGCGCGCCAGTGATCTGGCAGCCGCCGTCTCGGCCGTGGTCGGCACACCGCGCGGCGCGCATCTGGTGCTGGTCGAAGTGCAGCCAGAGGCCCCCCTGCGTCCGCTGTCGGAGGAAGGATAAGGACTCGTAATGACAGCCGCACTGCCCCCGGGCTTCGATTTCACCGATCCGGCGCTATGGGAACAACGCAGCCCGGTGGAGGAATTCGCGCTGCTGCGGCGCACCGCGCCGGTATGGTGGAACGCCCAGTCCGATGAGATCTCCGGCGGTTTCAACGACGGCGGGTACTGGATGGTCAGCAGGCTGGAGGATATTCGGGAGATCTCCCGCACACCGGAACTGTATTCCTCGCAGCAGAAGGGCGCCATCATCCGGCTGCCGGGCGATATTACTCCCGAGCAGATGAACTCCACCGGTGCGCTGCTGGTGAACATGGACCCGCCCAAGCACTCCAAGGTACGGCGGATCGTCTCGAAGGGGTTCACTCCCCGCGCGGTGGAGGGGCTGCGGGCCGCGCTCACCGAACGGGCCGAGCGCATCGTGCACGAGGCGAAGAAGAGCGGCAGGGGTGATTTCGTCGCCCAGGTCGCCTGCGAATTGCCGCTGCAGGCCATCGCCGAGCTGATAGGGGTGCCGCAGGAGGACCGGCGCCAGATCTTCGACTGGTCCAACCAGATGCTCAACTACGACGACCCCGAATACGGCGATCCGGCCCTGGCCTCGGCGGAAATCCTCGGCTACGCGTGGAACATGGCCGAGCAGCGGCGGGTCTGTCCGGTCGACGATATCGTCACTCGGCTGGTCAACGCCGATGTCGACGGGGAAGCGCTGGGTTCGGACGAATTCGGTTTCTTCGTCATCCTGCTGGCCGTCGCCGGCAACGAGACCACCCGCAACGCCATCACCCACGGGATGAAGGCCTTCGTGGACCACCCCGAACAGTGGGAGATCTTCAAGGAGCGGCGTCCGCGCACCGCGCCCGACGAAATCGTCCGGTGGGCCACCCCGGTGACCGCTTTCCAGCGCACGGCCACCGAGAACCACGTGCTGGGCGGGCAGGAGATCAAACGAGGACAGCGACTCGGACTGTTCTACGGTTCGGCCAATTTCGACGAGGACGGAATCGACCTGATGTTCAACGCGATCGCCGATGCAATGCCCAACCTGCGCTCGGTCTCCGATCCGGTACGGTTGCGCTCGGGCTGGATCAACGGAATCAAGAGTTGGCAGGTGCGATACGAATGAACGTCCGAGACATTCCGGTGCGAACGCTGTCCGGCGAGGAGACAACGCTGGCCGACCTGGCCGGAGACAAGGTCGTCCTGCTGGTCAATGTCGCCTCCAAATGCGGCCTGACCCCGCAGTACTCGGGACTGGTGGACCTGCACCGGAAATACGGGGCGCAGGGATTCAGCGTGATCGGTTTCCCGTGCAACCAGTTCATGGGACAGGAGCCCGGTAGCGCCGAGGAAATCCAGCAGTTCTGCTCCACCACCTACGGCGTGGACTTTCCGCTGCTGGAGAAGGCCGACGTCAACGGCGACAACCGGCACCCGCTGTATCGGGAGCTGGTCGCAACCGCCGACGCGGAGGGTGCAGCCGGGGATGTGCAGTGGAACTTCGAGAAGTTCCTGATCGGCAAGGACGGCACGGTACTCGCCCGCTTCCGCCCGACCACCACCCCCGATGCGCCCGTGGTGGTCTCCGCCGTCGAGGCCGCCTTGTAGTCGCTGTGTTTGATTGCGCCGCCTCCGGCGGCGCAGGGCCGCAACCCTTTGTGGTCTCGTGAACCTTGGAGCCCTCTTGTGCTATGCCGCTTCGGGCGGTTCGGACCCGGGCGGGCTGTGGGGTGGCACTGCCTTCGGTGACGTTGTCAGGGCCGGCGTGACCCCAGGGTCTTCCCTGCCTGCGCGGCGCCGCTGCGCAACGTCGCTCCGGGCGGTCCCGGTCCGACCAGCGGGGTGAGGTGTCCGGGTAGGTGTAGGTCGGACCCTATGTTGTGGGGGACTTTCTCTCCAGGCCCGCTCACCGCAGGTGATCGGGCCTTTTTCATTGCCGTTCGGAGGGGTTGCGGGGAGGGCGGCGGAATTTGCGCTACCTTCGCGGAAACCGACTCCCGGGAATGCTCGTCCCCCTACTATGGACAGCTGTCCGGACGTAAATCCGAGGCGGCCGATCGGTACACCGGGATACCGGATCGTCACTAGGCAGGTGAGTGGTGGGATCGTTACGGCACACCCGAGCCGACAGGTCTGCTCCGTGGCGGGCGATGTGGGCGGCAGTCCGACTGAAGGTCGCGGGCCTGGCCATGGTGCTCGTCGCCGCGCTGTTCGTGGCCGTCGCGCTGATCATGTTCAGCGGCGGTTTCGCTCCCCACGAGTCGGTGGCCGTGGAGGTGCCGCGCAGCGGTCTGGTGCTCGACCCCGATGCCAAGGTGAAATTCCGCGGCGTTCGGATAGGGCGGGTCGAGACCGTCGAAACGGCCGGGAACGGGGCGCGGTTGGAGCTCGAGCTGGACCCGGACATGATGCGGCTGGTCCCGGCCAATGTGCTCGTCGATATTCGCTCCACCACCGTATTCGGCGCCAAATACGTCAACTTCGTCGAACCACCGGACCCCTCCGAGCGGCTGCAACCGGGAACGGTGCTGCGCGGTGAGTCGGTGACCGTCGAGTTCAACACCCTGTTCGAACGGCTCACCGAGGTGTTGAACATGGTCGAACCGACCGAACTCAATGCCACACTCACCGCCCTCGGCACCGCACTCCAGGGTCGCGGCGACCAACTGGGTGATCTGCTGGTGCGGGCCGACGCCTACCTGAAGGAGATCAACCCGACCCTGCCCACGCTGCGCCGCGATATCCAGGCCACCGCCGCGGTGACCAACCTCTACGCCGATACCGCCCCCGATCTTCTGCGTGTCCTGGAGAACGCCACGGTGACCGGCACGACGATCGCCGACGACGCCGGGAACCTGGACATCCTGTTGCTGGACACCGTCGGCCTGGCCGACACCACGGGCGCGGTGCTGCGGGAGAACGAACAGCCACTCGGAACCGCCCTGGAGCTGTTGCGGCCGACGGCCGGTCTGCTCAATGAATACAAACCGGCGCTGAACTGCACGGTCGTGGGCCTGGCCCGGGCCATGCCGCTGGCCGAGGACCTCTTCGGCGGCCGGAATCCGGGCGCTTCGTTCAACGCCAGCTTCATGTACGGCGCCGAGGCCTACACGTACCCGGAAGACCTGCCGAAGGTCAACGCGACCGGCGGCCCGAACTGCAAGGGTGTCCTCGACCGAGTCCCCGGCAGCCACGCCGACTACTCCGTCACCGATACCGCCGAGATCACACCGTTCGTACCGTCCACGAAGATCTACCCGAACCATCCCACGGTGTTCGAACTGATCTTCGCCGGTATGCCCGGCGTGCCGCGGCGCTGACGGTCAGGATGCGGCGACCACCCATTCGAACGCCGCTGCCTTCGAACGAGCGCCCTCGGTGGTGCGCGAGCGGTTGGGCTCGCCGAGTTCGTGGAGAACACCATCGGTGAGCGCCACCAGGCCCGCCAGGGTCTCGGGAGTGAACCAGGACGGACGGGTGGCGAAGAGCAGGTCCTCGGTGGGGGTGTTCCCGCTCGCGCCGGGCGCGAACGGGCAGCCGCCCAGACCACCCAGCGAACCGTCGACCACCGCGGCGCCGGCCTCGATCGCGGCCAGCGAATTGGCCACGCCCATGCCCCAGGTGTCATGGCCGTGGAAGACGATCCGGCGTTGCGGGTCCGCCTCTCGAACCGCTGCCACCAGTTCGGCGACCTGCGCGGGATATGCCTGGCCCAGGGTATCGGCCAGCACGATATCGTCGGCGCCCGCGGTACGCGGGTCGGCGGCTATGGCCAGCACCCGTTCGGGATCGACCGGACCCTCGAACGGGCAGGTGAACGCCGTCGCCAGACACAGCTGGATACTGCCGTCGACGGCGGCGCTCGCGGCCACCGCGTCCGGCATGGCGGACAGGCTGGCCTCGGTATCGCGGCCGATATTGGCGCGGTTGTGGGCATCCGATACCGAGAAGCAGTACTGGAAATTGCGTACCCCGGCGCCCGCCGCCCGCTCGACGTGACGGGGGGTTGCCACCCACAGCCAGCACCGCTCGAGTTCGGCCGGGGTGAGCATCTCGACCAGCTCCATACTGTTGGCCATCGGCGGAACCAGGTCCGGCCGTGCCATGGAACCGATCTCCAGTGCCGGCGCCCCCAGTGCCAGCAGCCGCCGGACGATCTCCGCCTTGCGCTCCACCGGCAGCAGCTTGCCGGTCAGCTGCAGACCGTCGCGCAGGGTGACATCGCGCAGGATCGGCTCGTTCCCGTCGTCCGCAGGCGGAGTCGATGTCATCGGTGCTCCTTGTTCTCCCTGTTCGCGGGACGATTCTCCCCGGGTTCCGGGCGGACGCACATCACGCCTCCACACGGTTTCTCGTTCATCCCGGCGGGGTTCGGGTGCACCGTCGGCCGGCGGTGCCCGGGCGCGCGCAGCTCCGCTCCGGCGCGGCCACGGGGCCGCCGGGCGATCCGACGGCGCCTCATCGGGTCGCCTCGTCCCGACCGAGTAGGGGACGCGCCGCCCACGCGTCGGCGCGCCGCGCGAGGTCGAGGACGACAGCGCGGCCCGCGGGCGCGGTCACATCATTGCCCAGTTCCAGGACGCCTACACCGTCCAACGACCGAATACTCATGCCGATAAGTGTGAACTACCGGCCGACTCGGCCGTCAGCCGACGTGTTCGCGCAGGTAGGCCAGGTCGTCGGCGAGACCCTCGGCGGGCGTCTCCAGCACCACGGGGGCATCCGCGGTACGGCACACCTCGGCCAGCAGTTGCGGATCGATGGTGCCCTCGGCGAAGTTGGCGTGCCGGTCGGCGCCGGAGTTGAACTCGTCGCGCGAAGAGTTCAGATGCACCAGGTCGATGCGGCCGGTGATGGCGCGGATCCGTTCCACCACCCCCACCAGGTCCTCCCCGCCCGCCCAGGCGTGGCAGGTGTCCAGGCAGAAACCGGCTCCGTAATCGCCGACCGCGTCCCACAACCGGGCGATGGTGTCGAAATGCCGGGCCATGGCGTGGTTTCCGCCCGCGGTGTTCTCGATCAGGATGGGAACCGCGAAACCCCCCTTGTCCTCTTGACGTTCGAAAAGTTTGCGCCAGTTGACGATTCCGGCCTCGACCTCGTCGTCGGAACGAACATGGCCACCATGGACGACCAACCCGAACGCGCCGATATCCGCGGCGGCCCGGGCCTGCTGCGCCACCGCGTTGCGCGAGGGCATCCGCAACCGGTTGTTCAGGCTCGCCACATTGATCTGATACGACGAATGCACCACCACGTCGATCGGGCTGGCCAGGATCTCGGCGGCCCGCGGATGCGGCTGTGGCTTGTCCCAGCTCTGCGGATCGATCACGAAGAGCTGGATGACATCGGCGCCGAGCCGTTCGCCGAAACCGATCGGGTCGCTGTCGAGGCGGACATGTGCTCCAATGCGCATGGGCCAACCCTATATGGCCCTTATTCGGCACGGCCGGACGTCGGGGTCGCGGCCGGGGCGCGGGCACGCCGCGCCACCGTCCCCGACAGGACCCCTGTCCACCCCGGTGATCGTCTTGCGTGCACGCCGCGGGGAGAGATACACCAGTAGCATTGCTTTCGACCCGATGAGGGGGGATTTCCGCCGATGCTGGAGCGTGGTGACGACTTCGCGGGCTATGTTATCCGGCGCCGGCTCGGCGTGGGCGGGATGGCCATGGTCTTCCTCGCCCGACATCCCCGACTGCCCCGTCTGGTGGCATTGAAACTGCTCGACCCGCGGCTCTACACCGACACCGAGATTCGCCGCCGGTTCGAACGCGAGGCCGATCTGGCCGCCCGGTTGGAACACCCGAATATCGTCACCGTCTACGACCGCGGTACCGAGGACCGACAGTTGTGGATTTCGATGCAGTATGTCGCCGGCGCGGATGCCGCGAGTATCGATGTGAACGTGCTCGACCCGCATCGGGCCGTGCAGATCATCGCCGACACCGCGGACGCGCTGGATTTCGCCCACGCCAACCAGGTTCTGCACCGGGATGTGAAACCGGCCAACATCCTGCTGGCCAAGGCTCCGATCGGGCAGCCGGAACGAGTACTGCTCACCGATTTCGGTATCGCCGGCCGGCGCGACGCGGAAACCACCCTCGCCGCCCCCGGCACCATCACCGCGACCCTGGCCTATGCCGCTCCGGAGCAACTGCTCGGCACCACACTGGACCACCGGGGTGATCAGTATTCCCTGGCCTGCACGCTGTTCTGGCTGTTGACCGGCAGACCGCCCTATCCGGGGAGGAATCCGGCCGAGATCATCAACGGCCATCTACGCGCGCCGGTACCGCGACCGAGCCGGTTGCGCCCGGGACTGTCGCCCGCGCTGGACGACGTGCTGGCCCGCGCCCTGGCCAAGGATCCCGCGGACCGCTACTCCTGCTGCCTGGAGTTCGCCCGCACCGCCCAGTACGCGCTCCGGGCCTACGGTGCGCCGGTCGGTCGCGTGCCCGCCCGACCGTACCCGTCCTCTGGTCATGCGCGGGTGGCACCATATCCGACGCCGCCGCGGCCGTATCCGCCGTCCAGGCGAACCGCTCCCACCCCGACCGCGATCGACCTACCCGGTTTCCGCCGGCCGCCCGGCGGTGTGCCGCCGGAGCGTCGGGCCCGGCCGCCGCACGATCCGGGGCCGACATAGCCGTCGTGACATCGGCGTCTCGATACCGCCGGCGTCGCGATGGGCACGAGCGGGGCGGCGAGTGCTGCTATGGTTTCGATGATTTGGCGTGGCCGTCTCGGTAGGGTCCGGCCACGCTCTTGTCTACGCCCGTGCGTCGGTGGGTCCTGGCGCCCGTGGCGGGAAGTGGAGCAAACATGCTGGCCAATGGCGATGTTTTCGCCGGCTACGTCATCGACCGGCAATTGGGTCGGGGCGGTATGGGGTCGGTCTATCTCGCTAAGCATCCGCGGTTGCCGCGGATGACCGCGCTCAAGCTGTTGAATCGCGAGATGTTCTTCGACAAGGAGGTGCGGGCCCGGTTCGAGAGGGAGGCCGATCTGGTCGCCCAGCTGGACCACCCGAATATCGTCACCGTCTACGACCGCGGGCTCGAGGACGAGCAGCTGTGGATCTCGATGCAGTACATCGACGGTATCGACGCCGCCTCCGTGGATTCGAGACAGCTGCCGCCCGAGCGTGCGGTGCAGATCGTCGCCGAGACCGCCTCCGCACTGGACTACGCGCACGGTATGGGAGTGCTGCACCGGGACGTCAAACCGGCGAACATCCTGCTGGCCCGCTCCATCGGTGGTAATGGGGAACGCGTCTATCTGACCGACTTCGGTATCGCCCGGCTTCGGGACGATACCGGCCACCTCACCCAGACCGGCACCTTCACCGCCACGCTGGCCTATGCCTCACCGGAACAGCTGACCGGTTCTCAGTTGGACGGCCGCTCCGACCAGTACTCGCTGGCGTGCACACTGTTCTGGCTGCTCACCGGAAACGGCCCGTTCACGGCCACCAACCCGGCCGCGGTCATCCAGGGACACCTGCAGTCGCCGCCGCCCCCGGTGAGCACCGTGCGTCCCGGCCTGCCGCCCGCCCTGGACGCGGTGCTGGCCAAGGCGATGTCGAAACGGCCAGAGGACCGCTACCCGTCCTGTTCGGATTTCGCCACCGCCGCCCGGCAGGCACTCAGCGGTGTGAGTTCGCCCGCCATGCCGATCGCCGGACCGGCGCCGGGGAACCCGTACCCGGCCATGGCCACCGGATACAGCAGCGGTGTGCAGCCGCAGCCGTTCACCAGCGGGGGCCAGGCCCAGCCGTACCCCAGTGGGCTGCAGTCCCAGCCCACCGCGGTTCAGCCCTACGGCAGCGATATGCATCAACAGCAGTTCGTCGGCGGCAACCCGGGCTATAACCATCAGGGGATGCCCGGTCCGTCCGTGATGCCGCAGCATCCGCAGGGCGTGGGGTCCGGACCCTATCCGCAGCGGGGCTACCCGCCGCACGGCGCGATGAGCATGGGACCGGGTGGGCCGCAGAAGTCGAACACCGGCCTCATCGTGGGTATCGTCATCGCCGCGGTGGTTCTCCTCGTGGTGGTCGTCGGGATCGTGTTGGCGGCCACGGGCGGTGACTCCGGCGCCGGCAACACCGCGGGTGACAACACCACCAGCCGAGTCTCCACCGCGCCCGCGGTCCCGGCCACCGCGGATTCGATCAGCAAGGAATTCCCGAACCTGGTGCCCGCCTCGACCTCGGGGGAGGTCGGGTACAACAGCGCGAAATGCTGGGAGACCGGAACCACCTACGCGCCGACACCGGATTCGGGAGAACCCGATTTCGGCAAGTGGCAGTGGCAGTGGCGCTGTTACGGCGGCAACAACAACGACGATCCGTTCTACCGGATCTATGTCTACGAATCGGCCGCCGATGTCGAATCGGTGATTCGGTCGCTGCCCGCCGATGCGGAGAAGTCCACCGACACCAACGGCGGCAAGACCTACACCAACTACAAGATCGACAACAGCGACGGCCCCAAGATGATCACCGTGTTCACCGGGGAACCGGACCGCGCGCAATTCCTGATGTACACCGACGGTGTGGTCGGCACCATCGACGAGGTGCTCACCTGGTGGCGTTCGGCACCGCTGAACTGAGCGACGCGATGTCGGGCGGGCAGGCGGCCGAGCCCGGTGGCAGGCCCTCGGCCTGGGGATCACCTCGACCGCCTACCGGGCTCAGGGTGATTCCCCATGGCGCGCCGGCCCGTCTCCCGACAGACTGGACGGCATGACCAGCAAATGTAGCGCGCAAGCCTCTGCGTTCAGTCGAGGGTCGGTGTATCCGGCCACCTCCAGCTACGCTGCACGCCCCGCCGCCGGGTGGGCGGAGACGGGAAACACCTGTGGAGGCCGGGTAAGACCACAGTCCGCTGTGGCACCGGCCAGTGAAGCAGGAACCCATCGAGGTGTCGCGTGAGCGGCACGGCAGGAATCTCCGGCCTTCAGGCCGGGGAGGACGTCACTCCACACGTCGCGGACACGAGTCGGACCGCACCGGCGGCCTCGGCCGTGGCTGCCGGTGCCGTCGAGCTGACGAAGATCTACGGTTCCGGTGATACCCGGGTCGTGGCGCTGGATACGGTATCCGTCGGGTTCGCGCGCGGTGAATTCACCGCGATCATGGGCCCGTCGGGGTCGGGCAAATCCACCCTCATGCACTGTCTGGCGGGGCTGGACTCGGCCGATTCCGGCACGGTGCGGATCGGGGACACCGATCTGACCGAGCTGACGGACAAACAGATGACCGCGCTGCGCCGCGACCGGGTGGGTTTCGTGTTCCAGGCGTTCAATCTGGTGCCGACCCTGACCGCGCTGGAGAACATCACACTGCCGCTCGATATCGCGGGTCGCGAACCCGACCGGGAATGGCTCGACGCGGTGCTCGACCGGCTCGGCCTGACCGACCGGCTGACGCACCGTCCCAGCGAACTGTCCGGCGGGCAGCAGCAGCGGGTGGCGTGCGCACGGGCGTTGGCGGGCCAACCGGAGATCATCTTCGGCGACGAACCGACCGGAAACCTGGACTCGCGTTCCTCCGGCGAGGTGCTGTCGATTCTGCGGGCCGCCGTCGACGAATTCGGTCAGACCGTCGTGATCGTCACCCACGAACCCCACGCCGCGGCCTACGCCGACCGGGTGATCTTCCTCGCCGACGGCCGGATCGTCGACGAAATGCGCGATCCGACGGCGGATTCCGTACTGGACCGGATGAAAGCGCTCGAAGGCCGGTGAGCGTCGACTGCGTGAGGGAGGGGCGGTAGATGGCGGGCAGCCCGATGAGCAAGGTGGCACTGCGCAATCTCGCCGCCCACCGGGTGCGGTTGGTGCTGACGGTGCTGTCGGTGGTACTCGGGACCGCGTTCATCGCGGGCTCGTTCATCTTCACCGATACGCTGCAACGCACCTTCGACGGCATCTTCGCCGACGAGGCCAAGGGTGTGGATGTGCGGGTGAGCCCGGCCGAACAGCTGTCGCTGGGCATCCCGCAGGAAGAAGTGGACCGGATCGCCGCCATGGACGGCGTACGCACGGTGGCGCCGGGTCTCAACGGACCGGTGGTGCTGCTCGACCCGTCGGGGAAGAAGGCCGTGCAGACCGGGGGCGCGCCCAGTGTGGGCAAGGTGTATCTGCCGCCGGACCGGGCGGTCGCCGAACCGCCGCAGTTCGTGGCGGGAACACCGCCGAGCCGGCCGGGGGAGGTCGCGCTCAATACGAGCGGGGCCGAACGGGCCGGTCTGCGGGTGGGCGACCGGACGAAGATACTGGTCTCCGCGCGGGGCGAGCCGATCGACGTCACGCTCACCGGCATCTACTCCGACGCCACCGATACCGGCGGTTTCATCGGCGTGCTGTTCGAGGAGTCGCAGGCCCGGCAGCTGTTCACCGACGGAACCCACGTCGCCTACGTCGATATCGCGGCCAAGGGGATACCGGGGGACAAGCTGCGCAACCGCCTCGCCATGATCTACCCCGACTACAAGGTACTCAACGGCGAGCAGGTGCGTGCCGAGGCGAAGGCCCAGATTTCCGAGGCACTCAACTTTCTGAACTATTTCCTGCTGGCCTTCGGGGCGATCGCCCTGATCGTCGGCACCTTCATCATCTACAACACCTTCTCCATGATCGTGGCCCAGCGGCTGCGGGAACTGGCGCTGCTGCGCGCGGTCGGCGCGAGCAGCCGGCAGGTGGGCGCCTCCGTGGTGGCCGAGGCCCTGGTCATCGGTGCGATCGGGAGCTTCCTCGGGTTGCTGGCCGGGATCGGGCTCGCGTTCGGACTGGCCGCCGTGTTGAACGCCTTCGACCTCGGGGTGCCCATCGGACAGATGACGGTGCTGCCGCGCACCGTGCTGGTCGGGTTCGCGGTGGGGCTGCTGGTGACCGTGGTCAGTGCCTACACGCCGGCGCGCCGCGCGGCCCGTATCCCACCGGTGCAGGCCATGCGCGAGGAGTTCTCCTCGGCCGCCGATTCGCTGCGATTGCGGACCGCGCTCGGGCTGCTGCTCGCCGGAATCGGAGTGGTGCTCGTGGTACTCGGTGCCCGCTATACCGGCGGTGCGGCGGCGGCGGTCGTCGGTGTCGGAGCGCTGGCGCTGGTGTTCGCGGTGCTGCTTGCCTCGCCGGCCCTGTCTCGTCCGGTCATCGGCACGCTCGGCGGGCTGCTGCGTCCGTTCGGTCCGATCGGGCGGATGGCGCGCAACAACGCGGTCCGCAACCCGCGGCGCACCGCCGCGACCGCCTTCGCGCTGACCCTCGGGCTCATGCTGGTCACCGCCATCGGCATGCTGGGCACATCGGCCAAGGAGAGCGTGTCGGTTCTGGTCGACAAGGGCGCGCGGGCCGACTACATGCTCGCCGGCCCGCAGTTCCTCGGCGTCCCACAGGGCGCTGCCCGATCGGTACGCGAGACCGTTCCCGCCGCGCAGGATGTGGTCGCGCTGCGCGGGGTGAGGCTGAAGATCCGCGGCGACGATGAGTACGGCACCTCCCCCGACGGACCGTTGGACAGTGTGCTGAACTACAAAATCGTCAGCGGTACCGCGAAATTCGGCGACAACGAAATCCTGCTCAGCGAGGATGAGGCCGACGACTTCGGCGTGCGTGCGGGCGAGCGGCTCGTACTGACCAGCCTGGACGGCAAACGTATACCGGTCACCGTGGCGGGTGTCTACACCAACTCGCCGCTGCTCGGTCCGCTGGTGGTGCCCTCGGAGATCTACGAGCAGGTGATGCCGGTATCGATGCGAACCGACGCGGTCGTGCTGATCACGGCGCGGCCGGGCACGGACCTCGCCGCCATGCGCGGTCAACTGGAGCAGGCGACCGAGCGGTTCGTGGTGGTGCAGGTGCAGGACCGGGAGGAATTCAAGGGCGCACAGGGCCGCCAGATCAACACCCTGCTGGCCATCCTGTACGGCCTGCTGGCATTGGCGGTGGTGATCGCGATCCTCGGTATCGTCAACACCCTGGCGCTATCGGTGGTGGAACGACGGCGCGAAATCGGCATGCTACGTGCGGTCGGCACACAGCGCGCCCAGATCCGCCGCACCATCTATCTGGAGTCGGTACTCATCGCGGTCTTCGGTGCCCTGGTGGGCGCGGTGCTCGGCCTCGGCCTCGGCCTCGGCTTCCTGCGCACCCTCCGCGATTTCGGCCTGGACCAGATCGCCGTGCCCTGGGACCAGTTGGTCCTCATGCTCGTCGGGTCGGCGGTCGTGGGTGTTCTCGCCGCTCTCTGGCCGGCGATCCGGGCCGCCCGCACCCCACCCCTGGCCGCGATCGCCGACCTGTAACCCGAAAACCGTCCGCGCAACCTAGGCCGGCGGTAGCAGGGACCGCAGGTCCGCGCGGGCCAGTGCCCGGGCGAGAAGGTCGGGGAACAGGTCCGGGGTGCAGGCGAAGGCCGGGACGTCGAGGGCGGCCAGGGCCGCGGCATTGTCGTGGTCATAGGCGGGGGCGCCGTCATCGGAGAGGGCGAGCAGGACCACCACCTGTACGCCGGATTCGGTGAGGGCATTGACCCGCCGCAGCATCTCCGCGCGGATTCCGCCCTCGTACAGGTCGGAGATGAGGAAGAACAGGGTGTCGTCCGGGCGGGCGACCAGCGACTGACAGTAGGCGATGGCGCGATTGATATCGGTCCCGCCGCCGAGTTGGGTACCGAACAGCACGTCCACCGGATCGGACAGGTATTCGGACAGGTCGACGACCTCGGTGTCGAAGACCACCAGTGAGGTGCGCAGCGACCGCATGGACGCCAGCACCGCCCCGAACACCGACGCGTACACCACGCTCGCGGCCATGGACCCGGACTGGTCGATCGCCATGATCACGTCACGCTGCACCGCCCGGCCGCGGCGACCGTACCCGACCAGGTGTTCGGCGATAACGGTGCGCTGCTCCGGGAGGTAGTTGGCGAGATTTCGGCGAATGGTGCGGTCGAAGTCGATATCGCGGGGGCGGGGGCGGGAGGTCCGGGCCGACCGGTTCAATGCGCCGTTCACCGCGGTAACCGTGCGCGCGGCGATACGTTCCTCGATTTCACGCACCACCCTGGCGACCACCGCCCGGGCGGTCGATTTCGTGGTCTCCGGGATCACCCGGTTCAGGCTCAACAGGGTGCCGACCAGATGGACATCGGGCTCCACCGCCTCCATCAACTCCGGCTCCAGCAGGAGTTGGGTCAGTCCGAGCCGCTCCACGGCATCACGCTGCATCACCTCCACCACGGCCGACGGGAAGTAGGTGCGGATATCACCGAGCCAGCGGGCGACCTTGGGTGCCGACCCCTCCAGGCCGCCGGAACGGCGCGCCCGACCCGATTCGCGGTCGTCGCTGTCGTAGACGGCCGCCAGTGCCCGGTCGATGGCGGTGTCGTCGGAGCCGTCGAGTCCACCGAGAGCGGATTCGGCGGCAGTTCCCAATACCAGCCGCCAACGTCGGGAACGCGGATCGGCGCCCCCGGGCGATATCTCGCGAGCAATGGAGGTGTCGGAGTTCATGCCGGGCTCCCTTTGCCGGACGCGGAGGTTCGGATGTCACCGTGGTGCCCGCTCCGGCATCGACCGCTCGTACCGCGTCGGTCGGGCGTGCACGGGCGCCTTGTGTGGTTGCGTTGTGCCGCCTCCTCCGGGTACCGACCGCTCATGCTGTGTCCATTCGGTGTGTGCGGGCGCCCTGTGTGGTTACGCTGCGCTGCCCCCTCCGGGCCCTGACCGCTCACGCCGGGACCCCCAGGATCTCGGCGACGATGCGCATGGTCTGTGCGCCGCGTCGCGGGTCGATATCGGTCGTGGTCTCGCTCGCCGGCGCCGGACCACCGTCGCGGACCGCCTGGCCTATGGCGCGGCGTTCGCCCGATTCGAAGGCGCCGAAGGTGCGACGCAGCAGCGGCAGGACCTCGAGGAACTGCTCGTCGGTCAAACCCGTGAGCCAGTCGTCGATGAGTCGCAGCAGGGCCCGGTCGTGCACCAGCACCAGACCCCGGCCGCCGACGAAACCATCGACCCACGCTGCCTTCTCCGCGGCGGTATTGCCGATGGACAGCGCCGCCGAAAGTCGGCGGGCGGCCTCGTCGGTATCGATACGCCCGGTATCGGCCAGTAGCCGGACCACCCGGCCGACCAGCACACCGTGCACATCCTCGCGGTCGGCCAATCGGTCGAGCGCGCCCAGCCACCTCTCGGTCGCCCGGGCGTCGTCCCGGGTGTGGATGGCGGTATGGGCGGTATCGAGCAGGGCACGCAGCTCCAGCGCCATTTCGGCGCCCAGCCCGGTGACCGCCGCCGGTAGCCCGGCGCAGATCCGTACCAGCATGCTGTCGGCGACCCGGGCCAGGGTCGCGGTATCGGTGCCGCGCACGTCGCCGTACCGCAGGGTACGGACCAGGGCGGGTAGTGCCCGCAACAGGTGGGTGACATCGTGGTCGAGTGCCACGGCGGAGCCCAGCCGGTCGATCAGCCCTTCGGTGGCGCCGGGGAGATCGGCCGACAGCGCCTGCTCCAACGCGTCGGTGAGTTCGCCGACACCGCTGTCGGCGCGCTCGGCGGTGTCCAGGACCTTGGCCTCGGCTGCGCTCTGCACGGTAGTGCCCCATCGGGCGGCTTCGATAACCGCGACGGCGAGTTCGGGGCGCCATTCGAGCGCCCAGGTCTCCCGGAAGGTGCCGGTGGATCTGGTTTCGCTCGCCGTGCGGGTGCCCCAGTCGATGCCGAGCAGACGTAAGCGGTGCAGCAGGTGGGATTTCGCGATATCGCGTTCGGCGCGCAGGTCCAGTTCCACTGTTTTCATCAGGGCCTGCTGTTTCATTCGCAGCGAACGGATCCGGGCACGCAGGTCCGCGTCCAGCGCGACCGTCGGGGTGTCCAGCGGGACCGTGCCCAACGCTTCGCCGACCACCAGCTCCTCGTCGATGAGGCGCAGCATGGTCTCGTCACCCTCGCACAGGACGGCGCGGGTGGCCTCGGTGACCTCCGACAATCCGGCCAGCGGCCGTCCGCGCAGGGTTGCGAGGGTGTCCGCGAGCCGGATCGCCTCGATGATATGGGCGCTGGACACCGGCAGATCGTGTGCTCGCAGCGCACCCGCCACCTTGGTCAGCCAGGCCGCGATCGGCCGCTCGGTCGCGGTGAACAGATGGTGGTACCAGCCGGGGGAGGCTACGCCGGCGCCGTACCCGGACGCGGTCGCCAGCCGGGAATGCGTCCATGGCACCCAGGTCAGTGTGGCCTTGATCTTCGGCAGCCCCTTCAGCAGCCGGCCATCGGCCGTCGCGGGCCCGAGTGGCCCCGACAGGGCGGGCGCATGCCAGGCCCCGCACACCACGGCGACCCGTTCTGCGCCTTCTTTCAAGGCCTTTCGCAGCACCTGGCGCATATACGCCTCGCGGCGCAGCGTGTGCGCATCCACGACCGGTGGGGGTGTTTCGGCGGGTTTCGGTGCCGCATCGCGGGTATCGCCGTTGTGTTCCACGGCAACACCTACCGCGTTATCGGTGGTGACTCCCGCATCGGTTGGATCGGTTTCGGCGGTCGCCGCCTCGCGCAGGGCGCTCATGGCCTCGGTGATGGCCTCGAAAGTGGCGGTATCGCTACTCGATTCGACCACCGCGTCCCACCAGCGTTCGGCATCGTCGTAACCGGCGGCCGCGGCCAGATCGGCCAGGGCGTCGCGTCGTGCGGGCTCGTCGTCGACGGCCAGCGCGATCCCGGCGGGCAGATCGCAGAATCGCACCGGGACCTCCTGCTCGACGGCATACTGCAGGGCCTGCCATTCCGGGGAGAACACCGCATACGGCCAGAACGCGGCCCGGGACGGGGTAGCGGGGTTGTAGGCCAGCAAGGCGACCGGCGGTGACATTCCATCGGCGGACACATACGCGACCAGCGGGTCGGCGTCGGCGGGACCCTCGATCAGGATGGTGTCCGGCCGGAACTCCTCGAGAGCCAGACGCAGTGACCGGGCCGAACCCGGACCGTGATGCCGGATTCCGAATACCCGAGTCTCGCCGGACGTGCGGCCGGTGGGCCACCCGAGCGCGTCTTCACCTGCGTTTCGGCCGTCCGCGTTCCGCGCAACTCCGCGTTCGCGCCGGTCGCGCGGGTCCTTCGTATCCTCGCCGTCACGTCGGTCGTGCGTATCGCGGGGGCGGGCTGGTGACCGGTCGTGCCGATCCGCGGCGAGGCTCATCCCATGATCTCCCGGCAGGCTCGGTAGAAATCGGACCATTCGTGGCGTTCCCGCACCACCGCTTCCAGGTATTCGGTCCACACCACCGAATCGGCGACCGGATCCCTGATCACCGAGCCCACGACCGCGCCCGCCACATCGGAGGCCCGCAGCACACCGTCACCGAAATGCGCCGAGAGCGCGAGACCACTGGTGATCACCGAAATGGCCTCGGCCGTGGAGAGGGTGCCGGACGGCGATTTGAGTTTGGTGCGGCCGTCGGCGGTGACCCCGGAGCGCAGTTCCCGGAAGATCCGCACCACGCGCCGAACCTCCTCGGCGGCCGCGGGGACCTCGGGCAGTTCCAGCGCCGTACCCAGTTGCGCCACGCGGCGGGTGACGATCTCGACCTCTTCCGTCTCGTTCGCCGGCAGCGGCAGCACGACGGTATTGAACCGTCGCCGCAGCGCGGAGGACAGTTCGTTGACACCGCGGTCGCGGTCGTTGGCGGTGGCGATCACATTGAACCCCTTGGCGGCCTGGACCTCCATACCGAGTTCGGGGACGGGCAGTGTTTTCTCCGACAGCACCGTGATCAGCGCGTCCTGCACATCGGAGGGGATACGGGTGAGTTCTTCGATACGGGCGATCGCACCGGTGCGCATGGCGGTCATCACCGGCGAAGGCACCAGCGCGCCGTCGCTGGGGCCTTCCGCCAACAGCCGTGCGTAGTTCCAGCCGTATCGGATCGCCTCCTCCGCGGTACCGGAGGTGCCCTGTACCAGCAGGGTGGACGCGCCGCTGATGGCGGCCGTGAGATGTTCCGACACCCAGGTCTTGGCCGTGCCGGGCACACCGATCAGCAGCAGCGCGCGGTCGGTCGCCAAGGTGGCCACCGCGACCTCCATCAGCCGGCGCGGCCCGACGTATTTGGGGGTGATCACAGTGCCATCGGACAGCGTGCCCCCGAGCAGGTAGGTCACCACCGCCCACGGCGACAGCCGCCAGGATGGGGGCCGGGGCCGATCGTCGACGGCGGCCAGTGCCCGCAGTTCCTCGGCGAACGCCTGTTCGGCGTGGGGACGCAGCAGCTGCGGCGCGGTGGTCTCGGTCGGCGGTTCGGCGGTGGTCACTGCAACTCCTGAAGCATCGTCGAGCGGCGCTCGAGGTCGTGGGCGAGTTGGTCGAAAACCGCTTCCCAGGCCGGGTCCTGGCAGCGGCGGCCCAATGCGGCGGCCTCGGCCGCGGCGGCGGGGGGCAGGTGAAGTGTGGCGGTGTGCAGCAGGGAGCGGTGCGCGCCGGGGGAGGAGCCGCGGGCACCCGGCCGACGCTCGGCGGCGCGAGCCCGTTCGAACAGGAGCAACAGCAGATGGTTGGCCAACTGCCGCGGCCAGGGCCGCGCCACCGCGGGAAGCAGCGACTCGAGTTCGGAGAGCCAGGAACCGTCGAGCCGTAACAGCCGCCGGATCTGCTCGTCGGTGGGCAGCAGCGCGAACAGTTCGCGACGCCGCAGCACGGCCAGGTCGGACGGCATACCGGCGTCGAACAGCGCCGCCGCCCACTCCGGATCGCGCCGGGCGAGGGCGGCGTCCATCCAGCCGTCGAACAGCGGCTGCCGAATCCGGTCGTCGGTAGCGGCCGCGATGGCGGCGCTCGGGCCGCCGAGCAGGTCGTTCCAATGGTCGAGCGGGAGGGCGGCCACCAGTTGGCGCAGTCGTCCCGCCCGGATGTCCGGCGCGCCGTGTCGGCGGTAGCCGAATTCCTCGGTGCGATCGGTGATTCCGTCCCGGATCGTCTCCTCGTCGAGGATTCCCGGGATATCGATGACGATCCCATCCGGTGCGCGTTCGCCCGACCGACCGATCCAGGATGCGGCGCGTTCGGCCATCCGTCGGGCGTATCCCGAATCGGGAAGACGGGCGAGCAGTTCCGCGGCCGTCCGGCGTACGTCTGCCCGGCGGTCGTCCAGGGCCCGTTCGAGGAGGGGTTCGTCGGCGCGGGAGAGCCCGTCGCCGAGAACGGCCAAGAGCTCGGCCTTCACTCGGCCCGTTTCCTGCGGCCACGACGCTTCCAGGACCGAACGCGCGAAATCGGGGTCACGGCGGCGGGCCGCGACCAACCATCCTCGGCGTTCGGCGGGCAGACCGAGCCGCCAGCCGTCGTCGTCGACGGTCGGGTCGGCGGTGGTGTCGTGCCGGACCAGCGCCTGCCATTCCGGGAACTGTCCGGCCAGCCAGCGCCCCCGCGCACCCGCCAGGCCCAGAGCGGATTCGCGCAGTTCCCCGGCGGTGTGGGCATAGTCGAGCAGATATCCGCACAGCCGGTCGGGAGCGCGATAGCCGTGCTGTTCCGCCGCGACGAACCATTCCGGCAGATACTCCTTCTCATGCCGCAGCAGTCCCACCAGACGCTGTGCGGCCGGAGGGGGCAGCGTCGGTCGCGGGTCCTCGGCCGCGATATCGGTGGTCGGCTCGACGGCCGAGGCCGTGGCGCCTCCGCGGGCGAACGCGTTCTGCAGGGCGGTGGTCTCGAGCAGTCGGACCGCCGCCTCGCGGTCGCCCAACGCCTCGGCGGCCGTCGCGACGGGCCCGGCGAGGCGTTGGGCGCCGACCGATCCGCGAGCGGTGCCGAGCAGCGCGACGGACGCCAGTTCGGCCGCGGCGGCAGCGGATGGTGCCGTACTCGCCACCGGGCCCACATCGTGGATCTCGCCCCCGGCCAGAACGGAGACCGGGGACAGGTATCGCCCGTTCCACTCGCCGCAGATGGTGACCGGATGCCCCCCGGATACCGCGGGCAGCCGCCACGGCTGCCCCAGGGGGTCCACCGGCAGGGCCGTGCCGTCGGGTTCGGCGAGGTACCAGCCGTCCTCGGTGCGCGTGGGCACCACATCGTGCAGCAGTACCGGCCAGGAATCCAGCCAGGGATCGGCGCCGAGTGCCTCGGCATATCGGTCCAGTGCCGCCGCCACGGTGTGCCGGACGAGGTCCTCGGGCGGCACACCGACCGTCTCCGGCGTACCGTGCCGTTCGCCGAGCGCCGCGCGCAGTGGCGCGGCTCCCGGATAGTGGTGGAGTTGCGCCTCCGTCGCGGTGCCGAGCGGGGGCACCTCCGCCGAAAAGGCGGGCGAGCCGTAGGAGTGTTCGAGTATCAGCCCCCAGCGACCGGTACGACGGCCGTACAACCAGGTCCGCCGGGTGTGCAGCCCTTCTTCCTCGCTCGTTCGGACCCCCACGGCCAGCCAGTGGTCGCGTATCCCTGGTTCCCGCAGCACCGCGTCGACCGATACGGGGTAGCCGATATGTCCACGGACGCTCGCCGCGAGCGGTTCGGGCAGTTCGTCGAGCCGGCGATGCGCGGCGATGAGCAGATGCAGTAGGGCGAACCGGCCCAGCACCACCTCGGGCCAGTCCGGTCGGACGACCACGGCCGTGGGCAGGCGACGCAGGGCGGCGGCGATACCGGGCGCCTGGGCGTCCACCATGCGCGCGGCCACGGCCTCGAACGCGCCGTACGAGCGATCCGTGTCGGCCAGGCCGGTGCGTATCCGGTCGGCGAGCCAGATATCGAGTTCTTCCAGGCCCGCGCGGACCCGCTTCCGCCGCTGTTCGATGGTGGCCGGGTTCGCGGTGCGGGGCACCCGGTGGGAAGGGTGCTCGGTCTTCGCGGGCCGCCTCCGGAGCCATTCGTCGGCGAAGTCCGCCGGTCGCGCCACCTCGCCGATCTCGCCCGCCGACCAGCGCATCAACAATGACAGCGCGTGTTTGCACGGAAACTTGCGGCTCGGGCACGAGCAGCGGTACGCCGGGCCGGTCAGGTCGACGATCGTCTGGTACGGACGCGACCCGCTGCCCTTGCACAACCCCCACAGGGCACCGTCGCGCCACCCGGTGTCCGACCACCGCCCGGCGAGTCTGCGGGCGGCGGTGAGCGAGCTCGCGTCCGGCGCGAGCGTGGTCACCTGGCTCTCGGTCCACCGTTCGGTCATGCGGCGGCCTCGGTCGAGTTGCGCATCGTATTTCCCCCGTTCGTCGGTCGAAGAGTTTCTACCCGAGCCCACCGACACACGTTGGCCCCGATGTGCTCCCGAGGGTCGGAAGACCTTGCCTCCGTGTGGTATCCGAGGTCGCCGGCGCGCGCGGAAATCTTGCGTGGGGGAGATTTCTCCGGCATTCTGTGATGTTCGGCCTGGCCGAGCCGCCCGTTCGGGTGACGTACCGCCGAACTGTCCACGGGGATGGCGAGGGGTGGACATCGGCGCTCAGGCCAGGCCTCGATGACCAGGATTCCATCCCCGCGGACAGGTTCGCGCCCACCTTCCGCGCGGTGCGGGTCCCCGCGAGGTGCCGGAACCCGGGTCCTGCGCAGAATCGAGGGATGGACGAATCCAACCCGTGTCCGTGCCGTCGGGGCGATACTTTCGGCGCCTGCTGCGCGCCGATCCTGACCGGTCACCACGCCGCGCCCAACGCCGAGGCCCTGATGCGCTCGCGATACACCGCCTTTGCCGTCGGTGACGCCGAGTATCTGCTGAGCTCGTGGCATCCGCGGACCCGCCCCGCCGAGCTATGTCTCGATCCCGGCCGCCGTTGGCTCTTCCTGGAAATCCTGCGCACCGAGCGCGGTGGTCCGTTCGACGACAGCGGGACCGTCGAGTTCGTCGCCCACTATCGGGACGCCGGCGGACGGGACGCCCTGCACGAGACCGGCCGGTTCGTCCGGGTGAACGGCGCGTGGCGCTACCTGGACGGGGTGGTCGACACCGGGACGCCCGGGCCTGCTTTCGGGCGGTAGGGTCGGTTCATGCCTCGTGTCGCGATCGAATACTGCACGCAGTGTCGCTGGTTGCCGCGGGCGAGCTGGATGGCGCAGGAACTACTGGGGACCTTCGCCGCCGAACTCGACGAGGTCGCACTGGTACCGGGCTCGGGTGGCGTCTTCCGCATAACCGTGGACGGCGGCCAGGTGTGGGAGCGCAAGGCCGATGGCGGCTTCCCGGACATCGCCGTCCTCAAGCAGCGGGTCCGCGACCGGGTGGCGCCGGAGCGTGACCTCGGCCATATCGACCGAGCCCACGCCGGCCCCGGCCCCCACCGCGAAACCGTCGCGGAATAGTTCCCGCGGGTGCCGTGCCGGTCAGGCGCAACACCCCCCGCCGCAACACCCACCGCCGCCGGTGGGCGGCGACACCGGAGCCGGGCCCGGGCCGGTCGCCCGGCCCACGGTGGCGAAGGTGGTGAGCAGTTTGACCGTGTCGTCGTGGCCGGCGGGGCACATCGCGGGATCGGACGACTGCGCCATCGGACGATTCACCTCGAACGTATCGCCGCAGCTGCGGCACCGAAAACTGTAACTCGGCATGACCGTGATTCTAGAGCTGTCGGGCCGGCCGCCGGGCTCGTCGTACCCTCGAAGGCAAGAGGACGAGGAGGTTCGAGATGAGTACGCAGGTCTTCGAGGCGGCTTCCGGCCTCGGGGAGTTCGAACCGGTGGCATGGACCGAATACGGCCGGGTGCGCGGCGCCCGGGACGGGTCGGTGCTCGTCTGGCGCGGTATCCCCTACGCCGCCGCCCCCGCCGGTCGGTACCGTTTCCGGCGTCCCCGGCCCCCGGAACCCTGGGACGGTGTGCGCGACTGCCTTACCGTCGGGCAGATCGCACCGCAGAACATGGACAATACGGTCCCCATCGACCGGTCGCTGAGTATGGGCGAGGACTGTCTGTGGCTCAATGTGTGGGCCCCGGCCGGGACCGCGGACGAGCCGCGTCCGGTCATGGTGTGGTTGCACGGTGGCGCCTACTGCCTCGGGACCGCCGCCCAAGGGGTCTACGACGGCCGCGTCCTGGCCCAAACCGGCGATGTCGTGGTCGTCACGGTGAATTATCGGGTCGGCGCGCTCGGCTTCCTGGACCTGTCCTCGCTCTCGCCGGACTTCGTCCCCAACCTCGGCCTGCACGACCAGTTGGCCGCCCTGGAATGGGTGCGCGACAACATCGCGTCGTTCGGCGGCGACCCGGGCAATGTGACGTTGTTCGGTGAATCCTCCGGCGCCGGCTGTGTCACCGCGCTGCTCACCGCCCCGCGGGCCGCGGGGCTGTTCCACCGCGCCATCGCGCAGAGCCCGCCGGCGACCACCGTGTACGGGCCGGAGCGCGCCGCGCGGGTGGCCGAGCGGTTCATGGAACTGATGGAGCTGCCGCCCGGGCGCGCCCACGAATTGCCGGAGCTCCCGATCGAGCGGATCGTCCGAGCGGCCGCCGTCCTGATCGACGAGGTGCCGGTCACCTCGCCGGGCACCCTGGCCGCCGCGCCGGTGGTGGACGGGGACCTGCTGCCCGGCTATCCCACCGACCGCTTCCAGCAGGGCCGGTCGCATCGGGTGCCGCTGATCATCGGGACCAACCGGGACGAGGCCTCGCTGTTCCGGTTGTTCCGCTCGCCGATCATGCCGGTGACCCCGGAAGCGGTGAACGCCATGCTCACCGCGGTCCAGGAGAGCCACCCCGGGCTCTCGCCGGAACGGATCGCCGAAATCACCTCGGCCTATCCGGACCTGGGCAAACCTCGCGGCGCGCTGGCCATGTCCACGGACGCGGCGTTCCGGATGCCCGCGCGCTGGGTGGCCGACGCCCACGCCCGGCACACCCGCACCTGGATGTACCGGTTCGACCACGCGACGCCAATGCTGCGCGCGGCGCGGGTGGGCGCCGGACATGCCACCGAACTGCCCTATGTCTTCGGCAATTTCGGCACCTTCAACCACGATCCGACCTTCTGGCTCGGCGGTCGCAAACAGGCCATGGAGGTCTCCGGCCGGATGATGCGCCGGTGGCTCGCCTTCGCCGCCCACGGTGTGCCCGCCGCGCTGGACGGATCCAAACACTGGCCGCCGTACCATCCGGAGAGCCGGGAGACACTGCTGATCGACACCATCGACCGGGTCCTCCGGGATCCCGACGCGAATCTGCGCTCCGCCTGGGGAGACCAGGTCGTCGGGTTCGCCTGATCGGTCCGCGCCGGCGCGGCTCAGACGCGCTGCGCGGTAACCCGTTCGGTCTCCACCCGGCGTTTCTGCCGCGCGGGATCGGGGTTGACCACCTGCACCAGGGAAGCGCCCGCCGCCAGTACCGCGATATAGCCGTCGATCAGCTCGGTCGGGGTCTCCCACGGGGTACTGGACAGCACCCGGTCCCCTTCACCGAACCCCTGGGCCAGACCCGAGGCGCGGGCGGCCGCCAGAACCTCCGGTACCGACATCCCGTCCAATACCGCCCCGGTGCCGCCGGGTAGGAACTGGTCGCCGTGGACGCGGACCGCGGTCGCGAAATCCGTGACCCCCACCGGCAGATCGGGCACCGGGGCGCCGAGCGCGTCCAGCGACAGCGCCGCCACCTCGCCGGCGTCGGCGGTCTCGTCCAACCGGTCCGCCGAGACCAGGGCCAGATCGGCGTGCGGATCGGGGTGCAGCACCACCTCCGTGCCCGCCCACCAGCAACCGAGCAGCACCGCCGCTGTCTGCCAGTGCGCGGGGAGCAGAACCGCGACGCGGGCGCCGGGAGTCAGCCCGAATTCGTCGCGAATCAGGTTGGCGGTCTTGGCCGCCCAATTGGCCAGGGTCAGCCCGGACAGTTCGACCCGCGCACCCGTGGCGTCGTCGTACCAGGTGATACGCGGGCCGGCCGGGTCGCGGGTCAGGATCGGGTCGAGCACGGCCTCGGTGAGGGTCAGTGCCTGGTCGAAGTCACGCATCGTCTCTCGGGTTCGGTGAGTCCATGGTTGTCCGGCCCAATATGCACAGCGGGAGGCAGATCCGTCCATAGTTCGCGTCCGGCCGGAGCGCGGGCGGGGTTCGCCTAGTTCACGCATTTCGGTCCCTCCCGGCCGGCGTCGATCGGCGGGGCGGGGGGAACCGGTGTGGCCGAGGTCGTCGGATTGTCGAAGTCGAACAGGGTCTGCGCCTCCGATCCGGGACCAGAATAGTCGTCCGCGAGCACCACGCTCACCGTGCCGGCCGGAATCGACGGATCGGCGAGTACCGGCAGACCGCCCAGCGCCTCGGCGACCGATTCGGCCTTCGGATCCTCGTCGGAAGACGCCAGTACTCGGCTGCCGCCGACGGTCCCGCCGGTGTAGTTACCCACATCCCCGGTCCGGTAACCCCGTGCGATCAGGGTCTGCGAGACCTCACCGGCCAGTCCGGTGATACCGCCGGCGTTGTATACGTCCACGGTCACCGTCCGCGGGGCGACCGTGGACGTGGCCTTCGGTTCGCCCGTCGGCTCCTCGCCCACCAACGAGGCGACATACGACCGGACCTTGTCGGGATCCACCCGCACCACCGATTCCCCGTTCGGGCTCATCCCGTTGAGGTCGGCGACCGGGATGGTTTCGAAGGTCACCTGTCCGGCACTGAGATCCTGCAGCTGCTGGAGGAAGGACAGCACATCCCAGTCCTCGTCGAGGACCACGGTGCGGCCGACGGCGTCGCTGAGCTCCTGCAGTTTGCCCGGGTCGCTCAGGGTGCGGGCGCTGAGCACCTGCTGCACCAATTGGGCCATGAACACCTGCTGGCGCACGATACGGTCCAGGTCGCCGCGTTCCAGGTTGTGCCGTTGCCGGACGAAACTCAGCGCCCGCGGCCCGTCCAGCCGCTGCCGGCCGGCCGGGAAAACCGCGCCGGACAGCGGTTCGTCGACCGGATGCCGCAGGCACACATCCACTCCGCCCACCGCGTCGGTGAGCAGTACGAACCCGAGCAGACTGACCTCGGCGTAGTGGTCGACGGTGATACCGGTCAACCCCGCGATGGTCTTGACCAGCGCCTGCCGGCCGCGCTGGGTGGACTGTTCCTCCGCTTCCTGATCCGAGGCGCCCTGCTCGATCAGCTGCCGGTAGGTGTTCTGCTTGGTGGTGCCGTAGGCCGAGTTGACCTTCCCCTTGCCCAGTCCGGGGATATCCACGTAGGCGTCGCGCGGAATCGAGATTGCGGTGGCCGAGCGGCCGTCGTTGGGAATCCGCATCAGCACGATGGTGTCGGTATTGGTGCCGATCTCGTCCCCGGCGTGCAGTAGATCCCGTTCGGTCGCGGTGAGCGGATTGCCGTGCGCGTCGGTGCGGGAATCGACGCCCACCAGCAGTATGTCCACCGCGCCGTCGCGTGTGCCGCCGAGGCCCAGACCGGGGATTCGTTCGATATCCGCCACCAGGCTGTCGATACCCCGCCAGGCGAAACCCGTGCCCACGAGCACGATCAAGGCCAGCGACGCGACGACGACTCGCAACGGCCCCCACGGTGTCCGCTCCCCACGCTGCGCCACCCGAATATCCTCTCCCGCATCCGGATCGCGCCGATCCGGTCACCAGTCGGCCATTCCTGTCCCGCATCCGCTTCGCCACGAAGGCTAACCAACGGCAACCTCGGACACGCCGAACCTCCGGTTTTACGGCGTGCCACACTGACCGGCGTGTGTGCCGCCGTAGTACCCGGATCCGATCTCGGTAATCGCCTCGTCGTGGTCGGGGCGGGCGGGCAGGTCGGCCGCGAACTGTCGGGTCTGGCGCCGAGCGCGCGCGCCTACACTCGCCGGGAGCTCGATATCACCGATGCCGCGGCCGTCGCGGCGGTGCTGCGCCCGGGTGACGTGGTGCTCAACTGCGCCGCCTATACCGCCGTCGATCGCGCCGAATCCGAACCGGCGGCGGCCTTTACCGGCAATGAGACCGGACCGGCGCGACTTGCGGCCGCCTGCGCCGCGGTAAACGCCCGGCTGATCCACCTGTCCACCGACTACGTGTTCCCGGGCACCGGCGAAACCCCCTACGAGACGACCGACCCGACCGACCCGGCCACCGTCTACGGCCGCTCCAAACTCGCCGGGGAACAGGCTGTCCGCGAGCTGTGTCCCGACGCGGTAATCGTCCGCACCGCCTGGGTGTACAGCGGTGTCGGCACCGATTTCGTGGCGACCATGCTGCGCCTGGAACGGGAACGCGAGACGGTGACCGTGGTCGACGACCAGATCGGTTCCCCCACCTATGCCGCCGATCTCGCGGCCGGTCTGCTGGAACTGGCCACCCGACCGGACGCGCCGCGGCTGCTGCACGCCACCAACAGCGGACAGGCGAGCTGGTTCGAACTGGCTCGGGCGGTCTTCGCGGGAATCGGCGCCGATCCGGAACGGGTACGACCGTGTACCTCCGCGGAGTTCCCCCGCCCCGCACCGCGTCCCGCCTATTCGGTGCTGTCCACCCGGTCGTGGCGGCAGGCCGGGCTGTCTCCGCTGCGCCCCTGGCGCTGCGCGGTCGAGGCGGCGCTGGCACGTCCGGCCGGAGCGTAGCCGAAGCAACGCCCATCGGCGTACGAGACATTCGGCGGCGTCCACTATGGTGGTCGCCTGTGAGCTCCACCGACCCCATGGGCGCAACCGGTACCCGTCCCAGCCTGGCCGTGATCACGGTCACTTATTCCCCGGGTGAACACCTGGAGCACTTCATCAGCACCCTGGCCACCGCGACCGCGGAGAAACCGCAGGTCATTCTGGCCGACAACGGGTCGGTCGACGGTGTTCCGGAAATGGTCGCCGAGACCAACTCGCATGTCCGACTGCTGCGCACCGGCGGTAATATCGGTTACGGCGGCGCCATCAACCGGGCCGTCGCCGAATTGGATCCGGAGCTCGAGTTCGTAGTGATCGCCAACCCGGATATCCGTTGGGGCGCCGACTCCATCGATGAATTGCTCGCCGCCGCCCGTCGTTGGCCGCGGGCCGGAGCGCTCGGCCCGCTGGTACGGGAGCCGGACGGCAGCGTGTACCCATCCGCGCGTTCGGTGCCCGGCCTGCTCGACGGTGCCGGTCACGCCATCCTCGGCGCCGTCTGGAAGACGAACCCGTGGACCCGGCGCTACCGCCAGGAGAACGAGGAGATCTCCGAGCGTGTGGTGGGCTGGCTGTCCGGTTCCTGCCTGCTGGTGCGGCGGGCCGCGTTCGACGCGATCGACGGCTTCGATTCGCGCTATTTCATGTACATGGAGGACGTGGACTTCGGCGACCGGATGGGCAAGGCCGGCTGGCACAACGTTTTCGTGCCGAGTGCCGAGGTCACCCATGCCAAGGGGCATGCGGCGAGCCGCAATCCGGAGAAGATGCTGCCCGCCCATCACGCCAGCGCCTACCGATTCCAGGCCGACCGGCATCCGCACTGGTGGCAGGCGCCGCTGCGGTGGGCGCTGCGGGCCGGACTTGCGGTGCGCTGCCGGATTGCGGTTCGATCTGCGCTGCGCGCCAAGGCGCGGGAACAGGCCGCGTAACGCCGCGGGTGTAACCCGGCGGCCGAGCCGAATACGCGGTGTGCGGCCGAACCGATGTAGTGAACGAGGGAGTTCCATGGCAGGACAAGCAGGCACCGACGCCGTCATCCTGGTCGGCGGCCAGGGCACGCGGCTGCGTCCGCTCACCCTCTCGGCGCCCAAGCCGATGCTGCCCACCGCCGGGCTCCCCTTCCTGACCCATCTGCTGGCCCGGATCGCCGAGGCGGGAATCACCCACGTGGTGCTCGGCACGTCGTACAAGGCCGAGGTCTTCGAGGAACATTTCGGTGACGGCGCCGAGCTGGGTCTGGAAATCGAATACGTCACCGAGACCGAACCGTTGGGCACCGGCGGCGGGATCCGCAATGTGCTGCCCAAACTGCGGGCCGACACCGTGATGGTGTTCAACGGCGACGTCCTCGGCGGCACCGATCTGCGCGCCGTGCTCGCCACCCACGAGAACACCCGTGCCGATGTCACCCTGCATCTGGTGCGGGTGAGCGATCCGCGGGCGTTCGGCTGTGTGCCCACCGACGAGGAGGGTCGGGTCACCGCCTTCCTGGAGAAGACCCAGGACCCGCCCACCGATCAGATCAACGCCGGATGCTACGTCTTCCGGCGCGAGTACATCGAGAAGATCCCGGTCGGGCGCCCGGTCTCGGTGGAGCGCGAAGTGTTCCCCGCGCTGCTGACCGAAGGCGCCCGGGTCCAGGGCCATGTCGACACGTCGTACTGGCGGGATATGGGCACACCGGAGGATTTCGTCCGTGGTTCCGCCGACCTGGTTCGCGGGATCGCCCCCTCACCGGCGCTGCCCGGTCAGCGTGGGGAGTCGCTGGTACATCAGGGTGCGGGGGTCGCGCCCGGTGCCCTGCTGATCGGCGGCACGGTGGTGGGCCGCGGCGCCGAGGTCGGCGCCGGTGCGCGACTGGACGGCGCGGTCCTCTTCGACGGCGCGCGAGTGGAGGCCGGGGCCACCGTCGAACGCTCGATCATCGGGTTCGGGGCCCGGATCGGCCCGCGGGCCCTGGTCCGTGACGCCGTGATCGGCGACGGCGCCAGTGTCGGCGCCCGCTGCGAATTGCTGCGCGGCGCCCGGATCTGGCCGGGGGTGGAGCTTCCCGACGGCGGAATCCGCTTCTCCACCGACGTCTGAACCCGCCGGCGCTCCCCGCTACCGTTGCCGCCACCGGGTTCGGGGCCGTCCGGTCCGGCCGTAGTCGAGGCGTGGCGGTCGACCGTCCCGTCCTCGACGGCCGTCCGGCCGCGCTCGTACCGGGCGCTCACCATCGCGAACACCGCCCAGACGCCCGCTTACCAGGGTCGGCGGAACCGATCGCAGCACGAAGACCTCTGTTCCGCCAGAGATGGCCGACCGCTTCGCGCCCACTCCTCCGGTGAACGAAATGCGCCAAATCGTGACGGAAATCACGTGGGCAGTCATTATTCTGCAGGGGCGTCGTGGCCGGGTTCACCTCGCCCGGCAGTGCAGCACGACTCGGAGGAGATCACCGATATGACGGACTCGACGCGAACACGGCACGATCGCACGCACTGGCTGTATCCGGCGGTTGTCGTCGCCGTCGTGGCCGGTGTCCTGGTCGGCCGGCTGGCACCGGGTACGGGCCAAGCGCTGGCCCCGCTGGGCACGATGTTCGTGGACCTGATCAAGATGATGATCGCGCCGGTGATCTTCTGCACGATCGTCCTGGGTATCGGCTCGGTGCGTGCGGCCGCAACCGTGGGCAAGGTCGGTGGACTGGCCGTCGGCTACTTCCTGGCGATGTCGACGGTCGCGCTCGGTATCGGCCTGCTGGTCGGCAACCTGCTGGACCCCGGTACGGGGATGGATATCGCCGACGCCGCGGGACAGGGGGCCGAATACGCGGACGAGGCGCACAGCGCGGGCGGCACCTGGGATTTCATCCACGGCATCGTCCCGACCACCCTGGTGTCTTCCCTCACCGCGGGCAGCGTGCTGCAGGCACTGTTCGTAGCGCTGCTGGTCGGTTTCGCGGTCCAGGCGATGGGTTCGGCGGGGGAGCCGATCCTGCGCGGTGTCGCCCTGCTGCAGAAACTGGTCTTCCGGATTCTGGTGATGATCCTGTGGCTGGCTCCGGTCGGCGCGTTCGGCGCCATCGCCAATGTGGTCGGCCGGACCGGCCTGGACGCCGTGGTGCAGTTGGCGACGCTGATGGTCGCGTTCTACCTGACCTGCCTGCTGTTCGTCTTCGGTGTGCTCGGGGTGCTGCTGCGCCTGGTCGCCCGGGTGTCGATCTTCAAGCTGTGCCGCTACCTGGCGCGCGAATACCTGCTGATCGTGGCCACCTCCTCCTCGGAGTCGGCGCTGCCGCGGCTGATCGCGAAAATGGAGCATCTGGGTGTCGAGCGCACCACGGTCGGCGTCGTCGTACCGACCGGTTACTCCTTCAATCTGGACGGCACCGCCATCTACCTGACCATGGCATCGATCTTCATCGCCGACGCCATGGGCCGGCCGCCGGCCCTGGCGGAACAGATCGGCCTGCTGCTGTTCATGATCGTGGCGTCCAAGGGCGCGGCGGGGGTGACGGGTGCAGGCCTGGCAACCCTGGCCGGCGGCCTGCAGAGTCATCGGCCGGAGCTGCTCGACGGTGTCGGCCTGATCGTCGGTATCGACCGGTTCATGTCCGAGGCCCGCGCGCTCACCAATTTCTCGGGCAACGCCGTGGCGGCCGTGCTCATCGGCACCTGGACCAGGACGCTGGACCCGCGACAGGTCCGCGATGTGCTGGATCGGAAGCTGCCGTTCGACGAACAGACCATGGTCGACGAACACGAACTGCGAGCCGTATCCGAGCAGGAGGGATCCGAGGGCCGGGAGGGGGTCGGTTCCGCCGCGTGATCGGCGGTCGTCGCTGCCGGCTTCTCCTACCACGGTAGGTTCCCGGCTCCGCCCCGGGCAGGTTTCCCCGGTTTCAGTGGGGCCGTACCGTGGTGGTTACGTGCAGATGTGGTGGGCGTAACACAACGGAGTGGTGGGATATGAAGCCGCAGTATCTGTTTCGCTGGATCAACTATCACGGCATCATCCGGGCGGTGCTCGACGCCGGGATCCGCCGAGGCGATCCGTTCCCCCGCCTCATCGGCAGCCCCGAGGGAATAGCCGATCCGTATCCGCTGATCGAGCGGCTTCGCGGCGAAGGCGGAATACATCGGTTGGCCCCTACCTGGGTGACCCTCGACCACGCGTTGTGCCGGGAAATCCTGCGCGACGATCGGTTCGGGGTGGGGTTACCGTCGACCGTCCGCGTTCCGGAGCCGCTGCGACGGCTCGGCCGCCGTTTCCCGATCCCGCCGAATCCGGTCGATCCCCCCTCGATGCTGATGGTCGACCCACCCGAGCACACCCGGCTGCGCAAACCGGTCGCTTCGGCATTCACCCCGCGGGCCATCGGCAGGCTGCGGGAGCGAGTTGTCACGGTCACCGACGAACTGCTCGCCGCGCTGCCCGAAAACGGTCGCGCGGATCTGGTCGCGGATTTCGCGGCCCAGGTGCCGATCGCCATCATCTCCGAGATGCTGGGGTTCCCCGACCGGGACCGGCAGATGTTCCTGCGCTGGGGTGACGATATCAGCCCGCTGCTGGACTTCGGGATCCCCTGGCGGACCCACCAGCGGGCCATGCGTTCCTCGGAAAAGGTGAACGGCTACCTACTCGACCATATCGAGCGACTGCGCGCCGAACCCGGCGAGGACATTCTCAGCAGCATGGTCACCGGGGGCAATCTGTCCACCGAGGAACTCCTCGCCGGTGCGTCCCTCCTGATGGGCGCGGGCTTCGAAACGACCGTCAATCTCATCGGCAAGGGCATCGTCGCACTGCTCGCCCACCCCGACCGGTTGGAGCGGCTGCGCGCCGAACCCGAGCGGTGGCCGAACGCCGTGGAGGAGATACTTCGGTTCGACGCCCCAGTGCAGGCCACCGGTCGGATCGCCCTGACCGATGTGGAGATCGGGGGTGTGTGGCTGCGCAAGGGGTCGATGATCATCCTGTCACTGGCGGGTGCGAACCGCGATCCCGCGGTCTTTCCCGAACCCGATCGCTTCGATATCGACCGGGAGAACGCGAAAGACCATCTGGCCTTCAGCAGCGGGATCCACGTCTGTCTGGGGGCGAGCCTGGCGCGGATGGAAGGTGCTCACGCCCTGCGCGCCCTGTTCGAACGGTTCCCGGATCTGCGCCTGACCGAAACTCCGCGGCGCCGCCGATCCTACATCCTGCACGGTTACGAGCGCATACCGGCCGAGCTGGGCCGGCACGCGCCGGTTGTGGCCGCCGCGGTCAGCTTGTAGCCGCGGTCTCCCGGTACAGGTCCGGTTCCAGATAGATGATCCGTGCGGCGGGCACGGCGGTGCGGATACGGCTCTCCGCTTCGTCGATGGCCGAGGCGATGGTGGCGATATCGAGACCGGGCGCCACACCCACCTTGGCCGCGACGAGCAGTTCCTCCGGCCCGAGGTATTGGGTCTTGAGGTGGATGACGCGGTCTATCCGGTCACCGTCCACCAGGTTCGCGCGGATCGCCTTGTCCTCGTCGGGGGTCGCGCCCTCACCGATGAGCAGACTCTGCATCTCGATGATCAGCACGATGGCGATCACGCCGAGCAGGACGCCGATGGCCAGGGTGCCCATACCGTCCCAGACCGCGTCACCGGTAATCGTGGTCAATCCGACACCGAGCAGGGCCAGAACCAGACCGATCAGCGCACCGGTGTCTTCCAGCAGCACCACCGGCAGCTCCGGGCTACGCGAGTGGCGAATGAACCGCCACCAGCTCGCGCGGCCCTTGAGCGGCCGCGATTCCCTGAGCGCGGTGACGAAACTGAAGGACTCCAGGCCGATGGCGATGAACAGGATGACGACGGCCACGATCGGCGAGGACAGATCCTCCGGGTGTCGGACCTTGTGGATGCCCTCGTACAGCGCGTACACCGACCCCAGGGTGAACAGCACCAGCGCCACCACGAACGAGTAGAAGTACCGGCTGCGGCCGTATCCGAACGGGTGCAATGCGGTGGCTTCCTGTTCGGCACGGTTCTGTCCGAACAGCAGCAGTCCCTGGTTGGCGGTATCGGCCACCGAGTGCACGCCCTCGGCCAGCATCGACGCCGAACCGGTGATCGCCGCGCCCACGAACTTCGCTGCGGCGATTCCCGCGTTCGCCGACAACGCGGCGAGGATCGCCTTCTTACCTCCACCAGCCGACATCCGGCCCACCTTCCTCTATCCGATGTGCTCCCGCCGTATCGCGGTACCCGGAAAGCCCTGTACCCGCGAGAACCGGGACAGCCCCGAGACAGACTATTCGAGCCCTCTCGAATACGCCGCTTCACACCGGCTCCCGAGCCCGACCACGGACCCCGACCGACCGCCCACGAAGCGCGAACACTCCACCCCTCACGACCCTCATCCCGATGTGCCCGGTCCGGATCGACCACGACCGCGCCATAGCGACGTCATGGGGTGAGAAGACCGGGACCATGAGGCCGCGTGCCCCGCCCTGGGAGTCGGCATCCAAACCTTCACGAACGCCCCACTGTGACAACCAGGGCCGGAACCGACCGTGACGACGCCGTACCGGTCCGCAGAGACAGCGCCCGGATCGTCAGGTCACGGGCCGATACCTCTTCGGACGCCTCACCGGGGTATTCGGAGTCCGGACCGTCAGGAGCGAATTCGCGTCAGCGGATTCGCGGAGGGAGGAAAGAGCCGGGGTCACGAGGGCCCCGACCCGCGCCGCCGAAGGCGGCGCCATCAAACACAGCCCCCCACGCAGGCGCAGAAGAGCTGGGCGGGGCCGTCCACCGCCTGTGCTCTGATATCGGTATCGGCGGCCGAGACCCAGGCGGCGGCGCCCCGCCCGAGTACCAGTTCCGATCCGTCGCGCCGCAGTCGCACCGTACCGGATGAGCAGAGCACGATTCCGGGACCGGCCTCGGTGAGCGGCACCTGGCCCGACCCCTCGATCAGGTCGAAGCGCCGCAGCGCGAATTCCGGTGCGGGCGTGCGATAGCGCACCGACCCGTCGCCCGCGGGTTCGGGCAGCACCAGCGGCAGGTCGATCGGTTCGAAATCGAGTACTCGCAGCAGTTCCGGCACATCGACATGTTTGGGGGTGAGCCCGCCGCGCAGCACATTGTCGGAGTTGGCCATGATCTCCACGGCGAGTCCGCGCAGATAGGCGTGCAGGTTCCCCGCTGCCAGGAACAGACCCTGTCCCGGTTGCAAGGTGAGCCGGTTCAGCAGCAGTGCCGCCAGCACCCCGGCATCACCCGGATAGGCCTCGGCCAGTTCCAGCGCGGTGCGCGCCTCGGCGGCGAAGGTGCGGTCGGGGCCGGACAGATAGCGCACACATCCGTCGAGCGTGGCCGGCAGCAGCGTGGACAGCACATTCTGTGGCAAGGTGATCCAGGTCGTGAACAGGGTCCGCAGCCCGTCCGAATCGGGTTGGGCGGCGAGCAGGTCCGCATACGAGGCGAGTTCGGGCACCGCCAACGCGCGCAGCAGTTCGACGGTGTGCCGCGGGGTCCGGAAACCGGCCAGCGCCTCGAAGCGGTCCAGCGCCACCACCAGTTCCGGTTTGTGGTTCTCGTCGCGATAGTTGCGCTGGGGCGAGTCCAGTGGCACCCCGGCCTGGTTCTCCCGTTCGAAACCGGCCTGTGCCTGCTGCAGGCTCGGATGCGCCTGCAGTGACAACGGCTCCTCGGCGGCGAGGAGTTTCAGCAGGAAGGGCAGCCTGCCGTCGAATTCCGTTGCGGCCGGGCCGAGCTCGCGGGCGGGATCGTCGGATACCACCTCGAGCAGGGAGCGGGTGCCGTTGTCGGTGCGGATATGCGCGGGATCGGCCGGGTGGGCCCCGAACCACAGCTCCGCCTCGGGATGTGCCGAAGGTACGGGCCGGCCACACAGTTCGGCGAGCGCGGTGCGCGAGCCCCAGGCATACGAGCGCAGTGCACCAACGAGTTCGTGCACTAGTAGCGTCCCCCGTCGTAGCTGTTCGTCCCGTCCGCGGCCGGTTGCCCGCCGATCAGCCGGA
Organism: Nocardia brevicatena NBRC 12119; assembly: GCF_000308495.1. Classification (GTDB taxonomy): domain Bacteria; phylum Actinomycetota; class Actinomycetes; order Mycobacteriales; family Mycobacteriaceae; genus Nocardia; species Nocardia brevicatena. Next base: position 178,135 of record NZ_BAFU01000070.1, on the reverse strand, counting down.
GATAGGCGGCCGCCATCTCCACACGCAATGCCAGTACAGCGAGTCGTTCCAGTTCACTCACGGTTCGCCCGTTCGCCGGTGCCGCCGCGGGGTCCCGGTCGGGCGGCAGCGGCGCTCCCGGTGGCGGCAGTTCTTGCGGTAGCCCGGCCGTATCGGCCTCGGCCGGGTCGGCGGTGAGGAGGTCGGCGTCCACCAGGCCCGCCCCGGCGCCGCCGAAGACGGCGAGTTTGCGGCGGGTGGCGACCTCGTCCGTATCGGCACTGAACAGGAACACCCGCATCCGGTTCACCGGCGGCGGTCCGTCGAGTTCTTCGTCGTGGAATAGCGGGTCGTAGTCGGGTGTGGCCGCGCCCGCGGCGAGGAACCGGGGCAGCGATGTCACCGCGACGGTCAGATCCACCGCGGTCGCGATACGCCCCGCCGATTGCAGCAGCACCTCGGCGGCGTGGGTGGCCAGTTCGGTTGTGGCGTTGGTGTCGCCGGCCAGCACCAGTTCCCGCTGCTGCATCCGGGCGGCCAGGGTCTTGGCCGGATTGTGGAAGACCTCGTGCTGTGGTCCGTCGCGCAGGGCTTCGGCATCCAGGACGTCGGCCAGGGCGTTCAATTGGGGCAGCAGGGCACCGCTGCGGCTCGGGTCGATGGCGTGCAGGACCGCGATACCGACGGCGAGGAAGCGCAGCATCCGGTTGTGCTCCAACACCGGCACCCGCGGTTCCAGCAGCGCCGCTCGACCGGCGGCCGCCGCGCGCAGCGGTCCTTCCGCCGGCGCCGCTACCACGACTTCGGCGCCGCGACGCTGGGCGCGGTCGATCGCGTCGATGAGCCGCGGATCGCCCGCGTCGTCGCCCGCCACCAGCACCACGTCCAGTGGGCCGGCCCACGGCGGGATGGCGGTGACCGGGACCAGGGGCAGCCCGGCACGGTCACCCAGCGCGGCCACCAGCAGAGCCGCGGCGCGTCGGGCGCGGCCCGCTCCGGAGACCATGAGCAGGCTGCGTGGTCGCAGACCGGTCAGTCGGTCCAGCGCCTCCTCCGCGACGGTCGCGGCGGTGGCACGCACCTGAGCGCCGCCGGACGCGGCCGAGCGCAGGGCGCCCCCGCTGTCCGCAGCTTCCAGCGATGCGGCATCGTCCAGGTCGAGCACCGGTGTCCCAGCGATCATCGGGCGTCCCACCTCCCCTCATCGCGCTGTTTTCGGTCTCGTCCCGCCGCCGCCCGGAGCGTCCACACCGAGCCCGGATCGGGCGAATTCACTGTCTGTGATTCCACTATTCCAGTCAGGCGCGGACGATGCCCAGGATCTCGGTCACGAGTGCGTCTACTTCCTCCTGAGAGCGGGCTTCGACATTGAGTCGCAGCAGCGGTTCGGTGTTGGACGCGCGCAGATTGAACCAGGCGTGGTCGGGCAACTGCACCGTGACGCCGTCCAATCGGTCCACCGAGACGGCCCGGCCGCCGAACGCGTCCAGCACGGCGGCGGTCCGTCCCGCGGCGTCGGCGACGGTCGAGTTGATCTCGCCCGAGGCCGCGTAACCGGAGTAGGAGGCCATCAGCTCCGAGATCGGCTGTTCGGTCTCGCCGAGTGCCGCCAGGACGTGCAGGGCGGCCAGCATGCCGGAGTCGGCGCCCCAGAAGTCGCGGAAGTAGTAGTGCGCCGAATGCTCTCCGCCGAACACGGCACCGGTGGTGGCCATCTGCTGTTTGATGAACGAATGCCCGACCCGGGTGCGCACCGGGGTGCCGCCGAGCCGGCTCACCAGCTCCGGCACCGAGCGGGAGGTGATCAGGTTGTGGATGATCACCGCTCCCGGCTCCTTGGCCAGTTCGCGGGCGGCGACCAGGGCGGTGATGGCCGACGGGGAGACCGGCTCGCCGCGCTCGTCCACCACGAAGCAGCGGTCGGCGTCGCCGTCGAAGGCCAGGCCGATATCGGCGCCGGAGTCGCGGACCAGGTGTTGCAGGTCGACCAGGTTCTTCGGGTCCAGCGGATTGGCCTCGTGGTTGGGAAAGCTGCCGTCCAGCTCGAAGTACAGCGGCACGAGGGTTACCTGCGGCAGGGCGCCGAGGACGGCCGGCACGGTGTGACCGCCCATGCCGTTGCCCGCGTCCACCGCGATGGTCAACGGCCGCATGCCGCCCAGGTCGACCAGTTCGCGCAGGAAGTCCGCGTACTCGTCGAGCAGGTCGAGCTCGGTGGCGGTGCCGGGCGGGCCGTCGTGGTCCGGAACGCCCGCGATCATCTCGGCGGCGATGGTGGCCAGGCCTGTCTCCTGACCGACCGGCAGTGCCTTGGCGCGGCAGAGTTTGATGCCGTTGTAGCGGGCCGGGTTGTGGCTGGCGGTGAACATGGCGCCGGGACAGTCCAGTCGGCCGGAGGCGAAGTACAGCTGGTCGGTGGAGGCCAGTCCGATATGCACCACATCCAGCCCCTGGGCGAGCACGCCGTCGGCGAACGCGGCGGCCAGTTCCGGGGACGAGGTGCGCATATCGTGTCCGATGACGATCCGTCGCGCGTTCTCGGTCCGCATCGCCCGCGCGAACGACGCCCCCACATCGCGGACGAATTCGGTGTCGATCTGATCGCCGACCACGCCACGGATGTCATAGGCCTTGATCACCGCGTTGACGAAATCGGCAGAGCGGGCGACTGTCATGGTTCACACCCTAATGCCCCCGGGTGCGGGCGCCGACAGGCCCTCGGGCACGGGTGCCCGTGATCGCGCGGCCCTCGGTGGCGGCGTGGACGGTGGCGGTCACGGTCGCCCGGACGGTGGCGTGGAGACGCCATCGTCCACGGGTGAGGTGGGACCGGTCGCCGCGCACCGCGCCCTGCCGTCAGCCGGGCGGGTCCGGGAGCACCCGCAGGTGTCCGCGCCGACCGGTGCGGCCGGTGCGGGTGGTGCGCGGGGGCGGCGAGTGATGGTCGCGGTAGCCGCGTTGATCGTGTTCCGGCGGCCTGCGGCGCAGTCCGGCCTCGCGGACGGCCTCGGCGAGGGCGGTCAGATCGTCGTCGTCGGGATTGGTGGAGAAACCGCCCTCGTGCCGGACCATGTCCCACCCCTTGGGGGCGGTGATCCGGGAGGCGTGGGTTCCGCACAGATCCCAGGAGTGTGGTTCGGCCACCGTCGCCAGCGGGCCCACCACAGCGGTCGAGTCCGAGTAGACATAGGTGAGCGTCGCGACGGCCGGATTCTTGCAGCCGGGACGGCAGCAACGACGCATGGGAAGCACGCCGATGAGCGTAACCTCATCGGCCGCCCGGAGTCTGCCGGACACGCTCAACTAGTCCGTTATGTTCGGCGCGTCGGGGTGTGATTCGGGCCGCATTTGCGCTGGAGGGGTTCCCGCGGCGCGCGAAGGGACCGATGTGAGGGCTCGGAGACGAGCCGGAGGTGACCCGGGCCGGGCGGGGTGGACACCGGTACGGGGCATCCGGCGGCGGTGCCGACTGGCCGGCGCGAGTGTGGACCGGAAGGGAGGCGGTTCGGGATGAAGGCCGCGCGGTGGACGGTCCTGGATGCCGAGGCGAGTGGTGCCGGACCGCGGTGGTGACGCGGTCCGGCACTACTCCGGTTCGGGATCGATGACGTCCGGATCGACGCCGAGGTATGTGGCGATCTGCTGGACCAGGACCTCGCGCAGCAGTTCCACCAGATCGTCGGGATCGCCCGCCCGTAGTTCCAGAGGTTTGCGGAAGAGCACCACCCGGGCGCGGATGGGGGCACCGTGTCGGTCGACTCCGGCCGGGATGAGGCGGGACAGCGGTACGGGCCCGTCGGCCACCACCTCGTCCGGCCAGGTGACCGAATCAGGATGCAGGGGGCGGATTTTAGGCACGTCGTCGACGGCGATGTCGAGCTTGGTGAGCCGGTCGTGCCAGCGGGTGTCCAGCGGGGCGAAGGCCTCCAACACCAGACGGTCGAACTTCTGGCCGCGGGTGCGCCAAGCGGGCACGGTCGGCGGGAGCATAGGGCCGCGTACTCCGCGTCCACGGCGGGTCACCGACCGGGTGGTCGGCGGGCGGCGATTGCGGGAACGTGCCATGACTCGAACGTTAGCCGTGTTCGACGGTGCCGCCAAAGGCGGCGCCGGTCGGGGCCCTGCCGGACGGCGGGCCCCGACTATCAGCCGATACCCCGCTTCAGGCGGCGCCGTTCCCGTTCGGACAGGCCGCCCCAGATACCGAAGCGTTCATCATTGGCGAGTGCGTATTCCAGGCACTCGGTGCGGACCTCGCAGCCCATGCAGATCCGTTTGGCCTCGCGGGTCGAACCACCCTTTTCGGGGAAGAAGGCCTCGGGATCGGTTTGCGCGCATAGCGCGCGTTCCTGCCACTGCTCTTCGATCGACTCGAATATCTCGTCGAAGTCGGTCACGATCAGGCTGAGCCGGGGCGTCGAATCGTGCTCGCTCAACTCGTGATCGGTCCAACTGCCGCCAGCGCAGACGCCACGTGCTGCGCCTGCTGCGGAATCGGTCTGCGATACGCCGCCCGGCATACCGGTCGGGGCCAGTTCATTGACCATCGCTCCGCCTCCTCACTGTGTGTTAGCGCAGAATGATTCTTTCCGTCGGACCGACACCGCATACCGACGGCACAACTCCGCGACGTTGTCTCGCGGACTTCCCCGAGCCTGTCATTCCGATGCGAACATCCGTTCGAACTTCCATACGCGCCGTGCACTTCCGCGCGGTCCGGAATGACATGTCAGTGATTAGACACGCCGCACGTATCGATGGTCAAGCCGCCGTCACTATTCCGTTACTATCCGGCGGCGCTTTACGTGCTGATCTTGTACCGGCTATAGCAAATAGGCAGCAAATGTAGCGAGAAGCACACAATTTCGTGCTCCGCTTAGGCTGTGCGGATGTGACTTCACAACAAGCGGACATCACACCCGCCGGCCGGCCCCGCATCGCCGTTCTGGTCGGCGGAGTCGGCGGCGCGCGGTTCCTGCTGGGCGTCCGGGAACTGCTCCCCGAAGCGGATGTTGCGGCCATCGTCAACGTCGGCGACGACGTGTGGATGCACGGCCTCAGAATCTGCCCCGACCTCGATACCTGCATGTATACGCTGGGCGGTGGAATAGATCCGGAGCGCGGCTGGGGCCGGGTGGGCGAGACCTGGCACGCCAAGGAGGAGTTGGCGAAATACCGGGCCCGGCCCGACTGGTTCGGGCTGGGCGATCGGGATATCGCCACCCACCTGGTTCGGACCGAAATGTTGCGCGCCGGCTATCCGCTCTCGGCGGTCACCGAAGCGCTCTGCAAACGCTGGCGGCCGGGTGTGAAACTCCTCCCGGCAACCGACGACCGATGCGAAACGCATGTCGTTATCGGCGATAGCGACGACCCTGGCGAACGACGCGCGATCCATTTCCAGGAGTGGTGGGTTCGTTACCGCGCACAAGTGCATACTCATGGATTCGCCACAATTGGGGCGGATGAAGCCAAACCGGGGCCAAATGTGATCGAAATCATAAGCGCCGCAGATGTGGTGCTGCTGGCTCCGTCGAACCCCGTAGTGAGCATCGGCGCGATTCTCGCCGTACCCGGAATCCGCGGCGCCCTACGCACCACTTCGGCGCCGGTTATCGGGGTGTCGCCGATGATCGACGGTAAACCCCTGCGCGGTATGGCCGACGAATGTCTGTCGGTGATCGGGGTCGAAAGCACGGCCGAAGCGGTCGGCCGGCACTATGGGGCCCGTTCGACCACCGGCATTCTGGACGGCTGGTTGGTCCACACCACCGATACCGCCGAGGTGCCCGGCGTCGAGGTGCGCAGTGTGCCCCTGCTGATGACGGATCCGCCGACAACCGCCGAAATGGTACGTGCCGCATTGGAACTCGCCGGAGTGAAACCATGAGCCCCATCGACCACGCCGCAGCCGAACTGCGCGTTCTGCCGATCACCGGCCTGCCCGAATTCCGCCCGGGCGACGATCTGGCCGACCATATCGCCGCCCGCGCGCCGTGGCTGGCCGACGGCGACATCCTGGTGGTCACCAGCAAGATCGTGTCCAAGGTGGAGGGTCGAATCGTAGCCGCCCCAACGGGTCCGGAGCAGCGTGACGCCGCTCGCCGGGCCCTGGTGGAGCAGGAGTCGGTCCGAGTGGTGGCTCGGCGCGGGCGCACCCTGATCACCGAGAACCGGCTGGGTCTCGTGCAGGCCGCCGCGGGTGTGGACGGTTCGAATGTCGAACGGACAGAGCTGGTTCTGCTGCCGAGCGATCCCGATACCAGTGCCAAGGGACTGCGCTCGGCGCTGGCCGCCCGGCTCGGGGTGGACCTCGCGGTGGTCGTCACCGACACCATGGGTCGTGCCTGGCGCAACGGTCAGACCGATGTCGCCATCGGCGCGGCCGGGCTGCCGGTTCTGCACGACTATGCGGGCGCCGTGGACGGGCAGGGTAACGAACTGCAGGTGACGCAGGTGGCCCTCGCCGACGAATTGGCCGCGGCCGCCGAATTGGTGAAGGGCAAACTGGGCGGGGTCCCGGTGGCGGTGGTGCGCGGGTTGACGCTCACCGACGACAGTTCGTCCGCCGCCGATCTGATCCGCCGCGGCCCCGACGATCTGTTCTGGCTGGGAACGGCCGAAGCCATCGTCCGGGGTCGCGGCGAGGCCGTGCTCATGCGCCGCTCGGTCCGTTCCTTCGCCCCCGACCCGGTCGACCCCGAGGTGGTGCGTAAGGCGGTGGCGGTGGCGCTCACCGCCCCGGCGCCGCACCATACGCGGCCGGTGCGGTTCGCCTGGGTGCGCGATCGGGTGTTGCGCGAGCGGCTATTGACGGTCATGGCCGAGAAATGGCGGACCGATCTCCTCGGGGACGGCCTGACCGCGGACCGGGTGGAACGCCGTATCGCCCGGGGTCGTATCCTCTTCGACGCTCCCGAGGTGATCATTCCGTTCTGCGTTCCCGACGGTGCGCACGACTATCCGGACGAGCGCCGGCGGGCCGCCGAGCGAACCATGTTCACGGTCGCCGTCGGCGCCGCGGTGCAGGGGCTGCTGGTCGCCCTGGCCACCGAGGGGCTGGGCAGCTGCTGGATCGGTTCGACGATCTTCGCGCCGGAGGTGACCCGCGAAGTCCTGGGGCTGGAGCCGGATTGGAGTCCCCTGGGAGCCGTCGCGATCGGCCATCCCATGGAGGAACTGACTCCTCGGCCGCCGCGAACCGATGGTCCGGGACTGGTGGAGCTGTGAGCGCCGAATCGCTGCACGCCTCGGCCACCGAGCTGTTGCGGCGATGGCGGCCGGCCGAATCGGCGGACGCCTCGTTGCGCGAGGCGTTGCTCGCCTTCCTGGATTCGGCGCCGCGCGGCTGTCTGCGGGAGAACGCGGCCGGTCATATCACCGCCTCCGCGGTGGTGTTCTCACACGACGGCAGCGAGGTGCTGCTGACCCTGCATCCCCGGGTCGGGCGGTGGATCCAGCTCGGCGGTCACTGCGAGGAAGGCGATGCGACGGTGGCCGCCGCGGCGCTACGTGAGGCCACCGAGGAGTCCGGTATCGCGGATCTGGCGCTGGAGCCGGAGCTCTACGGGGCCCAGGCGCATCCGATCACCTGTTCGCTCGGCGTCCCCACTCGTCATCTGGATCTGCTGTTCCGGATCACCGCACCACCCGGGGCGGTGCCGGTCCGCAGCGCGGAGTCGACCGACCTGCGCTGGTGGCCCGTCGACCGGCTGCCTCCGGACGCCGATGTGCTGATCCGGCAAACCTAGCTCCCTCCGTCCCCGCTTCCGGGGCCGGGTCGTTGCCTCGACCGGCACGGTTCGGTCTCCGGAATCCGGTGAAATCCATTGTTTCCGTATCCGGTTGGTAACGCCGTGCCGCCGGAGATCGCGTTCCGGCCGTGAGTGCGCGTAGGGCGGCACTCACGCACCCGAAGCACACCGTCGTATGCGTACCCGCGAATTTATGCTTTACAAATCAATAGATTTGTCTAGAAAACAGACGTAACCAGGTCTAGTGTCAAAGGTGAGTGTTAAGTACGTCACATATACGTGCGTGAGGAATGGAGACGCCGATGTCTACCAAGGCCGAACCGGTACCCCCGGGGACTCCGAACACCTGGCGAGACCCCAAGCGACGAATGTGGTTGTGGGGTCTGTTCGCGCCGACCGGACTGTTCACCATCGGGCTTCCGCTCATCTGGGGCCTGAACGCGCTCGGCCGGCATGAGCTGTCGCATGTGGCGTACTGGGTGGGGCCGATCCTGGTATACCTGATCATCCCGATCGCGGACCTGATCTTCGGAGCCGATGGCTCCAATCCGCCCGACGAGGTGATGCAAGCCCTCGAGAACGACAAGTACTACCGCTACCTCACCTACCTGTACCTGCCGTTTCAATACGCCACTCTGATCACGGCCTGCTACCTGATCGGCTCCGACGACCTGAGTTGGCTCGGTGTGCACGGCGGATTGGCTACGGTCGACAAGATCGGCCTGGCACTCACCGTCGGAATCGTCGGGGGCATCGGTATCAACACCGCGCACGAACTGGGCCACAAGAAGGTGGAACTGGAACGCCGGCTGTCGCGGATCGCACTGGCCCAAACCTGCTACGGCCACTTCTATATCGAGCACAACCGCGGCCACCACGTACGGGTCGCCACCCCCGAGGACCCGGCGAGCGCGCGGTTCGGAGAGAGCTTCTGGGCCTTCTGGCCACGGACCGTCCGAGGCGGCCTGCGCTCGGCGTGGGATCTGGAGCGCACCCGGTTGCGGCGCCTGGGCTCCGGGCCGTGGACGCTGCGCAACGATGTGCTCTCGGCCTGGCTGCTGTCGGTGGCGCTGTTCGCCGCGCTGGTCGCGATATTCGGACTCGAGGTCCTGCCGTACCTGCTGTTACAGGCGGTGGTCGGGTTCAGCCTGCTGGAGGCGGTGAACTACCTGGAGCACTATGGCCTGGTCCGGCAGCGCACCGCGAGCGGCCGATACGAGCGGCCGTCGCCGAGACACAGCTGGAACAGCGACCACCTGGTGACCAATATCTTCCTGTACCACCTACAGCGGCACAGCGATCACCATGCCTATCCGACCCGGCGTTATCAGACCCTGCGCAGTTGGGAGCAGGCGCCGGAGCTGCCCAGCGGTTACGCGAGCATGATCCTGCTCGCCTACTTCCCGCCACTGTGGCGGCGGGTGATGGACAAACGGGTGCTCGCGCACTACGCCGGCGATATCACCCGTGCCAATATCCAACAGTCCAAGCGGGAACGGATTCTGGCCCGCTACGGCGCCTTGCCGACGGAGGCGGCGTGAACGCGTATCGGTGCCCGGTGTGCGAGTACGTCTACGACGAGGCGACCGGTGCGCCGCGCGAGGGATTTCCGGCGGGCACACCCTGGTCGGCGGTGCCGGACGACTGGTGCTGCCCCGACTGCGGGGTGCGGGAGAAGGTCGACTTCGAGCCGGTGGAGCACAGCGCCTGAAACATTTTCGGGCGCCGGCGGATTCGAGCGAACCGACCACGAATACGGCCGATGCCCATACACCGTGAACACGGGGAAGGATTCGAAAGATGACCGAGTACAAGCTGTATCAGTGCCTACAGTGCGGATTCGAGTACGACGAGGCCGAGGGGTGGCCGGAGGACGGTATCGCGCCCGGTACGCGGTGGGAGGATATCCCCGATGATTGGACCTGTCCGGACTGTGGGGCAGCGAAATCGGACTTCTTCATGGTCGAGATCGAACGGATGTGAGGCTTTGACTGCGGCCGGCGACCATGCCAATGTCGCGTACATGTCCCGCAACGGAGCCAGGATTCCCTACCAGGAGGCCGCGCGGGAGCTACTGCGTACGGCCGTGCTGGACGCCATGCGCGAACTGCTCTTCGACCGGGACTGGTCCAAGGTCACCCTCAGCGATGTGGCCGCCGCGGCCGGGGTCAGCCGGCAGACCCTCTACAACGAGTTCGGTTCGCGCAGTGGTCTCGCCCAGGCATACGCACTGCGGCTGGCCTCCGATCTGGTCGACCATGTCGACTCCGCCATCGCGGCCCACACCGGCGACGCCTCGGCCGCATTCCAGGAAGGGCTGGCCGCTTTCTTCCGGGATGCCGCCCTCGACCCGCTGGTGCGCTCGCTGGTGGGCGGGGAGGTGAAACTGGATCTGCTGCGGTTGATCACCCTGGATGCCGAACCCCTGATCGATCACGCCACCGAACGGCTTTCGCTGGTCTTCCAACGCAGTTGGGTGGCGGCGGCCCCGGACGAGGCCGATGTGCTCGCGCATACCCTGGTCCGTCTCGCGCTCAGCTACATTCCGACACCCCCTGCCCCGGGCCGCGACGCGCCCACCGAGCTCGGGCGGGTATTCACCCCCTTTGTCACGGCCATCCTCGCCGCCCGTGGATTGCGCTGAGTTAGCAGACTGTAATATCGAGCATCCTGTCTCGCGATATTCTTGTGAGAAAGTTATATCGACGGCGCGTAGCGGCGAATTTGCCGCTGGGTGGGACCGGTCGTGAGCTCCTCCATGCCCGCGGTCGGGATGAGTGGTTCTCACATGTGACCGGCATCCCAAGAGGTCAGCCGGCGCACGGTCTGTAATCATAGAGCGGCGCTGGAGTTCGGGTCTTGTATAGGGGTTGATGTGCAAACAGTTGGCAAATACTCGGGTTCGCCCGACCCCAAACGCCATATGTGGGTGCTGGGTCTCATCGCGCCGGGCTGCGCGCTGTTACCCTCCCAACTGGTGCTGCATACCGGGCTCGAGGTGTTCTGGTGGATCGGCCCGATCATCGTGCTGGGCGTGATTCCGCTGCTCGACGTGCTGGTGGGCAATGACGGCAGCAACCCACGGGACGAGGACTACGAAACCCTGTCCAACGATCGCTACTACCGCTGGTGCACATACCTGTTCCTGCCCATCCAACTCATCGGCCTGACCATCGCGGCATACCTGTGGGCAGGCGACGCGCTGAGCATGGTCGACAAGATCGGGTTGGCGGCCACCCTGGGCCTGGTGTCCGGGATCGGCATCAACGCCGCCCACGAGCTCGGCCATCGTGTCGAGCGCCTGGAACGCTGGCTGGCCAAGATCGCCCTGGCCCAGTCGGGATACGGACATTTCTTCGTCGAACACAACCGCGGCCACCATGTCCGGGTCGCCACCCCGGAAGACCCCGCCAGCGGGCGGCTCGGCGAATCGCTGTGGGCGTTCCTGCCGCGCAGCGCGTACGGCGGTCTCATCTCCGCCGTCCGGCTGGAACGGGAACGGCTGGACCGGCAAGGACTGGGCTGGTGGAGCCCGCGCAACCACCTCCTCCAGGCGTGGTCCATGACACTGGCGCTGTTCGGGGTGTTGATGGCGGCATTCGGCTGGACCATACTGCCGTACCTGCTGCTGCAGGCGGTGATCGGCGCCGGACTGCTGGAGACGGTCAACTACATCGAGCACTACGGCCTGCTGCGGGAGAAGCGGTCCGACGGCCGCTACCGGCGTTGCTCGCCGCGCGACAGCTGGAATAGCGACCGACTGGTTACCAATATCTTCCTGTTTCACCTGCAGCGGCACAGCGACCACCACGCCAACCCCGGCCGGCGGTACCAGACTCTGCGCAGCTGCGAAGAGGCGCCGCAACTGCCCGCAGGGTACGCGAGCATGATCGTGCTCGCCGTGATACCGCCGCTGTGGCGGCGCGTCATGGACAAGCGGCTGCTCGCACACTACGAGGGCGATATCACCAAGGCCAATATCGCGCCCGGTAAACGCGACCGCATTCTGGGGTCCTACGGCCTCGCGGCGTAGGCCCCCAGGACGGTCTCGCGGCGACCGTGCCGGGTGCCTTTCGGCGGCCGGCACGGTCGCCGCACAGGACGCCATGCCGGGTGGAAGCGGTGCTGCGCCGTTTCCACCCGGCAGCGACTAGCCTTGCCTCGAGACCGACACCGAGAGAAGGCTGACCCACGCTGATGACGACCTCAGAACTTCCCCGCATGTTGCCGACCGCCGACGTCCGCAACGGCATCGAGTACAAGGTGGCGGATCTGTCGCTGGCCGACTTCGGTCGCAAGGAGATCCGGTTGGCCGAGCACGAGATGCCCGGCCTCATGGAGCTGAGGCGTGAGTACGCCGAGGTGCAACCGCTGAAGGGCGCGCGCATCTCCGGCTCCCTGCACATGACCGTGCAGACCGCCGTACTGATCGAAACCCTCACCGCGCTCGGCGCACAGGTGCGCTGGGCCTCCTGCAATATCTTCTCCACCCAGGACCATGCCGCCGCGGCCGTGGTCGTCGGGCCGCACGGCACGGTCGACGAGCCCCAGGGCGTATCGGTCTTCGCGTGGAAGGGCGAAACCCTGGAGGAGTACTGGTGGGCGGCCGAGCAGATGCTCACCTGGCCGGACGAACCCGCCAATATGATCCTCGACGACGGTGGTGACGCCACCATGCTCGTCCTGCGCGGTGCCCAGTTCGAGAAGGCCGGTGTGGTGCCGCCCCCCGACGAGAACCACTCCGCCGAATACACCGTGTTCCTGAACCTGCTGCGCGAACGGTTCCGATCCGACAAGGGCAAATGGAGCGCGATCGCCGAATCGGTACGCGGCGTCACCGAAGAAACCACCACCGGCGTCCTGCGGCTCTACCAGTACGCCGCCGCGGGCGAGCTGGTGTTCCCGGCGATCAATGTCAACGACTCGGTCACCAAGAGCAAATTCGACAACAAATACGGCACCCGGCATTCGCTCATCGACGGCATCAATCGCGGCACGGACGTACTGATCGGCGGCAAGAAGGTGCTCATTTGCGGCTACGGTGACGTCGGCAAGGGCTGCGCGGAATCCCTCGCCGGACAGGGCGCCCGGGTACAGGTGACCGAGATCGACCCGATCAACGCGCTGCAGGCGCTGATGGACGGCTACGACGTGGTCACCGTGGAACAGGCCATCGGCGAGGCCGATATCGTCATCACCGCCACCGGCAACAAGGACATCATCACCCTCGACCATATGAAGGCGATGAAGGACCAGGCCATCCTCGGCAATATCGGGCATTTCGACAACGAAATCGATATGGCCGGGCTCGAACGGTCCGGAGCGACCAAGTTGAACATCAAACCGCAGGTCGATCTGTGGACATTCGGTGACTCCGGGAAATCCATCATCGTGCTGTCGGAAGGGCGGCTGCTGAACCTGGGCAACGCCACCGGGCACCCGTCGTTCGTAATGTCCAACAGCTTCTCCAACCAGGTGATCGCGCAGATCGAGCTCTGGACCAAGCCGGACGAATACGACAACGAGGTGTACCGGCTGCCCAAACACCTGGACGAGAAGGTCGCCCGCATCCATGTGGTGGCACTCGGGGGCACCCTCACCAAACTGACCAAAGACCAGGCCGAATACATCGGCGTGGACGCGGAGGGCCCTTACAAACCGGACCACTACCGCTACTGAGTTATTTGGCCCGCGCTCCGCGCGGCCGCGAACGGGGCCGCGACGGCGCGGCCCCCAAGAGGACATCTCGAGGCATCGGGTTCGTGACCTCTGCCTTTCTGGACGCCTCGCCCCGACCCCGCGCCGCCGGAGGCGGCGCCGTCAACACGGCTATGCTGCTCGCATGGGAGTGCTGGTGGCGGTGGAGGGGCTCGATGGGGCGGGTAAGCGGACGCTGATCGATCGGCTGGGCGGGGTGCTCGAAGGCCGGGGGCTGCGGGTGGGGACGTTGGCGTTTCCGCGGTACGGGCGGTCCGTGCACGCGGATCTGGCGGCCGAGGCGCTGCGGGGAGCGCATGGGGATCTGGCCGGTTCGGTGAACGGCATGGCACTGCTGTTCGCGCTGGATCGGGCGGGGGCGCGAGACGAGCTGGCGAAGTTGTCGGCCGGCAATGATCTGGTGCTGCTGGATCGGTATGTGGCTTCGAACGCGGCCTATAACGCGGCGCGGCTGGGCGGGGGAGCCGACGCGGAGGTTGTGGCGTGGGTGGGTGAATTGGAGTTCGGGCGGTTCGAGTTGCCCGTTCCGCGGGTGCAGGTGCTGCTGGACGTTCCGGTCGAGGTGGCGGTCGAACGCGCCCGCCGCCGGGGCGAACTCGACGCCGAGCGGGCGCTGGACGCCTATGAACGTGACGGCGGTCTGCAGCAGCGCACCGCGGCGGTATATCGAGAACTCGCCCGACGGGCGTGGTTCGGTCCCTGGTGGGTTTGTTCCCCGGGTGATGATCCCGGTGTTCTGGCCGCTCGGCTGGCCGGAGTCGTGGCGGAACAGGCGTAATCTTCGCCTTCGTTCCCGCCGTGCGCGTATTCTCGCCTCCACTTCGGCCGAGTGGGCGTAATCTTTGTTTTTGCTGCGGCCGGGTGCGGACCGTCGGCGGACTGGCGCCCGGCTGTTGGATTAAGGTTGGATTATCCGTGAACGCGCCGAGTGTGTGGCGTGATGGCCCGTTTTGAGTCCGGGAGATGACAACATAGTAACCATGAAGCCGAAGATTCTGGTCGTCGACGACGATATGGCACTCGCCGAGATGCTCACCATCGTCCTGCGCGGTGAGGGTTTCGACCCGCACGTGGTCGGCGACGGCACCCAGGCCTTGTCGGCGGTCCGGGAGATCCGGCCCGATCTGGTGCTGCTGGACCTGATGCTGCCCGGTATGAACGGTATCGATGTGTGCCGGGTGCTGCGCGCGGATTCCGGCGTACCCATCGTGATGCTCACCGCCAAGACCGACACTGTCGACGTGGTGCTCGGTCTGGAGTCGGGGGCCGACGATTACATCGTCAAACCGTTCAAACCAAAGGAGCTCGTCGCCCGCGTGCGCGCTCGCCTGCGCCGCACCGAGGAAGAGCCCGCCGAGTTGTTGACCATCGCCGATATCGTGATCGACGTGCCCGCGCACAAGGTGACGCGGGAGGGCGCGCAGATATCACTGACGCCGCTCGAGTTCGACCTACTCGTGGCGCTGGCCCGCAAGCCCCGGCAGGTGTTCACCCGTGAGGTGCTGCTCGAACAGGTCTGGGGTTACCGGCACGCCGCCGACACCCGCCTGGTGAACGTCCACGTCCAGCGCCTGCGCGCGAAGGTCGAGAAGGACCCGGAGAACCCGGAGATCGTGCTGACCGTCCGCGGTGTCGGGTACAAGGCCGGACCGCCGTGATCGATCCGCTTCGGCCTGAGCGACGGGCCGGGAGGCGGTAGCTTTGCCTGTCCACGAAGGAGGGACCCGGGAAAGTCGAACATCGGGTGCCGGCCTTGCCGAGCTGCGGGAGATATCGGCGTCCGCGAGGGAATGGTTCCAGAATGTGGGCAATGCGCTGGGCCAGACCTGGCGGCGCTCGCTGCAGCTGCGGGTCATCGTCTCGACGCTGACTCTGTCGCTGATCGTCATCACCATCCTGGGCGTCGTCCTGACGAGCCAGATCACCGATCGTTTGCTGGACGCCAAGATCAGTGCCGCGGTCGAGGAAATGGACCGGGCGCGCAATACGGTGGAAAGCCAGCTGGCCGGTGTGGCCGATATCAGCAGTCAGCAGCAGCGGCTCGCCGATGCCCGTGACGCGCTGTCCAATCGCAGTGACGCCGGTCGGTCCGGTGGCGCGGCGGGCAGTTTCGATTCGGCGCTGAGCGTGGTCGGCGGTACGCCGCAGCGGGCGATCGCGGTCGGTCCGATCCAGGAAGTGCCCGAGGAACTGCGCCGTTTCGTCGAGCGCAACCAGGTCAGCTACCAGTTCGCCACGGTCGACGAACCGGACGGTTACAGCGGTCGGGCGCTGATCATCGGCAGCCCCAGCACCGAGGTGCCGACGCTGGAGATCTATCTGATCTTCCCGTTGGTCAACGAGGAACGCAGCCTGGCACTGATGCGCGGCACCATGCTGGTCGGCGGGCTGGTGCTGTTGGTGCTGTTGGCGGCGATCACGGCCCTGGTCACCCGGCAGGTGGTGTTGCCGATCCGCTCGGCGGCGCGGATCGCGGGTCGGTTCGCCGACGGCCGGCTCAAGGAACGCATGCTGGTGCGCGGCGACGACGATATGGCTCGGCTGGCCAAGGCCTTCAACGAGATGGCCGAGAGCCTGTCGAACCAGATCACCCAGCTCGAGGAGTTCGGCAATCTGCAGCGTCGCTTCACTTCCGACGTCAGCCACGAACTGCGTACCCCGCTGACCACGGTGCGTATGGCGGCCGACCTGATCCACGGCAGCAGCGACGACCTGGATCCCGCACTGGCACGCAGCGCCGAACTGCTGGTCACCGAGTTGGACCGTTTCGAGGGGCTGCTCAACGATCTGCTCGAGATCAGCCGGCACGACGCGGGCGTGGCCGAATTGCAGGTTGAATCGCTGGATGTGCGGATGTGCGTGCGTGCGGCGATCTCCACGGTGCGGCATCTGGCCAAGGAGGCCGCGGTGGAGGTGGTCATCGATCTGCCGGAGGAACCGGTGGTCGCCGAGGTCGATCCGCGCCGGGTAGAGCGGGTTCTGCGTAATCTGCTCGCCAACGCGATCGACCACAGCGAGGGCAAGCCGGTGCTGATCCGGATGCGCGGCGATACCGAGGCCAACGCGGTCGCGGTGGTGGTGCGCGACCAAGGGGTCGGTTTGCGGCCCGGCGAGGAGAAGCTGGTGTTCAGCCGGTTCTGGCGTTCGGATCCGTCGCGGATGCGGCGCTCGGGCGGTACCGGTCTAGGTCTGTCGATCAGTGTGGAGGACGCGAATCTGCACGACGGCAAGCTCGAGGCCTGGGGGCGCCCCGGTATCGGCGCCAGTTTCCGGTTGACCCTGCCGTTGGTCCGCGGGCGCAAGATGGGCGTCAGTCCGCTGCCGCTGGAACCGGGCGCCCGCAAGGCGCCGCGGCGGCCGGCGCCGGCGGGCGTGGGAGCCGCCGACGGCGGGACGAATGGGGGTGCGTCGGCGGCGGCCGGGCCGGCAAGTTCGGCCACCGCGTCCCCGAAGCCGGGCAACGGGGTTTCCGAAGACGCCGAACCCGAACGGCCCGGGGGCGCGAACGGTTCGGGGGCGTCGGCGGTGTCCACCGCGGGTGATCCCGCCTCGGCGTCGACCGATCAGGCAACGAACTCGGACGCTCCGGGGTCGTCGCGGGCGGCCGGTGATCCGAGCGGTACCGATCCCGCCGGCGGGCCCGCCGATACCGGCTCGGTACCGTCGGATACCGACGAACCGGTGCGCACCGACCGCGGAGACGAACACTCATGACCCTGCCCCCCAGGCATCCGAGATGGTTCCGGCTGCTGAGAACGGCGACCGTCGCGGTTATGGCCCTGCTGCTCGCCGCCGGATGCGCCAGTTTGCCGGAGTCCTCCGATCCGCAGGCCCTGGGCACCGTCAACCCCGGGCCGACCCCGCCGGGCCCGCCGCCGCCGATTCCCGGGCGCGATCCCGATCTGCTGTTGCGGGATTTTCTCCGGACCAGTGCCGACCCCGCGGATCGGCATGTGGCCGCCCGCCAGTACATGACCGAGGCGGCGGCGACGACCTGGAACGACTCTGCCTCCACGATAGTCGTGGAAAAGGCCGATACGCTGCGCGAATCGCGTGACGAGAACGAGGCGGTATATGTGCTGCGCGCGCGGAAGGTCGGCGAGCTGTCCGCGGACGGTTCCTACCACGCCACCGCCGGGATAATCGAGAACAAGATCGAGATGACCCGGATCGACGGGGAGTGGCGGATCAACGAACTGCCCGACGGGGTGGTGGTGGAATCGAATGCCTTCACTCAGGCGTATCGGCGGCAGGTGCTGTACTTCATCCGGGAGGACACGCTCAGCGATGTGGTCCCGGACCTGCGCTGGGTCGCCGTGCCGCAGGACCGGCTGGCCGAGCGGCTGCTCACCATGCTGCTTCAGGGCCCCAAGTCGTATCTCGCTCCGGTCGTGCGCAATTTCTTGGCCCCTCCGGTCGCTCTGCGCGGGCCCATCACCAAGGCCAACGGCGACGCGGTCGGTGTCGGTGTCGGGGTCGGTGGGGTCCGGATCGATTTCACGGGTGTGGACGGACTGTCCCAGCGGGATCGGGAGCTGTTCGCCGCGCAGGTCGTCCTCACTCTGTCCGCCGCCGACGTCTTGGGTCCGTATGTCCTGCTGGCCGACGGGAATCCGCTGGTCGAGCGGTTTGCCAACGGTTGGACGGTGGCAGATCTCGGCGGGTTCGGCGGGTCGGCTCGACCGGACGACCGGGTCGGACTGCACGCATTACGCGATGGCGCGCTGGTGCGGGTGGGCGAGCGGGGTGTCGAACCGACACCGGGTTATTTCGGTTCGGTGCGGAACCTGCAGTCGGTGGCACTGTCCCCGGACGGGCAGCTCGTTGCCGGCGTCGCCGATGCGGGCCGGCCACCGCCGGAACCGCAGCGCGTCCTGATGGTCGGCAGCTACGGCGGTAACGCCTTCCCGGTCGCCGAGGGCAATAGCATCAGCACCCCGTCGTGGACGACCGACGGGAGCGCTGCCTGGGCGGTCGTCGACGGTCAGCGGGTGATCCGAGCCGTCACCGATCGCAGTACCGGGAATGTCTCGGTACAGGATGTGGACATCGCCGAGTTGTCGACAACGGGGATCTCCGGGGAGGAGTTCCGGAGGCCCATCACCGATCTGCGGATCTCCCGCAATGGTGTCGGGGCGGCGTTGATCGCCGACGGCAAGGTATATGTGGCGGTCGCGGCGCGTCGCTCGGATGGCGAGTACGCGTTGACCGCGCCGCTTCAGGTGGCCGTGGAGTTGAGTTCCTCGGCGATCTCGGTGGACTGGTTCAGCGATGACACCTTGATCATCGCCGGCGAGGGCAATGTCGACCCGGTGCGGACGGTCAAGATCGACGGTTCCGCGGTGTCGTCGCTGGCCGGCCGCAATCTGACCCCGCCGGTGCGGACGGTCGTCGCGTCACCGGAGCACCAGTACGTCGCCGATTCCCGTGCGGTGTTGGAGTACACCACCTCGCCGGATGGCGGCGAACCGTATTGGCGTGAGGTGCCGGGGCTGGGCGAGAACGCGGTGCCGGTCCTGCCCGGCTGATCCGCGCACCGCTCGGTCGGGGCCGGATTCCCTTCCGCCACTTGGTCGATGCCGTTCGCCGGTGCTGCCGAGGGATGGTTGTGTCGGTGCGCGCGGGCACACTCGGGCGATGCGGACATTGCTCGATCTGGTGCTGCCGGTGCTCTGCGGCGGCTGTGGCCGGCCCGGGACCGGATGGTGTGGGGAATGTGCGGAGAGCCTGGCGGGTCCGCCGCTGCGGGTGCGGCCGCGGATCGATCCGGGGGTCCCGTGCTGGGCGTTGAGCCGCTACGGCGGCCCGGCTCGGCAGGCGGTGTTGTCGGCCAAGGAACGCGGGCGCCGTGATCTGGCCGATCCGCTCGGGGCGGCGCTGGCGAACGGCCTGGCCCGGCTGTGTGCGCTCGACCGTCCGCTGGTGCTGATTCCGGCGCCGTCCCGTTCGGCGGCGGCGCGCCGGCGCGGCGGTGACCCGGTGCTGCGGATGGCGCGCGCGGCGGCGCGGCGGTTGGACCCCGGTTGTCTGGGTGGTTGCCAGGTGGTGCCGAGTCTGCGTCTGTGGTGGGGAGTCCGCGATTCGGCCGGGTTGCCCGCACAGCGGCGCCGGCACAATCTACAGGGACGTGTCATCGCCGCTGCGATACCGCGTAAGCCGGCAAATACCCAGGTCGTGCTGGTCGACGATGTCTTGACGACCGGAACCACCGCGACTGTTTCGATACACGCCCTGTCTCGTGTCGGAACCTATGTCGATGGAGTGCTGGTGTCCTGTGCGACTTGACTTCGGAAAATTTGCGTGAACAGTGGCGAAGCGACGTTCGGCGTACTAGCGTCGCGGACACACACCCGAACGGGGAGTTTGGAGGTGGGCCTGGACAACTAGTGCCGGCCGGCTCTTGGGTGCAGCCGCTTGGCCGGTACCGATCAAACCCGCCGCACGCGCTCTGAGTGTGCGGCCAGATCCAGGAGGTGCGCGTGACGATTTCTTCACGACCTTCAGTGCGTAATGCAGACACCATGCAGCTGGACGATCAGCTCGAACAAGCCACGGATCGGCTCCGCGAGACCCGCGCGGATACCGTGGTCAAGGGCCGTAACGTCGAGGTGCCCGACCATTTCCGAATCTATGTTTCGGATAAATTGTCGCGACTGGAGCGCTTCGATCCCTCGATCTTCTTGTTCGACGTCGAGCTGTTCCATGAACGGAATCGTCGACAACGCAAGAACTGTCAGCGAGTGGAGATCACGGCACGCGGTAGGGGACCGGTGGTCCGGGCCGAGGCCTGCGCGGACAGTTTCTATGCCGCCTTCGAATCGGTAACCGACAAGCTGGAGAGCAGGCTGCGCCGGACCAAGGATCGCCGCCGGGTGCACTATGGGGAGAAGACCCCGGTCTCGGTCGCCGAGGCCACGGCCGAGCTGGTGGACGACACCCTGTTCGACCAGGGCGCCGAAGCCCATGATCATTCCCGCCAGGAGACCTCGTCCTACGAGGAGTACGAAGGCCCCGGCCATGTCGTGCGCACCAAGGTTCATCCGGCGACGCCGATGACCGTGGACGATGCGTTGTATCAGATGGAGCTCGTCGGCCACGACTTCTTCTTGTTCCAGGACAAGGAAACGGACAGTCCGTCGGTGGTGTACCGACGTCATGCCTTCGATTACGGGCTGATCAGACTGGCCTGACCTGTCGTCACCGCCGGCCGGCGCGTGTGGGCGCCGGCCGGCGTGTTGTGTAGGGGCCTGACCGATTCTCCGGTGCGCCCGTCGGTGTCAACCCTGGTAGACCTCGTAGTGCACCGCGTCGCCGATCGGCCGCCGATTCCGCCATCCGAACCGTTCCAGGTCGGGGACCTGCTGGAATTCCATTACGGGACCCACGCACAGCCACGCCACGGGCCGGATATCGGCGGGCAGGCCGATCAGCTCGGACAGCACCGGTGGATCGTAGAACGATACCCAGCCGACGCCGACCCTCTCCGCGGTGGCGGCCAGCCAGAGATTCTGAATCGCGAGAATCGTGGAGTAGAGCCCGGTTTCGGGGACCGTGGCCCGCCCGAGCACATGCGGCCCGCCACGGGAGTCGTCATGGGTGACAACGACGCCGGTGCCGCTCAGCTCGATACCTTCGATCTTGATCGGATCGAATACGGCGGCCTGATCCGGCGGCAGCGAGTCGGCGAATTCGCGGCGTTTGTCCGCCACATGTTTCGCGAAGGTTCGCAGCGTCCTCGGGTTGCGCACCACGACGAAATCCCACGGCTGTGAGTTCCCGACACTCGGCGCCCGATGCGCGGCCTCCAGAATTCGCAGCAGAACGGCGTCGTCGACGATCTTTCCGCTGAATTCCGCCCGCACGTCCCGACGGGTCCGGATTGCTTCGTAGACATTCATTTCCGGGGCACACACAGATGCCAGTGAACCACGGGTACCGAAGTGTCCGGGCCGATCCGCCCGGCCCGTGACCGAACGGTGGCCAGCGCGATCGGCCACCGTTCGTCCGGGTGTTGTCGAATGTAGCTAGCCGATTGCCGGAGCCCGTCGCGCGAACCGACGCCGGCGTTCGGCGAGGGCGGTGCGCAGTCCGCGGCGGCGGCCGGTGACGGGGTCCACGCCGGAGGTCGTCCTACCGCCGAACCTGCGTTCGGAGGCGGTTTCCGGGGCGTCGTCGGTGGTGGCGCGCAGATACTTGTTCGGCAGTGACAGTTTCAGGATGGTCCGCCATGCCTTGAAATACTGCACCGGCAGCGAACCGGTGGTGTAGGGCAGATCGTATTTATCGCACAGTGCGCGTACCTTCACCGCGATCTCGGCGTACCGATTGCTCGGCAGATCGGGGAACAGGTGGTGTTCGATCTGGTGGCTGAGGTTGCCGGTCATGAAATGCATGAGGCGCCCACCGGAGATATTGGCGCTGCCCAGCATCTGACGCAGATACCACTCCGCCTGGTTCTCGTTGTCGATATCGGCCTTGGTGAATTTCTCTGCGCCGTCGGGAAAGTGGCCGCAGAAGATCACAGCATTGGACCACACGTTCCGGACGATATTCGCCGCGATATTCGCGGTCAGGGTGTGGAAGAACGCGGGACCGGTGAGCAGCGGGAAGATCACATAGTCCTTGAGCGTCTGCTTCTTGATCTTGGCCAGCACCTCGCCGCGTTTGCGCTCGAACTCGGCGTGCTCCGGGGTGCCCGGCTGGTACCGGCCCGCGGCGAGTTTGCCGAGTTCCAGATGCTGGATTGCGACACCGTATTCGAACAGCGACTGCAGGATCAGGTTGTAGAGCGGATTACCCAGGTTGAACGGCTTCCAGTGCTGGTCGCGGGTTACCCGCAGCAGACCGTAGCCGATATCGTCGTCCATCCCGAGCACATTGGTGTACTTGTGATGCAGGTAGTTGTGGGTGTGTTTCCAGTGTTTGGCCGGACCCGCGTTATCCCATTCCCAGTGGCTGGAGTGGACTTCCGGGTCGTTCATCCAGTCCCACTGCCCGTGCATCACATTGTGCCCGATCTCCATGTTCTCGATGATCTTGGCGGTGCCCAGCAGGGCTACGCCGGCGAACCAGGCCGGGGGCACGAAACTGGCGAAAAGCACGGCGCGGCCACTGATTTCCAGGGCGCGCTGTAACCGGATCACATTGCGGATATAGCGGGCGTCCCGCTCGCCGCGCGAGGACTCGATCTCCCGACGGATCGCGTCGAACTCCGCACCGAGCGCTTCCACATCTGCCGCGGTGAGATGCGCATATTCCTTGACATCCGAGATCGCCATGCGGGCTACCCTACCGTAAGTTACGTCACCGTAGGTTGCTCTGACACGGCCGAGAAATGTGTCCTACCCCCTATTGCGGTGAGGTAGTAAAGGTGATACTTGCCGAGCGTGATCCCGGGAAGGTCGAGACCTGGATAAAAGGGGCGGTAGTCAACCGGATTGCACCGGGTGCGGATCATCTCCGCTCAGAATATGCGCGAATTGTAGGCGGCCGGATATGGGGGCGAGGAATATCGGCACCGCGACCACGCCGTGAACGACGATGCGCTGTATCCACGGCAATGCCCTCATGGGAAGCTCCGGCGCCCGGCATATCGGTGAGCTTGTCTCAGCGAGCCCGCAGAATAGTGCAGAAGATGTCGTTTACGGCGCTTAATCGCCGCTGCCGCCGGGCATAGCCTTCCGTATCGGATGTTCCGCCCCCGACAACGGCCGTCGGTAGGCCGCCGACGACGTCGGCCGCACGGTGGACCCCCGCGCCCACCTATCGCTCCCTGGCCGGAGGAACCGCTCCCGCACCCCACCCACAGGTCCTACCGTCGATTTCCACGCCATCGATCGCCATCCGCTGTCGGGTGCGCGGTGTCGAGCGCCTTGTCGAATGAACATCGATTCCGTCGCGGTGCGTCCGGTGGTGCTGTGTGTACCAGGCCCTCACGGGATGGTGAAGATGCCTGACCACGAGTCTCGATATGCCCCGCCGATTCGCTGCCGTGGCGGCGGGGTCCGGGGCAATGGTGACCATCGAGCGCCACTTTTGCGGAAGCCTGCCACCGTTACCGTGCCGAAGGTTGCGGGCCTGACGCCGTCAGTGCGAGACCACCGGACCCGGTCGGTTGTGGCCGGCGGCGAACGGTGCCACGTTGTCGCGGCGACGGCGCCGAAGTCTGCGCAGTTCCTTCTCCTGCCGTGCCTTCTCTTTCAAGGCCTGTTTGGCCTCGCGGAGGTACTCCTTCTCCTGACGGGCCTTCTCCCGCAAGGCGGTCTTCGCCTCGTGCAGTGCCGAGCGCAGTCCGCGCCGCTGCCCCGTCTCCGGGTCGACGCCCCAGGGCCGGTGTTCCGAGCCGGCCCATTCCGCGAGGGCGGCGAATTTGCGCTCCGACGAGGTCTCCGGGGCGTCGTCGGCGGTGCGGCGCAGGAACCGGTCGGGCAGTGCGAGCTTGTGAATGGTGCGGAAGGCGAGCAGATACTGCTTGCCCAGCGAACCGGTGGTGTAGGGCAGATCGTATTTGTCGCACAGTTCCCGCACCCGCGCGGCAATCTCCGGGTACCGGTTGCTGGGCAGGTCGGGGAACAGGTGGTGCTCGATCTGGTAGCAGAGGTTGCCGCTCATGAAGGCCATGGCGGGTCCGGCCTCGAAGTTGGCGCTGCCCAGCATCTGGCGCAGATACCACTCGCCCTGGGTTTCGTTCTCGAGCTGTTCGATGGTGAACTTCTCGGCGCCGTCGGGGAAGTGGCCGCAGAAGATCACCGCGTAGGCCCAGAGGTTGCGGATCAGGTTCGCGGTGGCGTTGGCCTTCAGGGTGGACATGAACGCCGGCCCGGTGAGCGCCGGGTAGATCAGGAAGTCCTTGGCCACCTGACGGCCGACCTTGCGGGCGAACTGTCTGTTCGGCTCCGAGCCGAGCTGCCGGCGCGGAACACCCGCGAACTGCTTCTCGATGCTCCAGTCGTGCAGCGCGATGCCCCACTCGAAGGTCGCCGCCAGAACCAGATTCGCCAGCGGCTGCAACAGGTGCAGGGGCCGCCACTGCTCGTCACGGGTCATGCGCAGGATGCCGAACCCGAGGTCCTCGTCCTTGCCCAGCACATTGGTGTAGGTGTGATGGGAGTAGTTGTGCGCCCGCCGCCACTGCGCCGAGGGGCCGGTCATATCCCACTCCCAGGTGCCGGAGTGGATCTCCGGATCGTTCATCCAGTCCCACTGGCCGTGGCTGATGTTGTGCCCGAGCTCCATATTCTCGATGATCTTGGCGACCGACAGCAGCGTCGTCCCGGTCAGCCAGGCCCACCGCTTGCGGCTACCGAAGAGAATCGCCCGTCCCGTCAGTTCGAGTACGCGCTGCGCGGCGATGGTGCGCCGGATATAGCGCGCGTCGCGCTCGCCGAGGGACGCCTCCACCGAACGGCGGATGGTATCGAGTTCCCGCCCCAGCGTCTCTACATCGGCATCGGTGAGGTGGGCAAACGCTCTGATGTCGGTGATGGCCACCGGCGTCCCTTCTGTCGGCGAAATGCTCTGTGCGGAATACGGGACTCGGGAGTATCCGAAGCGGCACAAGTCCCGTCGGCCCGGGCAGCGGCAGGCCCCGGCATTCGGTACGACCCGGCGAGCTGCTCTCGGATTACCTCCGAGCCTACCGGGCAAACGTGTCGACCGGGTGGCCGTCGGATGTCATACGTCCAGCGTGCAATCGCCCGCCGCCGCCGAGACGCAGGTCTGCAACTTTTCGCCTTCCCGGCGTTCGGCGCCGTTGCGCAGGTCTCGTGCGTGCCCGGCGGTGATGGACACCACGCAGGTCTGGCAGATGCCCATCCGGCAACCGAACGGCATCTGCACACCGGCCGACTCACCGGCCTCCAGCAAACTCGTGGCACCGTCGACGGTGGCGCTGCGACCGGTCTTGGCGAAGGTGACCGTGCCCCCCTCACCGATCTCCGAGCGCTCCAGCTCGAACCGCTCCACGTGCAACCGGCTGCCGAGTCCGGCATCGCGCCAATGCTTCTCGATCTCGTCGAGCATGCCCAGGGGGCCGCAGGCCCAGGTCTGCCGCTCGCGCCAGTCGGGGTAGAGCTCGTCCAGGCCGGCGAGCCGGAACTTGTCGTGCTCGGCGGTGAGATGGATATGCGAGACGAAACTCGGATGCCGTTCGTGCAGGTCGTTCAGTTCCGCGCGGAACATCACGTCGTCGGCGGTGCGGGCGGAGTGGATGTGCACCACATCGGTGACCGTGTCGCGGCGGTCCATGGCCCGCAGCATCGACATGACCGGCGTGATCCCCGAGCCGGCGGTGAGAAACAGCACCCTGGGCGGCGGGGGTGAGGGCAGCACGAATCCGCCCTGCGGTGCGGCCAGCCGCACAATGGTCCCGGGACGCACCCCATTGACCAGGTGGCTGGACAGGAACCCCTCCGGCATGGCCTTGACCGCGATGGAGATGACCTTCCTGCCGTAGCGTTCGTCGGTCCAGTCCGGGGGACAGGTCAGCGAGTACGACCGCCAGTGCCAGCGTCCGTCGACCAGGACACCGATGCCGATGTACTGGCCCGGCTGATACCGGAAGTCGAAACCCCAGCCCGGTTTGATCACCAGGGTGGCCGAGTCGGCGGTCTCCTTGCGCACGTCCACCACGCGTCCGCGCAGTTCCCGGGCCGACCACAGTGGATTCGCCAGATGCAGGTAGTCATCGGGCAACAGCGGGGTGGTCGCCCGGGCCACCGCACCGCGTAGCACATTCAGCCGGCCGCCACGATCGGCCACCGACGCCGCGGGCGCCTCCAACCATTCCCGCACGCCACGCACCGAGATCCCGTTCCGTTTCCTGCCCATTCCCCTGCTCGTCTCCCTGTTTCCACGCCGACGTCGACGCTACTCGCGACAAGGTTACGGCATCGTAGGTTCACCGGGGAAAGCACCGGACACACACGAGGCGCCGCCGCCGGTATCCGAGGTCAGAGCAGGTCGAGCAGGAACGGCAGTTCCTGGGCGGCGTACCAGGCCAACTGATGGTCCTCGGCGTCGCCGAGGATGAACTCGGCATCCGGATCGCCGAGGTCCGCGGCGTCGATCACATCGACGGCCTTCGCCACCGCCGGCTCGGCGTCGGCGAGATCCACGTGTACCGATGCCACCCGCTCATAGGAGATGGGACCGGACAATTTGACCACCGCGTCGTCCAGATCGGGCCGCAGGGTGGCGTCGGTGACGTCGACGGCGATCACCGCCCGGCGGTAGATGGGACCGCCGGCGTAGATGTCACGCCGCGGAACCGCGTCACTTCCGTCGTCGGGGGTCCCGTCGTCGGGGACGCCGGCCGGGCCGGCGGTCTCCTCCGGCTCGTCCGGGGAATCCGCGGTCGTCTCCCGATCGGTGGCCAATAGTCGCAGCACGGCACGGGCGGCCTCGGCCATGGCGACCTCGGAGAGTTCCTCGTCGTCGCCCGAGGCGTACGCCTCCCGTAGGGCGGGGGTGAGTGCGAAGGCGGTGTCGCCGACGGCGTGCAGCTTCCGTTCGGTCACCAACTCGCGCAACATCGGCAGGGTGGCGGGCACATACACCCGCATGGTCGTGCGCTCAGAGGCAGGCACCGAGTATCTCCTCCATGGACTCCGGTATCAGGGCGGCCAATACGGCTATATCCGCCATCGCCTCGCGGTCGGCATTGAGACCGTAGTAGACCCGCCCGTCGTAGGACGTGATCCCGATACTCGACGCCTGGTTGCGCAGCAGTGGCGACACCGGGTACATCTCCAGCATCCGCGCGCCGCCGATATACATCGGTGTCTGCGGCCCCGGGGTATTGGTGATCACCAGGTTGAACGTTCGGTCCGCGAAGGTGCTCGCCGCCCGCACACTCGCCGCGTGCAGGCTGGCCGGCGCGAAGCCCGTCAGATGCACCAGGGTGCGGGCACGTACCGCGCGGCGATGCCGGCTCTGCTCCTCCATGGCGTGTGCGATATGGGACAGCCGCATCACCGGGTTCGGTTCGCCCACCGGCAGGTCTACCAGAAACGGTGTCACCTCGTTGGGCATGATGCGTCCGTCGGTGTCGCCCCCGGCATACACCGACATCGGCACCACCGCGCGCAGCACGGTCGATTCGACCAGCGCGGTATCACGTGACATCAGCCAGTCGCGCAGCGCGCCGGTGACGACGGCGAGGATCACATCGTTGATGGGGCAGCCGGTGTGCTGGTGCACGGCGCGGTAGTCGGCCAGCGAGGTCGAGGCCACCGCGAACCGGCGCTGGCGGGACGTGGGTTTGTTGAGCGGGCTGTACGGGGCGCCCCCCACCGTGGAGCGCACGGCCGTGACCACCGTGTCCAAGGTCCGCTCGGCCGCGCCGACCAGGCCGGTGGCATTGTGGCGGGCCTCGCGCAGCACCTCGAACGCCGCGCCGGGCCGGCCGGCCAGATCGCTCAAAGCGCCCAACAGCAGATCGGTATCGCTGGGTTCCTTCTGCGGGTGCCAGGAATCGTGGGCGACCGGGCGCGGGGAGTCGCGCCCGTCCAGGATGACGTGTCCGATATCCAACGCGGTCTCGCCGTCGACCAGCGCCGAATGGGTTCTGGTGTACACGGCGCAGCGGCCCTCGGACAGCCCTTCGATCAGGTACATTTCCCACAGCGGGCGGCTCGCGTCCAGGGGGCGCGAGGCCAGCCGGGCGACGAGTTCGTGCAGCTGCTCCTCGCTGCCCGGCTCGGGGAGCGCGGAGCGGCGGATGTGATAGGTGATATCGAATCGACTGTCCTCGACCCAGACCGGCCGGCCCAGCGACAGCGGTATCTCGCGGACCTTCCGCCGATACCGCGGCACCAGCGACAGCCGGGAATCGACCAGATCGACCAGCCCGGTGTAGTCCAGCGTGGGCCCGTTGCCGTCGGAGTCGGAGTCGGTGGAATTGTCGAGGATGAAGAGCGAGCCGATATGCATCGGATTGCTGCTCGATTCCATGCGGAAGAAGGACGCGTCCTGCGGTGTCAACCTGGTGATCACCTGTTCGCTGCTCCTTCCACTGCCGACTGCCGCCCATTGTGCCCCTGTCGGCGCCGTTCCGCCGCTAAGCCGGGCCATACACCGGGTCGACGGCGATTCCGGTGCCGGGAGAGGGGACGGACCGATGACGGGCACGACAGGCACGGGCTTCGTGTAGAGACCACTTGCGGTTCACCTCGGGACAGTGTGGTGCGTCACCGTGGCGCCTGGGGAATGCCCTCGAACGGTCCATCCGGGACCGAGAACTGCCGGGACGCGGGCAGGACAGGCGCGCCGGGTGGAATCCGACCGCGGTTCGCCGTCGGCTCGCACGTCCGGGACATAGGCGGAGATACGCCTACCATGGGAGCCGCACTACCATGAAACGAGCTGCGACTTCGGTGCCGGTCCCGTGTCCGCGGGATCGCCGGAGCCGGATGGTTCACCATGAGACGACGCCGACCAGAGGACTGACGAAACCCGTGCCTGCGCTGACACTGACGAGGTTGCTTCGGATTGGTGAGGGCCGCATGGTCAAGCGCCTCGCCCATCTCGCGGACGAGGTGCTTGCGCTCGAGCCGGACTACGAAGATTTCACCGATGCCGAGCTGCGGGCCAAGACCGAGGAGTTCAAGGCCCGCTACGCCGACGGTGAAACCCTCGATGACCTGCTGCTCGAGGCATTCGCGGTGGCGCGGGAGGCGTCCTGGCGGGTGCTGAACCAGAAGCATTACAAGGTGCAGATCATGGGTGGTGCCGCCCTGCACCTGGGCAATATCGCCGAGATGAAGACCGGTGAGGGCAAAACCCTCACCTCGGTGCTGCCCGCCTATCTCAACGCCATCGGCGGCGACGGTGTGCATATCGTCACAACCAACGACTACCTGGCCAAACGCGACTCCGAGTGGATGGGCCGCGTGCACCGGTTCCTCGGCCTGGACGTCGGCGCGATCCTGTCCGGGATGACCCCGGCGCAGCGTCGGGCCGCCTACCACGCCGATATCACCTACGGCACCAACAACGAGTTCGGCTTCGACTACCTGCGCGACAATATGACCCACTCGCTGGAGGATCTGGTCCAGCGCGGGCACAACTTCGCCGTGGTAGACGAGGTGGACTCCATCCTCATCGACGAGGCCCGCACCCCGCTCATCATCTCCGGTCCCGCCGATGCCTCCAGCAAGTGGTACGCCGAGTTCGCCCGGATCGCGCCGCTGCTGAAGAAGGACGTGCACTACGAGGTCGACATCAAGAAGCGCACCATCGGTGTGCACGAGGCGGGTGTGGAGTTCGTCGAGGACCAGCTCGGCATCGACAACCTGTACGAGGCCGCCAACTCGCCGCTGGTGAGCTACCTGAACAACGCCATCAAGGCCAAGGAGCTCTACCAGCGCGACAAGGACTACATCGTCCGCAACGGCGAAGTCATCATCGTCGACGAGTTCACCGGTCGCATCCTGGTGGGCCGCCGCTACAACGAGGGCATGCACCAGGCGATCGAGGCCAAGGAGGGGGTGGAGATCCAGCCGGAGAACCAGACCCTGGCCACCATCACCCTGCAGAACTATTTCCGCCTCTACGAGAAGCTGTCCGGTATGACCGGTACCGCCGAGACCGAGGCGGCCGAGCTGCACCAGATCTACAAACTGGGCGTGATGCCCATCCCGACGAACCGGCCGATGGTCCGGCAGGACCAGGCCGACCTCATCTACAAGACCGAGGAGGCCAAGTTCGCGGCCGTGGTCGACGATGTGGTGGAACGGCACGAGAAGGGCCAGCCGGTGCTGATCGGCACCACCAGCGTGGAGCGCTCGGAGTATCTGTCCAAGCAGTTCACCAAGCGCGGTGTCCCACATACGGTGCTGAACGCGAAGTTCCACGAGAAGGAAGCCGAGATCATCGCCGAGGCCGGCCGCCCCGGCGCGGTGACCGTCGCGACGAATATGGCCGGTCGCGGTACCGACGTGGTGCTCGGCGGCAACCCCGACATCATCACCGATATCGAGCTGCGCAAACAGGGCCTGGACCCGGTGGAGACCCCGGAGGAGTATCAGGCCGCCTGGCTGCCGACGCTGGAACAGGCGAAGGCCCGCACCGCCGCCGACGCCGAGCGGGTGCGCGAGGCGGGCGGCCTGTACGTGCTCGGCACCGAACGGCACGAATCGCGCCGTATCGACAACCAGTTGCGCGGTCGTGCGGGCCGCCAGGGCGACCCGGGCGAATCCCGCTTCTACCTGTCGCTCGGCGACGAGTTGATGCGCCGCTTCAACGGCGCCGCCCTGGAGTCGATCATGGTCCGGCTGAACCTGCCCGACGATATGCCGATCGAGGCGAAGATGGTGTCGCGGGCCATCAAGAGCGCGCAGACGCAGGTCGAGCAGCAGAACTTCGAGATCCGCAAGAACGTGCTCAAATACGACGAGGTGATGAACCAGCAGCGCACCGTCATCTACAGCGAGCGCAACCGGATCCTGCGCGGCGAGGATATGGAGGGCCAGGTCCAGGAGATGATCACGGACGTGATCACCGCCTACGTCGATGCCGCCACCGCCGACGGCTATGTGGAGGACTGGGATCTCGACCAACTGTGGACCGCGCTGAGAAGCCTGTACCCGGTGACCGTCGATTACCGCGACCTCACCGGTGAGTCCGGGATCGGCGAGCCCGGCGATCTGACCCGCGAGGAACTGCTGCAGATTCTGCTCGACGACGCCCACGACGCCTACGCCAAGCGTGAGGCGGAGATCGACGGTCTCGCCGGCGAGGGCAGTATGCGCACCCTGGAGCGTCAGATACTGCTGTCGGTGCTCGACCGGAAGTGGCGGGAACATCTCTACGAGATGGACTACCTCAAGGAAGGTATCGGCCTGCGCGCCATGGCGCAGCGGGATCCGCTGGTGGAGTATCAGCGTGAGGGCTTCGACATGTTCATGGCGATGCTCGACGGCCTGAAGGAGGAGTCGGTGAGCATGCTGTTCAACCTGCAGGTCGAGGTGCAACAGCAGCCGCAGCCGGAGGGGATGCCGGTCGATCCGGGCCTGCGCTCCCCGGTGGGCGCGATGGCCGGCGGCCGCCCGGTCCCGCCGCAGCCGCCGGTCCCCGGCGGCCCCGCGGCTCCCGCGCCGTTGCGTGCCCGCGGTATCGACCATGGCGGCCCGCGTGGCCTGAGCTATTCCGGACCGGACGAGGGCGGTCACGCCGAAGTGCGCAGCGACGCCCAGGAATACGGCTCCGGCGCTGCGCAGCAGGGAACCCGCCGGGAACGCCGCGAGGCGGCCCGGGCGCAGAGCAAGCCGCAGCAGCGAGGACCGAAGAGTCGCCGCCGGCACTGAACTCCATGACAGCGGACGGCGCCCTCTGGGTTTCGGGGGCGCCGTCCGCTGTATTCAGAGCCGGTTGTGCGGACAGTAGGAGTCGATCGCGGCTTCCAGGAACAGATACGGGTATTCGACGAATTTCCGCGAGCCTTCGGCAAGGTACAGGTGGTTGTGCGATGTGTTGCCCACCGCGTCGAGGTAGGCGCACTGGGCGCGGGCGAGCCTGATCGCCGCGTCCTGCACCGCGTAGGGTTCATCGTCGAAGAGGCCGGCGTGGAGGAACTTTCGGTCGATCCACGGCCGTTGGGTGACGGAGTCGTCGGCCGGGTTGGGGTTGACGGCGTTGTCGGGTATGGCCGTATTGACCTCCGGGGACAACGATCCGGGGCCCGGAGCGGCGTTGGCGGTGAGTGCGACGCCGTACACGAGCGCGGTGGTGAGTGTGCCTATAGCGAAGACTCTGAACATTGTTCCTTCTGTGCTCGAAATCGTGCTGATATGGCGGGACCGAGCCGCCGGGGCGGTACTGGCCTGTGGTGCGAGAGTTCGAGTCGGGCGGGCGGTGTGATGCCGCCGAAATCTTCGATGCGCACGCAGAATAACCGGAACACGCTGAACGTTTGCCCATTTCGCGCCTTTCGCGGGTGAGGTACGGGGATAGAACCTGCCGACGGTCCGGACACGACGAGCGCAGGTAGAGCCGGGTACGTGGAACCTGGGGTTACGGAGGGATTTTCGGCACCCGGAGACGAATCCGCCTGCCGGGCAAACCTGTCCTCGGTGCACGTGGTCCTACCACGCCGGCCAGTGCGAGCCGCTTGGTCATCCGTGGTGCCACCTCGATCGACACGAGGGGCGAATCACCTCCGGAAGGCCCTCGGTCGACCCGCTCGGCCGAACGATCGCCCACGATCAGCGGCATCGTTCGTTGCCCAGCGGGCCGAGGCGTCCCAACCGCCTCCCGGTTGCCTTGGCCGGCGCTTCGAGATCAGTGTGTCGTCGACGGTGCTGTACGAACTCGGCCGCCGCGACTCCGCCTGAACCGGCACATATCCAAGACGTGAGGCCGGATATGCACCGACCGATGCGAATATTTCACCGTTCCAACGGTGGAGCCCTCATATCGCGAGTGATTCCATGGTCCGCTCCGGTTATGGGGTGAGCCCGGTGAGGGCGAAGAACTCCTGGCGAGATCGGGCATCGGCGCGCAGGGTGCCGAGCAGGGTCGAGGTGACGGTGGTGGCGCCCGGTCATGCAGGTGTGTTCGGCTTCGATGACCACGCCGACCCCGCGCGGTCGCAGGTGTTCGGACAGCCAGTCGGCGACCTG
The DNA here is from genome assembly GCF_000308495.1 of Nocardia brevicatena NBRC 12119. Lineage (GTDB taxonomy): Bacteria > Actinomycetota > Actinomycetes > Mycobacteriales > Mycobacteriaceae > Nocardia > Nocardia brevicatena. Next base: position 145,065 of record NZ_BAFU01000070.1, on the reverse strand, counting down.
TTTGGTGAGGCGTTCCTGGACTTGGGGCCTGTGGGAGAAGTGTTCGACGATGCGGGCGAGTTTGGACAGTCCGAGGATGCGTTCATCGGGGAGATAGCCCACATGGGCGACTCCGACGAAGGGCAGCAGGTGGTGTTCGCACACCGAACGCAGTGGGATGCGCCGGGCCAGGACGAGTTCGTCGTAGCCTTCCTCGTTGGGGAAGGTGGTCAGATCGAAGGGGCGGGGTGTGAACATCTCGGCGTAGGCGCGCGCCATCCGGCCGGGGGTGGCGCGCAGATGTTCGTCGTCGAGGTCGATGCCGAGTGCGCCGAGGAATTGATGGGCGGCGCTCTCGGCAACGGTCAGGTCGACGCTGGTGCTGGGTTGATGGATGACGCGGAGGGCCGGCTGACTCGCCATCGGTGTCAGTTCCCGCCTACACCGAGCGCGGTCAGCAGCACCAGGATGACCGTGACGACCGCGAGCAGGCCGTGCCCGGCGACGAGGGCCACGGGGAAATGCCGTTCGGCCGGTCCGCCGTCGGCCGCGCCGGCCGTGGTCGGCCGTGCCGCGGCGGCGCGGGCCCGGTAGACCGGTATCCAGCGTGTCAGCATGAAGAAACCGAGTAGGGCGACCGGGATCAACAGCCCGAACGCCACCCATGCCAGTGCGCTGCCGCCGATGGCGAGGTAGACGATCCAGATGATCAGTCCGGCCGCGGCCAGGAGAAAGTGGCCGAACAGCACCGGTGGCGGCAGATGGGTGTCGCTGGGTTGGCGCGCACCGCCTTTGGCGATCCAGGTGCCGAGCATGACGAAACCGCCGCCGGCGGTCACCAACCACAGGATCAGGGCCGCGATGCCCATGATGTGCTCCTTTGCGAAGAGGGATGAAGGGGTCGGCGCCGGAAACCGGTCGCCTGGGTCGCCTCGTCGGCGACCCGGACCCCGTAGTGATAGGCGAGTTTGCCGCCGAGGTAGCCCGACATCGCGAGCACCAGCAGGGATACCGCGCTCAGCAGGAGCGGACCCCAGCCCACGGCGCCGTGCGGACCCGCACCGGCGCGCCGCCACAGGAACCCGATCGCGAAGGCGATGACCACGGTCAGGTTCAGGCTCATATGGATCAGTCCGGTTCGGAACGCCGGCGTACCGGTGGGGATGGCGAGCAGGTCCAGCATCCCGATCGCGGCCGCGGCCAGCGCGCCCAACACTCCGAGCGCGATCAGCCACAGCGCGCCCCGGGCCAGGAAATCCGGGTCGTCGACCACGTGGGAGGCCAGGTCGAAGACGAAGCTCGCCACCCACGTTCCGATCGGGACGGTGACCAGGATCGGGTGGAACGGATGCCCGTACGGTCCCGCCAGCGCGGCGCTGACCGGCTGCTTGCCTCGCTGCGGATCGCTCGTCACGACAACCTCCCCGGTGGTCGGCAATTACACCAAAGGATCTTTGCGTAATTGTGTGGTGTGGTCAAGGTCTCGCATGTAGTTGCGTCATCCGGTCTATTGCGCCTGATTCATTAGGCGTTATTGTGATCGGGTGACCAGTAATGACACAGCGGTCGGCGCCCTCGCCGCCCTCGACGACGAGTCCCGGCGCGGCATGTACTGGTTCATCCGTCGGTCGCGCCGACCGATTACCCGCGACGAGGCCGCCGCACACGTGGGAATCTCACGGAAACTCGCCGCCTTCCACCTCGACAAACTCGTCGAGGCCGGACTGCTGCGTGCCCGCTACGAGGCGCCGGCGGGCGTGCGCAGGGTCGGGCGCACCCCCAAGGTGTACGAGCCGACCGAGGCCGACGTGCGGGTCAGCATTCCCGAACGCCGTTACGAGGTGTTGGCGGAGATCCTGATGGGCGCGGTACTGGACGAACGCGACGGGGAAACCGCCCGCCAATCCGCGAGCCGGGTCGCGCAACACCGCGGCGAGGAGCTCGGCAAGACCGAGCGGGAGCGCCTACGTCCGGGCAGGCTAGGTGCCGAACGCGCGCTGACCTTGGTCTATGCCATGCTCGCCGAGTTCGGCTTCGAACCCGACCGCCCGCAACCGACCCGGGTCCGGTTGCGTAACTGCCCCTTCCACCCCTTGGCCGGCCGCGAGCCGGAACTGGTGTGCGGGCTCAACCACGAATTCTGCTCGGGCCTCCTCGCCGGCCTCGGCGCCGACGCCGTACAGGCCGTGCTCGACCCGAGGCCGGGCGAATGCTGTGTCGAACTGCGCGCCACCACGCCCTGATACCGCGCCCGGGCTCGGCTCTCCGGTAAGAGGTAGCACGGATTCCTCACTCCGGTGTTGGAGGTGTTGAGCGACGGCAAACCGTGGAGGAATCGAGATCTTCGTGACGCCGTGTTCGACCACCTGGGTCTGACGCCGGATCATCGCGCGGAAATGCTTTCCTCGGGGCAGGGACGTGCGGAGTTCGAGCTCGACGAGGCCATCGAGTTCCGAACGGAGTCACCTGCGCACGGCGGCTGCCCGGCGGTGGTGGGAGCCGACACCGAAGCGGGCCCGGTATCGGCCGGCAGTCGCGCAGGCGAAAGTGGTGATGGGCCGGCTGTGGTGCGACCGGTCAGGTGTGCTGCGGCGTCGTGGCGTGCAGGGCGTCGGCGATGATGCCGTGGACGGCCTCCGGTCCGGGTGATCTGCGGATCGCGTCGCCGATCGCGGCGGCGCGCAAGCGATAGCGGTCGTCGGTCAGCAGGGTGCGCACCGCGGCCCCGACCTGTTTGGGCGACGGCGTATCGGTACGCAGGTCGATGCCGACTCCGGACCAGGCCACCCGCGCGCTGACCTCGGTCTTGTCCTCGGTGCGGCCCGCGACCACGATCGGCACGCCGTGCTCGAGGGCGTAGTGCACACCGCCGTAGCCGCCGTTGGTGACGAAGACATCGGTGAGCGGCAGTAGTCGGTCGTACGGCAGGAAGTCGGCGACGCGAATGTTGCCGGGCAGGTCGCGGGGCAGGGTGTCGAGTGGTCTTCCGCCGGTGCTGATCACGACCGTGACGTCGTCCCGGGCGAGCGCGCGCACAGTGGGTTCGATGAGACTCCAGTCACTGGTGGCGACCGTGCCCTGAGTCACGTGCACGACAGGGCGGCCGCTGCCGAGATCGTCCCACCATTCGGGCACCGGTGTCGTCGACGGTCGTGACCGGGCCACCGGCCCGACGAAGTGGACGGTGTCGGGCAGGCCGGAGCGCACGTACTCGAACTCCGGGACGGTGAACTGCACGAGGTGGTCGGCTCCGGCCGGCCAGTCGAGGAAGAACCGTTTCAGTCCGTGGCCGGTCTCGGCACGCGCGATCTCGTCCGCGTAGCGCTGCACCGGTGCGAACACCGCCTTCTCTGCGGCGGTGGTGAGCACGGCGTTGCGCAGTCGGCCGAGCAGTCCGGGCATCGGTTTGATGCCGAGCCCGAACGGTGCGACATCCGGGTGCTTCAGCGCGAGCGGCATGATGCCGAGATTCACCAGCAGCGGCCGCTGCGACCGAGGGACGCCGCTCAGCACCGCGGCGGCGGCGAACATGGACTCGGCGAGAACGGCGTCCGTCGGCTCGGCGGCGAGGGCCTCGCGGACCGCGCGGAGTTGTGCGGGCACCGGACGGAGAAAGATCTCGACCATGTCGTAGCGGATGCCCGTGGGCCCGGTGAGCCCCCGACGGCCCGGGAAGGCGGCGTCCATATCGCGATCGTCGTAGTCGGCCTCGGCCGGAAGCGGCAGGAAATCGGCACCGGTGGCGAGTACGTCGTCGCGGTAGCGTGCGCCGGTGAGGAAGCGCACGCGGTCACCCGCGGCGATCAGGGCCTCCGCGACGGCGAGTAGCGGGGTGACGTGGCCGCGCACGGGTGTGGCGGTGAGGAGAACGGAAATCATGGGCAGGTCTTCCGGGTGCGGAGCGAGGTAAGATTGATAACACCGACGAAGTATTCACTACCCTAATAGGTTAGTCAAATAGGAGGGTAATGCCCGAGAAGACCGCCACCCGGAACTATCGATCCGCCTTGCGCGCCGAACAGGCCGCGGCGACCCGTCGGCGTGTGCTCGAGGCCGCCGCGGCCTGCTTCGTCGAAAACGGCTACAGCGGTACCTCGCTGGCCGACATCGGGACCCGTGCCGGGGTTTCCACCGAGACCGTGAAAGCGAACGGCCCCAAGCGCAACCTGCTGTTGGGCGCCTTCGAGCAGGCGTTCGCCGGAGCCGAGGGGGACGAACCTCTGTCCGGCAGCGATGCCGCCGTCGAGATCGCGGGTATCGCCGAAGACGACAGCTTCTTGAAGGCGGCCGTCGGCTTCGTCGCCGCCGCCAACGCTCGTACGAGCGTGCTGTGGACGGAGTTTCTGAGCGCCGCCAATGCGGATACCGCCGTCGCGGACGCACTGGACGGACTGCTCGCGCGCCGCAAAAAGGACTATCGGAGCGTGGTGGGTATGTTGATCGACCGCGGACTCGCCTGCCCCGAGACGGATGTCGAGACCGCTGCCGACGGGTTGTCCTTCCTCTGGTCGCCCGAGAGCCACCAGCAACTCGTACTGCAGAGCGGGTGGAGCATGAGGCGCTACGAAGACTGGCTCGCCGCAGCGGCTCGTCGTCAACTCGGCTGACGCCACCCTCGGCGGCGCTGAAAAGGAGTTGTCCACGCTCGGTGCGCCGCCGGCCGGTGGGAATGCAACAGTAGAGGTCGTCCGGTATCGGTCGCTTCCGCTGTCTGCGCCGAGTGGCGCGGAGTCGAGGCGCCCTACGCGCAGTTCCCGCATGAGTTCTTCGATGACCGGCACCCCCTCCGCGCGCATGGGTTCCCCACGGGCCCGCAGCTTCTCCTTGACACGCCACAACGCCCCGCTTACCTTAGTGATTGCATTTCACAATCACTTGGAGGAGCGGTAAATGGGCAAGGTTCGGGTCGATCTGAACATCTCCCTCGACGGGTACGCGACCACCACCGATCAGACGCCGGAAGATCCGATGGGCAAGGACTGGAACCGCCTGGTCGCGACCTACGTGGCGACCCGGACCTTCCGGGAGCGTGTCCTGGGCGACACATCCGGCGAAGGCACGACAGGCATGGACGACGAGTACGCCGCGGCGTACCTCGAGGGCGTCGGCGCCGAGATCATGGGCGCCGGTATGTTCGGCCTGCACGCCCACCCCGGTGACCCGGACTGGAAAGGTTGGTGGGGCCCGAACCCGCCGTTCGGTGTCCCCGTCTTCGTGCTCACCCATGAGCAGCGACCGACGCTGGATATGGAGGGCGGGACCACATTCCATTTCGTCCGGACCACGCCGGAGGAAACGCTCGCCCTGGCAGTGAAGGCCGCGGGGGACCTCGATGTTCGCATCGGCGGCGGCGTGTCCGTGGTGCGAGAGTATCTGGCCGCGGGTGTCGTCGACCGGCTGCATGTCGCGATCGCACCGATCCTGCTCGGCCGTGGCATCCGATTGTGGGACGACCTGCGCGAGCTGGAAAGAGGCTACCAGGTCGAGAGCGAGGTCGCATCGAGCGGAACGATCCATGTGACCTTCTCCCGCTGACCCCTCGACGCGGTAGAACCCCCGCCGCTTATGCGATACGGCCCAAGGCGTCCTGGCCGGCCGGGTGAGTCGTGCTGCTCGGGATGCCGACCGTGGACGACCCAGCCGAACAGCGTGCCGTCGAACCGGCTCGCCGCGTCCAGTACGAGCTCGGCGCATACGCGATGGTGCAGGCGACTCGCCCTCGAACGCTGTCCTACGCGCTCGCCGATTCACCGGTGGGGCAACTGGCCTGGATCGTCGAACGGTCCACGGACCGGACCGACTCCGCCGACAGGCCCGAGGACGCTATCGACTGTGGCGGCCACTTCGCCACCATGGAAGAACCCGACCTCATCGTCGACGACTTGCGTGCCACATTCCGCGAACCCGGGGTGCATGACCGTCGCCCTGTCATGCACCCCGGATGGCCGGCTCGGGTGCCTCACTCGCCGAGAGCCGGACGGGTGTTCATGTCGAGCTCGGCCTCGCCGTACGGGAGTACGCGCGATCATCGGTCTCGGTGGAGGTTCTCGATACGCGTCTGCGCGAATATTCGAAGTGTGAGACAAGCACACTCTGGCACAGTGACATCCGTGGCGGAGATCGTATTGACCGATGTGGACCCCGGACGCAGCTTACGTATCCACGGATATGACCGGCACGACGAGGACATAGGTGCCTACGCCGTCGAGATCGCCGCGGAAGCCCTCGCCGCCGCCTTTGCCATCACGACCTCGAACGGCGACGGACTGGATCGGTTTGTTCGCGAGCTCGCCGACGACTTCACCGGTTGGGACGGTGAACGATTCTGGCGCTCGATGGAAAATGACCTGACATTGACGGCGACGCATCACTCTGGAGGCAAAGTCTGGTTGACCTGGTCCGCACGGCGTATCGATTACGCCTTGTACCAGGAACAGTGGGCCGTGAGCATCTCGTTTCCCTTGGAAGCCGGAGAACAGATGGCCGGACTGGCCGACGAGCTCGAGATGTTCTTCGCGGCACCGACCGAAACCGGCATCTGAATATCGGTATGGGCTCGATTGTGCAAGTTATTGCCAGGATGGCCTGGACGTGTGTATCTCGGCCGATGCGCTGCTCGGTGCGGACGGCGAGGGCTTCGAGATCGCGATGCAGCCCCCGACAAGGGGCGGGGTCTCGGACAAGGGGCGGGGTCTCGGTGGGCGCCGGGTGCACCGGCATCATCCAGGGCCGTTCGGAAGCGGCCGTCGACTACAGTGGCCGGCGTCGGCAGTTCGGTCGTCCGCCGGCCTCCTTCCAACTCATCCAGGACATGATCGCCGAAATCTCCACCGACTGCGCCGCGGCCCCGCTGCTCATCGGCCGGGCCGAGACCGGCGTCTCGGCCTTCCCCTGACTTTCCCGATCTCCCGGTAAGGACATCCCATGGCACAGAACCCGCTCGAACTCTTCTCGGTGGACCGCCTCATCGACGAGGCGGATCGCGATATCCGCGACACCGTCCGCGCCTATGTCGAGAAGTCCGTCAAGCCGCATATCGCCGAGTGGTACGAATCCGGTCGGATCCCCGCCCGTGAGCTGGCGAAGGAACTCGGTGCGCTCGGCGTCCTCGGCATGCACTTGGAGGGCTACGGTTGTGCGGGCACCAGCGCCACCGCCTACGGCCTGGCGTGTATGGAATTGGAAGCAGGCGATTCCGGCCTGCGTTCGCTGGTCTCGGTGCAGGGATCGCTGGCGATGTTCGCGATCTGGAAGTGGGGCAGCGAGGAGCAGAAACAGGAGTGGCTGCCGCGGATGGCCGCGGGGGAGGCGCTCGGCTGCTTCGGGCTGACCGAACCCGATTTCGGCTCCGACCCCGGTGGGATGCGGACCCGCGCCCGGCGGGACGGTTCCGGGGCGAACGCCGACTGGATCCTGAACGGCAACAAGATGTGGATCACCAACGGGTCGGTGGCCGATGTCGCGGTGGTGTGGGCGCAGACCGAGGAGGGCAAGAACGGCAAGGGGGTTCGCGGCTTCGTCGTGCCGACCGATACTCCCGGCTTCTCCGCTCCCGAGATCAAACGCAAACTCTCGTTGCGGGCCTCGGTCACCAGCGAACTGGTCCTCGACAGTGTGCGACTGCCGGCATCGGCCGCCTTTCCGGAGGTGCGCGGGCTGCGAGGTCCGCTGTCCTGCCTGAACGAGGCCCGCTTCGGGATCGTGTTCGGCTCGCTCGGCGCGGCGCGCGACTGCTTGGAGACCGCGATCGAGTACGCCGGCCGGCGCGATATCTTCGACAAGCCGCTCGCGGCCTACCAGCTCACCCAGGCCAAGCTCGCGGATATGGCGGTCGAACTGGGCAAGGGAATGCTGCTCGCGCTCCAACTCGGCCGGCTCAAGGACGAGCACGAGCTCCGGCCGGAGCAGATCTCCCTGGGCAAGCTCAACAATGTTCGGGAGGCGATCGGCATCGCCCGCGAATGTCGCACCATCCTCGGGGCCGCCGGTATCACCCTCGAGTTCCCGATCCTTCGGCACGCGAACAATCTGGAGTCGGTGCTCACCTACGAGGGCACCAGCGAGGTGCACCAGCTCATCATCGGCCAGGCGCTCACCGGCCTGTCGGCGTTCCGTTAGCCCCCCACGGCCACGACGTGCCGAGGAAGCGGCCCGGGCGCCGTCCGCCGAGGCGGCGCCCCGGACCCGAGGAGGTCGAACGGCAGGGACGGTTCTGTACCCGCTCCCTGCCGGAACGTCCTGGTCGACGGCCTCCGTCTCGCCCGGTCGACGATGGAGTACGGTGTCGATATCCGGCAGTGCGAGAGGGTCCTCGGTCGAGATCGACAAGGACCACCTCGACCGAGTGGGTACGGACCGAAGCAGGGGATGTTCGAAACAGAGAACCGACCGTCCCTCCCTGGGGCGGGAGTGGGCGGTCGGCCGTATGCGCAGAGCGTATCAAAGGTATTGCTCGGTGGGTGAGCATACGCCCTCGGGCTCGCGCAGGGGGCGGTCCGTCACGAGCTACGAGAAGCCCTTCAAAACTCTGTCCGAGCAGGTCGGCCTCCTGCGTGGACGGGGAATGGTCGTCGATGACGAGGCGGCGGCAGTCCGGGTATTGAGCAGGATCGGTTACTACCGGCTGAGCGGATACTGGTACATCTTCCGGGCTCTGGAGCCGAACCCCGAGGGGACGGGGAAGGTCGTGGGGGACACGTTCATTCCGGGGACCACGTTCGAGCGGGTCGTGGGTATCTACGAGTTCGACCGACGCCTGCGGCTGCATATTCTCGACGCGATCGAACGGGTCGAGGTCGCGTTGCGGGTCCAGCTCGGCTACACGCTGGGCGCCGGACACGCCTTCGCCCATCTCGACCCGGCGCTACTGGACCACAAGTTCACCGAATTCGACGAGCAGAACCCGATTGTCGGCCGGGCCCATTGGCTCGAGAGCCCGCACGGACAGTGGTTGAGGAATGTGCGGCGTCTCGAGGACCGGTCGAAAGAGGATTTCGTCAAGCACTTCAGGGCCAAATACGGTATGCCCCTTCCGGTCTGGGTCGTCACGGAGTTGCTGGGGTTCGGGAGCCTCGCCACCCTCCTCGCCGGTCTGAAACCGCAGCACAAGAACATCATCGCCGCGAGTTTCGGGGTGTACGACGGTAATTGCGATGGTGACGGTGCGGCGCTGACGAAGTGGATCGCCAACCTCGCGAGTCTGCGCAACGCCTGCGCCCACCACCTGCGGGTGTGGAACAGGAATATGGTCGAGCAGGTCGGTCGGCTCGACCGTTTCCCCGATCTCGCGCACGCGACCGGCACCCACTCGCGATCGAGGGTATACGCCTCCCTCGCGATCCTCGCCTACCTCACCGGCCGGCTCGACCCGCAGTCGAGGTGGCGGATCGACACCGCGGAGTTGATCGCATCGGGACTGGCGGCCGTCGCCCAGCCGGCGGGCCGTATCGGATGTCCACCCGGCTGGGAGGAACAACCGCTGTGGTCGCGGTCCTATGTGCCGCCGCCGGACCCGCTTCCCGCCGAACACCGCGAGATCCTGCAGCGGCTCGAATGCGTGGGCGCGTCCGAAGCGGGAGCGGTCATCGATCCGAGTCCGACCCCCAGACGCAGGACCAGCGCCGTCCGGTATCACCGGCTTCGCTCCGAGCTGCTGGGGCTTCCGGTGGGAAGGTCGTTTCGGTTTCCGAATTTCCAGTTGGACACCGCCGGGAACCGGATAGACCCTATCGCGAGGGAAGTGAACCGGAAACTGGGCGCGAAGGACGACCCGTGGCGGGTCGCGGCCTGGTGGACGACTCCCAATGCCGGTCTTCGCGGCGCCGTCCCCGTGGACCTCCTGCTCGTCGGAGAACTGACCTGGGCAGCGGCCGTGCAGGCGATCACGGCCTGAGTCTCCATCGGGGGGAGACGTCAGGCCGGTCGTATGGACGACGGGAACCTCCTCACGATCGGGGCCTTGGCCGAGGTCGCCTGGTTCGCCGCGGCGCTGCATGCCCGGATCGGGAAGGAGGATCAGCCCAGCGATCGCAGATAGATGAGTGTCGCCTGCACTCGCCGGTCACCGTCCTGGAGGGGCAGTTTCGCGAAAATGGATCCGATGTGTTTGCGCACGGCGGCTTCGGAGACGGTGAGCCGTTGGGCGATACCGGAGTTCGTGTGGCCCTCGGCGACCAGTGCGAGGACCTCGCGCTCCCGGGGGGTGAGGTCGTCCAGGGGCGCGCGGTTGCGGGTGGATTTGACGAGGGCCCGCACGACGTCGGGGTCGACGATCGTCTCGCCGCGGGCCACCCGGTCGACGGTGTCGAGGAACGAGCGGACGTGTCCCACCCGGTCCTTGAGCAGGTAGCCCACGCCGCCCTGGGCGGGGTCGGCACCGAGAAGGTCGTCGAGGTAGGCGACGGACACGTACTGGGAGAGGACGACTATCGGAAGGCCGGGTTGCCGACGGCGGAGTTCGGCCGCGGCGCGTAGTCCGTCGTCGGTGTCGGTCGGCGGCATCCGCACATCGGTGATGACCAGGTCCGGTCGGTACGCCTTCCAGGCGTGCACGAGACCGGGTGCGTCGGTGACTGTCGCACTCACCTGATGACCGGCCGAGGCGAGCACACTTTCCAACCCGGCCAGCAGCAGGGGGCTGTCCTCGGCCACCACGACACACAGCGGACGCTGATGCGATATCACACCGGGCACTCCATTCGGAGGGTGGTCGGTCCGCCGGGTGGGCTCGTCATCGTGAGCGTGCCGTCTAGCGCGGCGACCCGGCGGGTCAGCCGATCGATGCCGTGGCCCGGCGGAATGTGGGCGCCGCCGGGACCGTCGTCGGTGATGCGCAGCGTCCACGTCGATCCGGCGCGGGCGCCGTGCACGACCACCCGGTGGGCGTCGGTGTGCCGGGCGACATTGGTGAGGGCTTCGGCCACGAGTACGTAGGACATGTGCTCGACCGCCGAGGGCAGCCGGTTGTGCGTGTCGGGCCCGCCTTCGAGGTCGAAGGTCACATCCAGGGGCATATCCGCGGCGAGGTCGACCAGGGCCGGTTCGAGGCCGCGTTCGACCAGGGCGCGAGGCGAGAACCCGCGCAATACGGCCCGCAGTTCGGCCAATGTCTCGTCGACCTGCCGGTGGGCGTCGGCGGCGAGGCGCCCGGCGGGACCGTTCTCGTCCTTCGCCTCGGTCAGGCCCAGGCTCATGGACAGGGCGACGAGGCGGTGCTGGACGCGGTCGTGCAGTTCGGATTCGAGCAGTTCCCGTTCGAAGCCCTCCGCCTCGAGCAGACCGGATCGGGAGCTTTCGATCCGCTCGGCCTCGTGCCGCCACCGGTCGGAATCGGAGATCAGCAGGGCCCGCGCCGCCGCGCCCTCGAGCGCCGCCCAGCAGCCGAGGAGAACGAGCAGCACCACGCCGGCGAGAAATCCGATGGCGGCGACCGGCCATGCCCGGGACGCGGTGTCGACGGTCCAGGGCCCGAGGTCGAAGTGGTCGTCGCGGACCAGTCGTGGCGCCACGAGGAGTATTGCCACAATGGCGGACGCGAGGGCCGCCAGGACGAACGCGGCACCCCCGGACACGGCCGCGCCGACGGCGTAGGCGAGCTGCCGGACGGAGGGCAGGCGCTCGTTGTCGGCGGCCGCCCGCACCCGGGCGTCGGCGCGGATGGCGAGGACGGGGTCGATCAGCCGCAGTCGGGCGCAGTGCGCGCGCAGCACCGGCTCCCACAGTGCCGCCCGGAGGCGACGGGTCAGGCCGAGGGCGAGGAGGGGAACGATGCCGATCAGAGTGACCAGCGCCAGGACACCGCCGAGGGCCACGTAGATCACGGTGCGCCACGGCCACGACGACACGAGGTAGCGCGGGCCGGCTCGCAGGGCCGATGCCACGCTGTTCATCGGTGAGTCCCTTCGGTCGTCGCCGCGTGCGAGCCGCGTGGACCGCCGAACTTCGTGGTCACGACGATCCACGCCACCACGGGTAGATAGGCTGCGCACATCAGCAGCGTAGTGGCAGTCACGAAGGTGCCGGGACCGTCCACGAACCGTTCGAGCCCCGCGGCGACCACGAGGTTGCTGCCGCCGTGCAGGATGGTCGCCGGCCATACCGAGCCGCCGCGGGCCCACAGCCAACCGATCACGAACTCGAGCAGGATCGACAGCGGCAGCCACAACAGCATGGCGACGAACGCGTCGACCGCCGTGCCGTCGGAGCCGAGATACCCCACCCACGGCAGCGGCCAGTGCCATACGCCCCAGATCAGACCCGTCGCGAAAGTGGTGGCTATGGGGCGGCCGGGGAGGAGACGGTCGCGCAGATACGACGTCCAGCCGAACTCCTCCCCCCAGAACACCGGGGCGGCCACCACGGGGGCCACGAGGGCGATCACCAGGAATACCGCGTCGCCGAAACCGTAATCCCGGCTCAGGGGATCCCACCATCCGATCGCGGTGGCGAGGGTGAGCGCGACCGCGAGGATACCGAGCGGCAGCAGCGCCGCGACCAGATACGACGACCTGGCCCGGCCGATTGCCGGCCGCAGGCCGGAGTCGGCGAATCCTTCGCGGGTGATCCACCGACGCACGACGATCGCCGCGAGCGCGGGGGCGAACACGCCGCCGGACAGCAGTTGGACGACCGGATCGTCGAGCGAGTATCCGGCCGCCCCCGCGAGCCCCCACGGAATCCAGGCTCCCGCGAAGGCGAGTAGCAGAAACCACCGGACCCCTCGCGCCCGCGTCGGATCGACGGGGACAGGAGGGGCGAGGTCGGAAGGTGCTGTGGTCATACCTCCATCACACGGCGAGCGCCGCGGAATGTCGGTGGTGTGCGCACCCGCTCCGGGGTAGCGTGCGCGCTACCCCGGCGCCGCTCCGGAACCGAAACGGCACACCGAGGCCTCGAATTCGTACCGGTCCGGCAGATAGCGCCACCTTCAGTGCTCGTCGACCACCGCGTATGAGCGCAGACGTTCGACGGCCCGCTTGTCGGACAGTTCGTCGCGCAGTTCGGGGTGCCGGAGGTAGAAGCGGACCAGCCAGTAGGTGGCCGCCGAGCCGATCGACAATTTCTCCGCGCGGATGTATTCGCGCTTCGCCCGCTTCGATTTCCGGGACGGGGACTCGAGACGGACCGCGCCCTGGCAGCTGTTGTGCGAGACGACCGTGACATCGCTCACGGCGGCCCAGCCGAGGAGTTTCACGGGCCGGGCGATCGTCGGGAAGACGATATGGCCGGGCCGCAGGACCAGTCGGTGGGCCTGCGGTCGCGCCAGGTACACCACCAGGTAGGCGAATGCCGCGACCGCCACGGCGAGTGCGGCCCACGGGGGGATCGGCGGGTGCAGCGGGAGGGTGAGGGAATCGAGGTGGGTGCCGATGCCGAAGAGCGCGCAGGCCGCCGACAGGCTGCCGAGGCAGAGGATCGCGGCGATTTCGTAGGCCAACGAGCGGCGGATCACCAGCCCGCCTCGGTCGTGTTCGAACCGGGTGCTCTTGATCTCGAGCCGGGTGCGTCCGCGTGAGAACGCCGACAGCATGCCCAGCAGCGAGACCACCCATACGGCGGTCGAGGTGTAGAACCAGGGGCGCAGCGGTTGCCCGGAGTCCATCGATGCGATGGCCTGTGCCAGCAGGATGGTCACGAGGACGGCGGCCATGAAGACAACCAGGTAGGTCCAGCCGTTCAGGTTGCCGCGCAGCTCCCGCGGCGGGGGAAAGTAGTTCCACGACTGCGGTGGCCGCGGGGTTTCCACGACGCTGGACCGGACCCCGGTCTCGGGTATCTCGGGAGCTGGGGTTTCCGGCTGGCTTGTCATCGGTACTACCTGTACTTCGGTCCTGCGGGCGGGCGCCTGCGATGATATCGGCGACCTATCGGCAAATCCGCGCTTCGCGGCGGCGGTGGCCTAACTGTGCCACGTGGTACCGGTTTCACCGAGGCCCGGGTTCGGGGCGTCGGGTGAGTGCCGATGCGGCCGTTACGCCCGGTATCCGGGACATACCCATTCCAGGGATCGGCATGCGCTCGACGGTGGTCTCGGCCCGAACCGTTGCGGAGTCGCCCGGATCGGACCGGCCGGAATACACCGACAGGGTCCACCGTTCCACTGGTTGACATATCCACTAAATGCCGGAAGCGGCCGAGGAGGGCATATGCAGTTCGGAATCTTCTCCGTGGGGGACGTCACCACCGACCCCACGAACGGCCGCACGCCGAGTGAGGCCGAGCGGATCATGGCGATGGTCGCGATCGCGGCGAAGGCCGAAGAAGTCGGTCTGGACGTCTTCGCCACCGGCGAACACCACAACCCACCATTCGTACCGTCGTCGCCGACCACCATGCTCGGCTATATCGCGGCCCGCACCGAACGGCTCCGGCTGTCGACCGCGACGACCCTGATCACCACGAACGATCCGGTGAAGATCGCCGAGGACTACGCCATGCTGCAGCACCTGGCCGACGGCCGGGTGGACCTGATGCTCGGACGCGGCAATACCGCGCCGGTGTATCCGTGGTTCGGCAAGGACATCCGCCAGGGCATTCCGATGGCCATCGAGAACTACCATCTGCTGCGCCGGCTGTGGCGGGAGAAGCAGGTCGACTGGCAGGGCCGGTACCGTACCCCGCTCCAGGGCTTCACCGCCACACCCGCCCCGCTGGACGACACCCCGCCGTTCGTGTGGCACGGTTCGATCCGGTCACCGGAAATCGCCGAACAGGCCGCCTTCTACGGCGACGGCTTCTTCCACAACCACATCTTCTGGAACAAAGAACACACCGAACAGATGGTCGGACTGTACCGGCGGCGGTTCGAACACTACGGACACGGTGCGGCGGACCAGGCCATCGTGGGTCTCGGCGGCCAAGTGTTCATGGCCGATACCGAGGCCGAGGCGAAGCGGTTCTTCCGCCCCTACTTCGACAACGCGCCGGTATACGGGCACGGGCCGTCGCTGGAGGAGTTCACCACCCAGACCCCGCTGACCGTCGGGACACCCGAGCAGGTGATCGAACGCACCCTCGGCTTCGCCGACTACGTGGGTGATTATCAGCGCCAACTGTTCCTCACCGATCACGCCGGCCTGCCCCTGGACGTGGTGCTGGAGCAAATCGAGCGGTTGGGCCGCGAGGTGGTCCCGGTGCTGCGCAAGGAATTCGAGCTGCGTCGCCCCGACCATGTGCCCAGCGATCCGCCGACACACGAATCGCTGGTCGCGGCCGGACCCGAGGCCCCGCACCAGCAGGTGCGACCCGCCCGCGCAGGACTGTCGGAGGTGCGGGAGGACTGAGCGACCGGCGGGCACGGCCGAGTGGCGGATCACTCCGACCCCGCACCCGGCAGGTGACCCGACGCGGCCCGATCGATATCGGCTATCGGGTGGTCATGACCCCGCCGAGGAGGCCGCCCTGGGGTGGTTCCGCCTTCCGCCGCTCCTCGGCGAGCAGGGCGGTGAGGCGCTCGATCGGCATCGGCCGGTGGAAATACCAACCCTGGGCGGTATCGCAGCCGAGGTCGCGCAACCGATCGGCCTGATCGCGGGTCTCCACGCATTCCGCGGTGACGGTGAGTCCGAGACCGTGCGCGAGCTCGATGATCTTGCGCAGGATGAGCAGGTCCGCGGCGCCGGCCGAGCGGGGGGTGCTGATGTGATCGATGAACGGGCCGGCGAGTTTGATGGTGTGCAGCGGCAGTCTGCTCAGATACGCCAGATTCGAATACCCGGTGCCGAAATCGTCGATCGCGAGGCGTACCCCGCTGTCGGCGAGCTCGTGCAAGGCGCGCACCGGGCGGCGGACGGTATCCATGAAGGCGCTTTCGGTCAGCTCGAGCTGCAGGTTCGCGGGTTCGATCCCGGTGCAGGCGATAATGGCGCGGACTCGGTCCAGCCAGCCGTGCTCGGCCATATCGGCGGCGGAGATGTTCACACTCACCAGAGGAGAGCTGACGGATCCGCCCGAGGGGTGGTCGCGGCAGGCCCGTTCCAGCACGAACTCGGTGAGCGCGCCGATATGGCCGTTGTCCTCGGCCAGCTCGACGAAACAGGCCGGTGACAGGACACCGTATTCGGGATGCCGCCAGCGCACCAGCGCCTCCACCGCGACGGTGCGTTCCGTGGCGAGGTCGAGGATCGGCTGGTAGTCGAGGAAGAACTCGCCGCGGGTCAATGCCTGTGGTAGCGCCGCGCACAGTTCGGCACGGGTGTGCTCGAGTTCGCCGCGGGCCGGGTCGAAGACCGCGTACCGGCCGCGTCCCCCGGTCTTCGCCCAGTACATGCTGGTATCGGCGGCATTGAGCAGCTGATCGGCGCTGGTGTGCTCCGGGCGGCGTTCCATCACACCGATGCTGGCGCTGATACTCAACCGGGTGCCGTCGATATCGAACGGCTCGGCGAACGCGTCGAGCACGGTGTCGGCGAGTTTCGCGAGCTGATCGTCTCCGCAGGTGTGCGGTACCAGGATGACGAACTCGTCGCCCCCCATGCGGGCGACCAGCTGGTCGCCCGTGGTGCAGTCGGCGAGGCGGGTCGCGGCCTGGACCAGCACCCGGTCGCCGATCGCGTGGCCGAAGGTGTCGTTGACGGTTTTGAAATGGTCGAGATCGAGGTAGCACAGCCCGCAGGCGGCCTCGGGGTCGGCGAAGGCGGTGGCCAGCGCGTCGAGGAAACACGAGCGGTTCGGCAGGCCGGTGAGCTCGTCGTGGTTGGCGCGGTAGTCGAGGTGTTCACGCAGGGCGCGGCGTTCGGAGATGTCCTCGACCAAGGCCAGGATGTAGCGGGGTTTCCCCTTGTCGTCCCGGATGAGGGAGACATTGATATTGGTCCACACGGTGTGGCCGTCGCGGTGGCGGTAGGCCTTCTCCAGTTGGGCGTGCTCTCGCTCGCCGTGGATCAGGCTCGCGTAGAAATCCCATATATCGGGCGGATCGGTCGGGTGGGACCGGGCGCTCATCGGCAGTCGGCACATCTGCTCGGGGGTGTAGCCGAGCATCTGCGCGAAGGCGGCATTGACCTCGAGGATGCAGCCGGACGTGTCCGACAGGGCGGTGCCTATTCCGGCCTGGGCGAATACCGCACGCATCCGGGCCTCGGTGGCCCGTAGGCGTTCCTCGACATGGCGGCGGGCCGTGCTCTCGGCGTTGCGAAGGCTTTCCTGCTGGTTCAGCAGCCGAGTACGTAGCGCGCGCACATAGCCGGTGGCGAAGGCGCCGAGCAACTCCAGCCGGCCGGGGTCGTCGGGGTGTGGGCCGAGAAAGCGCTCGTACAGCACGGTGATACTGCGACCGAGTGTTTCGTCGTCGACAGCATGCTCGCGCGCCAACCGGGCTCCCACATCGGCCGCCCGGGACGCCGCGGCGTGGTCGTTCACCGCGTCGTCGAGTTCGCCGACGAGTTCGGTCAGTAGGCGCAGCACCTCGTCGTGGCTTGCCGGTACCCCATGGACGTGGTCTCCACCGCCGAGCGCGGCCATCCATCGACCGGCCAGATCGGCGTGCTGCGATCCCGGCTGACCCACCATGGGGTTCGATCGTAGAGGCGCCGCGGCGAGGCCGGACCCGAATCCCTCCGGTGCGGTGGGGGGTGTCGCGGGCCGCCACGCCGACGACCCGGTCCGGCACGGTCGCGGGTTCGCTAGGGTTGCCGGGTGAGCTCACGATCGTTGACGGTGATCGACCTGTTCGCGGGTTGCGGTGGAATGACCGCCGGTTTCACCGCTGCCGGGGGCTACGAGTCGGTGATGGCGGTGGAGTTCGACCGGGCGGCCGCGGCGACCTACGCGGTGAACTTCGGAGAGGCCCACACCCGCTACGCGGATATCACCGATATCGCCGACTCCGCGATCCCGGACGTCGATGTGGTCATCGGCGGGCCGCCGTGCCAGGGGTTTTCCAACCTCGGTTCGAAGAATGTGGACGACCCACGAAACGCGTTGTGGAAGCAATACATCCGTTTCGTCCGGTATGCGCGGCCGCTGGTTTTCGTGATCGAGAACGTGGACCGGTTCTTCTCGTCGAGCGAGTTCGCCCTGCTGCGGGCCGAGGCGGGGCCGGGCGGGCTGTTGGAGGACTACCGGCTCGCGGCGGGGTTTCTGCTCGCCGCCGATTTCGGCGTACCGCAGCGGCGTAAACGCACGATCGTGATCGGCTCGCGGATCGGGGAGATCCCGTTGCCTGAACCGACGCATATCCGCCCCGGCGCCGCGGGGAGCGGACCCGTATGGCATACGACCCGTGATGTGCTGGCGGGCCTACCGGAGATCCTGCCGACCCGGGAACTGCCCGACTCGTGGACCGAGGTGTTCGGTGAGCGGGTGCGCGGGGTGTTCAAGACCCCGGATCTGCATATCGGACGCAACCCGACAGCGCTGTCGCTACAGCGTTACCGGCATATCCCGCCGGGTGGCGGTCGCTTCGATCTGCCCGATCACCTGCTGTCGCGGTGCTGGCGGGAGAAGAAAACCGGCACCACCGACGTCATGGGCCGAATGCGTTGGGATATGCCTTCGCTGACGGTCCGGACCGAGTTCTACAAGCCCGAGAAAGGACAGTATCTGCATCCCCAGTGGGATCGCGACGATCCTTCTCGCAGTGTGGACCGTCCGATCACCCATTTCGAAGCGGCGCGGCTGCAGAGTTTTCCGGACTCGTTCGGCTGGTGCGGAACCAAGGTCGAGATCGCCCGACAGATCGGCAATGCGGTGCCACCCATGCTCGCCGAGGCGATCGCCCGGCATCTGGAGCCCTATCTGCGCGGTACGGCCGGCGAGTCGGCGACCCCGCCCTGCCGGTTGTGTGCCGCCGATCGATAGCCGGTAACGCAGGGCCGACGGGAGCCGTGCGGCGGCGCGTCCGGGATATGTCGGTGGGCGAGCCCAGACTGGAGCGATGGCATACGACGAAGAGTTGGCCGAACGAATCCGGGAGTTGATCGGAAAGGGTCCCGGCGTCACGGAGCGCAGGATGTTCGGCGGGTTGGCGTTCCTGGTGGAGGGGAACATGGCGTTGGCGGTCAGCGGACAGGGCGGGTTGATGGTGCGGGTCGATCCGGTGGAAGGGGGTGCGCTTGTGGACGATGTGCGGGTTTCGCCGATGGTCATGCGCGGGCGGGAACTGGACGGATGGCTGCGGGTCACGGCCGAGGCGGTGGCCGATGACGGGGCGTTGCGGGAATGGAGCGACCGCGGAGCGGAATACGCGCGATCGCTACCACCCAAACGATGACGAGCGGCCGGTCGGGATCACCAGGGATCGTTCGAGGCCAGGGCGACCAGTAGGCGGCGGATGGCGGCGACGCGGCGTTCTTTGCCCGGGAGGTCGTCCAGGGCGCATTCGGGGTCGGCGGGCGGGCCGAGGTGGGTGCAGCCGCGGGGACAGTCCTCGGTGGCGGCGGACAGATCCGTGAAGGCAGCGATGACATCGTCGGGGGTGATATGGGCCAGGCCGAAGGAGCGGACACCGGGGGTGTCGATGACCCAGCCGCTGTCGGGTAGGGGCAGCGCCACCGACTGGGTCGAGGTGTGTTTGCCCTTGCCGACGCCCGAGACCTCGCCGACAGCTCGATCCGCTTCGGGGACAAGGCGATTCACCAGTGTCGACTTGCCGACCCCGGAATGGCCCAAGAAGCAGGTGAGGCGGCCGGTGAGCAGTTCCAACACGGTATCGAGACGGTCTTCGATACCGCCGTAGACGATGGTGAGATCGAGATCGGCGAAGGCCGCGGCGAATTCGGTGCCGTCGGCCAGATCATGTTTGGTCAGGCACAGAATCGGTTCCAGACCGCCGGCGTAGGCGGCGACCATGGTGCGTTCGACGAAACCGGTGCGTGGTGGCGGGTCGGCGAGCGCGACCACGATGAACAGCTGTTCGGCATTGCCGACGACCACGCGCTCGAACGGGTCGGTGTCATCGGCGGTACGGCGCAGGACAGTGGTGCGCTCGGCCACCCGCACGATCCGGGCCAGGGTGTCCGGGCGGCCGGACAGGTCACCGACCACATGCACCCGGTCGCCCACCACGATAGGGGTGCGGCCGAGTTCGCGGGCGCGCATGGCCACGATCGGTCGGTCCGGGTCGCCGTCGAGCACACAACCCCAGCGGCCCCGGTCCACCGACACCACCATGGCCGGTTGGGCATCCCGATGCTCCGGCCGGTTCTTGGTGCGCGGGCGCGAGCTGCGGCCCGGACGCACCCGCACATCCGTCTCGTCGTAACTGGCCGAGGAACGGCCGCGCCGACTCAGGACACCGCCCCCTGGTCGGCGTGCTCCGGATCGAGCATGGCCTCCCACAGCGCCACGAAGTTGGGCAGTGTCTTCGCGGTGGTCCCGATGTCCTCGATCTCCACCCCGGGGACCGCCAGACCCAGGATCGCGCCGGCGGTGGCCATCCGGTGATCGGCATAGGAACGCCAGCGACCGCCGTGCAGCGGGGCGGGGGTGATCTCCAGCCCGTCGTCGGTTTCCCGGACCTGTCCGCCGAGCCGGTTGATCTCGGTGGACAGGGCGGCCAGTCGGTCGGTCTCATGGCCGCGCAGGTGCGCGATACCGCGCAGGACGGACGGCGAGTCGGCCAGCGCGGCGAGGGCGGCGACCGTGGGTGTCAGCTCGCCGACGTCGTGCAGGTCGATATCGATGCCCGCCAGCCGGTCCGGCCCGGTGACGGTGAGGACACCGTCGAAGATCCGCGCCTCGGCGCCCATCCGCACCAGGATCTCGCGGATCACATCGCCGGGCTGAGAGGTCAGCCGCGGCCAGTGCGGGATGCTCACCTGCCCGCCGGTGATGGCGGCGGCCGCCAGGAACGGGGTGGCGTTGGACAGGTCCGGCTCCACCTCCCAGTCGACGGCGTGGATCCGGCCGGGGCGCACCGTCCAGACCTGTTCTTTGCGGGCATCGGTGGGCGCCTCCACCGCGACATCGGCGCGGCGCAACATCTCCACCGTCATCTCGATATGCGGCATGGACGGCAGCGGGCTGCCGCTGTGTCGCACCACCAGACCGTCGTCGAACCGGGCCGCCGACAACAGCAGTCCCGATACGAACTGCGAGGACCCCGACGCGTCGATGGTGATCGTTCCACCGCGCAGTTCGCCCTTGCCGTGCACCGTGAACGGCAGGGCGTCACCGTCGATTTCGGCGCCGAGACCGCGCAGCGCGTCCAAGATGGTGCGCAGCGGGCGGACCCGGGCCTGGATATCGCCGTCGAAGGCGCTGTCGCCCGCGGCCAGGGCGGCGACCGGCGGCAGGAAGCGCATCACCGTGCCGGCGAGGCCGCAGTCGATTTGGCCGCCGTGCAGCGGGCGGGGCACCACCTCGAGGGTATCGCCGTCGCCGGTGATCTCGGCGCCGAGTGCGCTCAGCGCGGCGATCATCAGCTCGGTGTCGCGGCTGCGCAGGGCGCCGGTGATGGTGGACGGTTCATCGGCGAGCGTGGCCAGGACCAGCGCCCGATTGGTGATGGATTTGGAGCCCGGCAGGGTCACGGACGCCTGAACCGGGACATCGACGTGGGGCGCTGGCCAGAAACTCACTCGCCTATCTTCGCGCATGACCTATCCGGACGTGACAGTGGTGCTCGGAAAATGAGATTCCGAGCACCACCTGTGATTGTTCACTTGCGCTTACCGCGCCTGTCGAGCCGTCGCGGCCCGCTCACTTGTGCCGGCCGTGCAGCAGCGGCACCATCTTGCGTAGCATCTTCATATTCGCCTGGGTGCGGCGGTAGCTGAGCAGCGCCATCCCCGGGATGGCGAAGCGCTGGACCGCGATCGAATGCGGCCGCACGAACTCGCGCAGACCGGGCTCGCCGTGGATGCGGCCGATGCCGGAGTCGGCGCTGCCACCGAACGGCAGGCCCGGGATGGCCGCGAAGCCGAGCACCGAGTTGACCGAGGTGGCGCCGACCTTCAGGCGCCGCGCGATCTCCACACCCCGGCTCTTCGAGTACACCGCCGAGGCCAGGCCGTAGGTGGTGTTGTTGGCCAGTTCGATCGCCTCGTCGATGCTGTTCACCGTGGTGACGGTGACGGTCGGGCCGAAGGTTTCCTCCTTGACGGCCGCGGAGTCCTCGTCCACGTCGACCAGCACGACCGGCTCGATGAACCGTTCCTTCACCGACTCCACACCGCCGAGCACGGCCTTGCCGCCCCTGGCGAGCGCGTCCTCGATATGCCGTTTCACGATCGCGATCTGGCTCGGCATGGTCATCGGACCGTAGTGGGCGTTCTTGTCCGAGCCGGGCTTGACATCGGTGAGAATCCTGGTCAGTTCGGTGACGAACTCGTCGCGCACCGACTTGTCCACATACACCCGCTCCACACCGGCGCAGGTCTGGCCGCTGTTGGAGGTGGCACCCCAGGCGACGGCGTCGGCGGCGGCCGACACATCGGCGTCGGCGGCGACGATCACCGGGTCCTTACCGCCGCATTCCAGGAGCACGGGGGTGAGGGTGTCGGCGGCGGCGGCCATGATCTTGCGCCCGGTGCCCGGGGAACCGGTGAACGCGACCTTGTCGACCCCCGCCTTCACCAGGGCCGCGCCGGTGGCGCCGTAGCCGTTGACGGTGCGGAACACGCCTTCGGGCAGTTGTGGATTGGCCTCGGCGAATGCCTCGGCCAGGAAGTTGCCGATCCCGGTGGAGTATTCCGACGGTTTGAATACGACGGTGTTACCGGCGGCGAGGGCGTAGGCGATGGAGCCGTTGGGGGTGTAGACCGGGTAGTTCCACGGGCCGATCACGCCGATCACGCCGAGCGGACGGTATTCGATCCGGGCCGAGAAGTTCGACATCATCGGGCCGGAGGGGACCTTCTGGGGAGCCAGCACCTTCTTGGCGTGTTTGGCCGCCCAGGCGATGTGCTCGAGTGCCAGCATGAGTTCGAGGAACGCGTCGTCGAGTGGTTTGCCGTTCTCGGCGTGGATGAGTTCGCAGAACTCGTCCGATTTCGCGACCAGCTTGCTCGACCAGCGCAACAGGGCCTTGCGGCGCTCGTCGAAGCCGAGCTGCTCCCAGGCGGGGGCGGCGGCGCGAGCCTTGGCGACGGCGGCGCGCACGGCCTCGTCGTCCGCGATCGGGTAGGTGGCCAGCGTCGCGCCGGTGGCCGGATCGACCGAGGTCAGCACCGCCTCTTTGTCGGTGATCTTTTCGGTGGTTGTCAACGGGGGTCTCCTCTGCGGAAGTCGGCGGTCGATGCGCGCGCGAACGGGCGGACCGCATGACCGCCGCGTCCCCGGTGAGAGAATGGTATGACATAACTCTCAGCTATTCACCACTTCGTGCCATCCATTGTCCCCGAGACCGAAGAGATTGTCTCCACCTGGGCTGCCCGCATCGGACCGCAATCCGACATCCCATCGAGACCATGCACTTCACCGACCGGGCACGAAGATCTCGCGCGTCCATCCGCAGCGGCTTCAAGGACCGTCGTACAGCCTGTTCAACCTGGTGTACGAAACCGTCCGGAGCCCGCACTCGCTGCGGCGATATCGTGCCGACACCTGTGAGAGGGAATCCGGGTCGCCGGCCCCGGTCGTCACCTTCCCGAACGACTCACCCCGGTGGTGGGGCCCGCCCCTGCTCTGGACCGACCGGAGCGAATTCGCGTCGGCGGATTCGCGGAGGGAAGGAAGACCCGGGGTCACGAGCGCCCCGACCCGCGCTGCCGAAGGCCGCGCCATAAACACTGTCGGTCCCCGATGGGAGTATCGAGAACATGTGCGGACGGTATGCGATGACGACGAATCCCGGTCGCCTCGCGGCGGAGTTGGACGCTATCGACGAGACCGGCATCGATAGCGGCGGACCCGCGGACGCGGGCAGTCCCGGTGCGACCGCGCGCTCGGCCGGGGAACCCGCCGCGGCGCACCCGGAACAGGCCAATTACAACGTCGCTCCCACGACGCAGATTCTCACGCTCGTCGAGCGGCACGACCCCGACACCCCCGACGACGATCCCCGTCTGCGTGTCCGGCGGATGCGTTGGGGCCTGATCCCACATTGGACCAAGGCCGCGGAACCCGGTGTTCCGGTAAAGGGCAAACCGCTGTTCAACGCCCGAGCCGACAAAGCGGCGAGCCTGCCGTCGTTCCGCGACGCGGTGAAGCGCAGGCGCTGCCTGGTGCCGATGGACGGTTGGTACGAGTGGCTGGTGGAGCCCGAGGCCTCGGCTCGGGGGGCCGCGGGCAAAGGCGGTAAACCGAAGGTGGTCAAGCGCCCTTATTTCATGTCATGCGCCGACGGCTCGCGGCTGTACATGGCCGGTCTGTGGTCGGTGTGGCGGGACCGCTCCCACCCCGACGGCGATCCGCTGCTGTCATGCACCATCCTGACCACCGACGCGGTCGGCGATCTCACCCGTATCCACGACCGGATGCCGCTGCCCATGCCACGCGAACACTGGGACGCCTGGCTCGATCCGGATCACCCGGCCCCGGCCGAGCTGCTGTTGCCGCCGAGTGAGGAGCTGGTCGCCGAGATCACCGCGCGGCCGGTGCCATCGCTGGTGAACAGCGTGCGCAACAACGGGCCGAAGCTGCTGGCACCGGCCGAGGGGCGGGCGGAGCAGACCACTCTGTTGTGATCATGTGCACGTCCCGGTGTCCCCGACCGGTGCCGGGCCACCCGAGGGGCGTCAGCAGGGGTGGGGTCACAGTGGACAGTCGATATTCGGCAGCACAATGCTCAACCCGCATTTGAGCACGTCGGCATTGAGGTCGATAACCGCGCTCGCCATCCCCCCGACCGCCTCCTCTGCCCGGCCCGCCAGGCCGTCCCCGCTGTCATGGCCGCTCTCGCTGTTACGGTTGTCCGTGCTGTTACGCTTCGAACTGTCGGAATCGCTCCCAGCGCCCCCGAACGGATAGTCGCTCTCCTCCGTGGTCCGCGACCCGTTGTCGAGCGAATGCCGCGGCGCCGCGACCGCCGCGGGGCCGGATATCGCCGCCGTCGGCGAAGTGGTCAGCAGCACCGGGCCGCCGGTCAGGACCAACGCCCCGGACAGGGCGACGAGCACGGTGCGCATCGGGTGGCGCAGGGACATCTCGCATCACATCCTCGGGTCGGTCTGTTCGGTCGTTTCCAAGTAACGCATACGGCTTCCGTCCGCGGGCGCAACCCGCCGACAACGGTGCGGATGACAACGGTGCGGATATCAGGTGGTGATCGACGCGGTGGTCGCCGCGGCCACCCGGACCAGGTCGGCGGGGGCGAGTTCGATCTCGAGGCCGCGCTTTCCGGCGCTGCACAGTATGCGGTCCCGGTCGAGGACGGAGGCGTCCACCACGGTCGGCAACCGTTTGCGCTGGCCGAGCGGGGAGATACCGCCCAACACGTAGCCGGTGCTCCGTTCGGCCTGGGCTCGGTCGGCCATGGTCGCCTTCGGTGCGCCCAACGCGGCGGCGGCCGCCTTCAACGACAGGCTGCGCGGTACCGGCAGCACCGCCACCGCCAGGGTGCCGGTGGACAGTTCGAGAACCAGGGTCTTGCAGATCTGTTCCGGGGCGACCCCGACCCGTCGGGCGAGCGCCTCGACCGCCTCGGCGCCGTAGGAGTCGGCCCGCGGGTTGTGCTCGTAGGCGTGCACGTGGTGCGCCACGCCGGCCTGGACCAGGACGCGGATGGCCGGTGTCGAAGCTTTTGCCACGGCGGCCACCCTACTGATCGTCGACGCGCTTCCCCTGGCCGGATACCGTCGGCGACCGGCGATTCGGCCCGCGGGTCGCCGGGGTGGGAACACATCACGGTGGGCGGATGTTGTAGGCGAATGCACAGCGCTTCGGTCGGCCCGTCCCACCCGACCCGGTGAGTCGGGGTCCCGGCGCACAGATCCCCGCCCTATCACGAAGGAGTTGGTCGGTGCCCGTTCTGCTCGACGAACATCCCGCCCGGAAGGAAGCGCCGGCGACGCGCCCCACTCGGCTCATCGGGTCCACGCGGTTCCTCGGGGATGTCGTATTGCGCGTAGATTTGGCTGATAAGCCGATCGAAGGGACACGTGTGACGAGCGACGATGACGCGGCGACCGGGGACGGTGTCCACGCCGACACAGTCACCGGTGACGCGATCACCAGCGATGCGTCGGATGCGGAGGCCGCTACCGCGGAGGTCGACGATACGGATGTCGACACCGTCGAGGCCGGCGGTACTCGCGGCGCGGAGACCGAGGCCGAACTGGCGGAGCGGTTCGAGCGGGACGCGCTACCGCTGCTGGACCAGCTCTACGGTGCCGCGCTACGGATGACCCGCAATCCCGCCGATGCCGAGGACCTGGTGCAGGAGACCTACGTCAAGGCGTTCTCCGGGTTCAAGTCCTTCAAGGAGGGGACCAACCTGCGCGCCTGGCTGTATCGCATTCTCACCAACACCTACATCAACTCCTACCGCAAGAAACAGCGCCAGCCCGCGCAGTACCCCACCGACGAGATCACCGACTGGCAGTTGGCCGCCACCGCCGAGCACTCCTCCACCGGTCTGCGTTCGGCCGAGGTGGAGGCCCTGGACGCGCTGCCCGACGACACCATCAAGGCGGCCTTGCAGGAATTGCCCGAAGAGTTCCGCATGGCCGTCTACTACGCCGATGTCGAAGGTTTTCCGTACAAGGAAATTGCCGACATCATGGGCACCCCCATCGGTACGGTGATGTCCCGGCTGCATCGCGGCCGGAAGCAATTGAAGGGTTTGCTCGCCGATGTGGCGCGTGAACGTGGATTCAACCGCACCGGCGCCGACTCCGAACAGTCCACGCCGGCGGGCTCGGTACGCCAGGAGGTCAAGCAGTGAGCACCGAGCACGATCCCTATATGGAGCTCGACTGCACCGCGGTGATGGCCGATGTCTGGTTGCTGCTCGACGGCGAATGCGACGACGCCACCCGGCAACGGCTACAGCACCATATGGATCACTGTGCGCCGTGTATCGAGGCCTACGGTATCGAGGAGAAGATCAAGAGCCTGCTCGGCCGCAAATGCGGCGGGGAGCGGGCGCCGGATTCGCTGCGGGAGCGGCTGACGCTGGAGATCCACCGTTCGGTGACCATCCGAACCCAGGGTCCCTCCCCCAAACCCCCCGAGCACTGAACACACGCGAACATCCCCCAACCGCCCACCTATAAGGCCCGCCGCAACATCGGCCCCGAGCAACCCCTCGGGGGCCGTGCCGTCGCGGCGGAGTTCGCGGCCCGTCTCGCGTTTCGGCCCCCGAAGCGCATGTGCCGAAGGCACAGGTTTCGGGGGCCGAAACGCGAGACCCGTCAGGGCCGCGTACACGCCGCGCCGAAGGCGCGGCCATATAACACAGCTCAGGCGTTCGGACGCTTGCCGTGATTGGCGGCGCTGTTCTTCCGGCTGCGCTTCTTGCGGCCACGCTTACCCATGGGTAGCTCCCTCCTGGGGACTGTTCCCGCGAATGCGGGGAGTAGATGTTGATCGTCGGCCATTCTTTCACGTGTGATTGGCTGTAGTTTCGGCGGATACGCGGAACGGTCGTCGGCGGGGCCGGAGGAACCAGGGAACGGGGTGTCATGGCGGAGGAAGTGCGGGCGGAAATGGTCTCCACGGTGCTGACCATCGAGGTCGCGGTGGGGGACAAGGTCGAAATCGACCAGACGCTGGTACTGCTGGAGTCCATGAAGATGGAGATCCCGGTGATCACCGAGACCGGCGGGGAGGTCACCTCCATCGCCGTCAGCCCCGGTCAGGTGCTGCAGCAGGGCGACCTGATAGCCGTCATCTCGTGATTGTCGCCGCCGCACCGCGGTGATGCCGGATCTCGTGCCGATTCGCGTTCGGTTGTCGACTCGATACCCGTCGGTCCGCCGTGTCGATCGCGCCACTCGACGGCGCCGGTAGGGCGCTCATGAGACCGGGAATTCCCTCGCGGAGGGGCGGAACTTCTTCGGGATCGCCGGTTCGTCGCCCCGGCGGTTTCGACCGTTGTGCTATAGGTCGAGGGGTGTCCACACTCAGCGACCTACTGGCCGAACACACCGATCTTCCCGGCGTCGCGGTCGATCATCTGCAGCGGGTGGTCGGTGACTGGCAGTTGCTCGCCGATCTCTCCTTCGCGGACCTGCTGCTGTGGGTCGGGGCCGGACCGATCGGCGACGGCGCGGATATCGTCTGTGTCGCGCAATGCCGGCCCACCACCGCCGCCACCGTGCATCAGGAGGACCTGGTCGGCTCGCTGGCTCGGCGTACGGAACATCCGCAGGTGTTCGGTGCGCTGACCACAGGCCGGATCGAGCGCGTCGACACCGAGGGCGAGGCGTTGGGCGTCTACCACCCGCAGCCGGTGCAGGCGATCCGCGAAGCCATCCCGGTGCGCTGCGGCGACGATGTGATCGCGGTGCTCAGCCGCGATACCGACCGGCAACGTTCCCGGGTGCGCAGCAGCCTGGAGATCGCCTATGTGGCGTGCGCCGACGACCTGTGCCGGATGATCGCCGAGGGGACGTTCCCGACGACGGAGGACCGTGCCGCAACCCATTCCAGCCCGCGTGCGGGCGACGGGTTCATCCGGCTCGACACCGAGGGGATCGTCACCTATGCCAGCCCGAACGCGCTGTCGGCGTATCACCGGATGGGTTTGCAGTCGGATCTCGCCGGTCAGGACCTGGCCAAGACCACCCGCTCGCTGATCACCGACCCCTTCGACGCGCAAGAGGTGGTGGGCGATATCCAGGCGGCCCTGGCGGGGCGGACCGGGCGCCGGATGGAAGTGGAGGCCCGCGGCGCCACGGTGCTGCTGCGCACGCTCGTGTTGCGGCCACACGGTGAACTGGCGGGTGCCGCGGTGCTGGTGCGCGACGTCACCGAGGTGAAACGCCGGGACCGCGCGCTGCTCAGCAAGGACGCCACCATCCGGGAGATCCACCACCGGGTGAAGAACAATCTGCAGACCGTCGCAGCTCTGCTGCGGTTGCAGGCGCGGCGGACCGAGAACGAGGAGGCACGGGTCGCACTGACCGAATCGGTGCGTCGGGTCACCTCCATCGCGTCGGTGCACGAGATGCTGTCGATGTCGGTGGACGAAGAGGTGGACCTGGACGAGGTGGTGGACCGGTTGCTGCCGATCATGGCCGATGTCGCCACCGTGCACACCGCCCGCATCAAGGTACGCCGGGAGGGCTCGCTCGGCGTGTTCTCCGCCGAACGGGCGACCCCGCTGGTCATGGTGCTCACCGAATTGGTGCAGAACGCCATCGAGCACGCCTTCGACCCCGGACGCGACGGTACGGTGACCATCCGCTCGGAGCGGTCGGCCCGCTGGCTGGATGTGATCATCAGCGATGACGGGCGGGGCCTGCCCGCCGGTTTCAGCCTGGAATCCTCCGACAGCCTGGGCCTGCAGATCGTGCGCACCCTGGTGACCGCCGAGCTGGGCGGCTCCATCGGCCTGCATCCGGGCGCGGATATCGGTACCGACGCCGTTCTGCGGGTTCCGCTGGGGCGTCGTTCGGCACGCTGAGTATTCGGCCGGTTGTGTTCGGGTACGCCGAGTGCGGACATAAGAAAAGCCCGGTACCAGATGTACCGGGCAGTCGGACGTATACCGGGCCGGTAATGGCCCGGTTACGCCGGTCCGCGCTGGCTAGACGGCGGTGCGCGTACGAGTGCGCGCGTTGCGCCGCTTGAGGGCGCGCCGCTCGTCTTCGCTCATACCGCCCCATACTCCGGCATCCTGTCCGGACTGCAGGGCCCAGGACAGGCATTCGGCGGTTACGGGGCAGCGAGCGCAGACGAGTTTGGCATCGGCAATCTGCGCGAGCGCAGGACCACTGTTGCCCACCGGGAAAAACAGCTCAGGGTCCTCGTCACGACAGATCGCCTTGTGGCGCCAATCCATTCCTCTGCTCCTTTGTAGGGCGTCATTCGACGCCGTCGGGTTGGTGGGTCGTTCACTTGTGCGAACTGAATGTTTCCGCACGGTTGCTTGTGAATGCTTTCACGAACACCGTAGATGTCAATAGGTATCCGGTGCACCGTGGGGAAACTCACGCCTGACCGTTCCCCGGATGGGGAACCTGCCCGGTCCTTTCTACCCGCTCTGCCCGGTTTTCGCAGCACAACCGGGACGTTGTCCTCCCGGTCACACCGATTGGGTCGGGCGAGGCGCGATCACGTCCAAGACATCCGGGACGGCCGTGAATTCCACCACGCTGCGTTTGCCGATGAAGTCGCCATCGATTTGCAGGCCGATTGGTTCGGCGCTCGAGATGCGAACCGATGGAACATCGTCGTCTCGGAACAATTTCCGTGACTTCGGCTCGGAGTTCGGTGACAACAGCTGTGTCGCCAGGCGCAGTGTAGGCAGTAATGCCATGGTTCGCACGGCGAACACGCCGAGACCGGATTCGAAGCGCGTATTGGGGTTGGTGCACACCGGGGTGGAGTCCAGATATGTCCACGGGGTGGTGTTGGTGACGAACGCGTAGTGCACTCCCTCGACCG
Source organism: Nocardia brevicatena NBRC 12119 (assembly GCF_000308495.1). GTDB lineage: Bacteria > Actinomycetota > Actinomycetes > Mycobacteriales > Mycobacteriaceae > Nocardia > Nocardia brevicatena. The sequence continues at coordinate 114,654 of NZ_BAFU01000070.1, read as the reverse complement.
GCTCGTGGCCCGGCACCTGCACCGTTGCCCGGGGCGGGGTGCGTTTGGCGCGGAAGAACTGCCGCACCGTGGTACGCAGGTAGCGGCTCGGCGTAGCGGCGTGACCGCCCGCGCGACTGGCGTCGATCGCCTCGCACACATCGGCGTCCAGACCGACGCCGGCGCTGAAACAGAACCACCGATCGTCGGCGAGACCGAGCCCGATCCGCCGGTCGGCCGAGGCCCCCGGCCGACGGCCCTCCACCCCCAGCAGGTCGATGAGCTGATTGGTGGCTGCCACCGGGTCGGGTTTCACCCCGAGCGCCCGCGCGAAAACATTCGCCGAACCACCCGGGATCACGCCCAGCCGAGGTCGCCACGCCTGGCCGTCGTCGACCTGGGGCAGCGGGACGAAACCATTGACCGTCTCGTTGACCGTGCCGTCACCCCCGTGCACCACGATCAGGTCCATCTCGTTCGTCGCGGCCCATTGCGCCAGTTCGGCCGCATGACCGCGATGTTGGGTGTGCGCGACGGTGAGCTGGGTCCGGCTTTCCAGAGCGTGTGCCAACAGGTCTCGGGTCGCCGCCGTGGTGGAGGTCGCATTGGGATTCACGATCAACAACGTCCGCACCCCCGCACCCTACTGGGTACGGTCGGACGCCGATCCGGCGCCGGCCGTGCCGGGAAGGAGCCGTACACCGGCTCCTTCCTCGCCGCCCGGACGGTAGGACAGGGGGCGGGAGGTTGGCGGACGCGACCGCCGTCACATCCGTAGGCTGGCGGCGTGGTCGAGCGAGATGACGTGGAGAAGGCACCCCCGACCGTCCGGAGCGCGGGCGCCCTGGTGGCCCTGGAAGGCGCGGTCGCGGTGATGGTGGCGATCGTACTGGTGGTACGCGGCCTGCTGGGACACGATCAGACCGCCGCCAACGGCTACGGGACGGCCGCCTGGTTCGGGATTCTCGGGGGTGCGGTGCTGGCGGCCGGGATCGGGCTGCTGTTCGGCCACCGGTGGGGGCGGGCGATCGCGGTCATCGCGCAACTCCTGCTGCTTCCGGTGGTGTGGTCGCTGCTCACCGACTCCCACCAGCCGTTCTACGGCTCGGTGCTGGGGTTGGTCGTGGTCGCAGCGTTAGCGCTGCTCTTCCTCCCGGCGACCTCACGGTGGATGGCGTCGGAATACGGGGCGGGCACGGGCGAGGACCCCTCCACTCGGTCCTGAACCCCGCCCCCTACACGGCCGCGGCCAGCGTGGTCAACGCCTCACCGCCGAGCCGATAGCCGACCCATTCGTCCTGGACGACGGCACCGAGCGCCTCGTAGAACTCGATCGCGGGAGTATTCCAGGTGAGCACCGACCAGCCGAGCCGGGTATAGCCCCGGTCGACGGCCTCCCGCGCCAGCGCGGCGATGAGCGCCTTGCCGAGCCCGGCGCCACGAGCCTCGGGCCGGACGTACAGATCCTCCAGATGGATGCCGTGCACGCCGTCCCAGGTGGAGAAGTTCCGGAACCAGATGGCGCAGCCGGCCACCGCGCCACTCAGCGTCGCCACATGGGCGAACACCGCGGGCGCCGGACCGAACAGGGCGGTCCGCAGCTGTTCGGGTGTCAGCGTGCACTCGTTCCGGGCCTTCTCGTATTCGGCCAGGTCGTAGACGAGGTCGACCAAGGCAGGGATATCGTCCGGGATGGCGCGGCGCACGATGGGTTGCACGTGAAGGGACTCCGTGGGTGGTCGGGGAAACACGGGGTTTGCCCGACGGGCGGGCACCGGTTTGCCGGGACGCGTGCGGGCACCCGCGTGACCGTCGTCCTCGGCGGTATCCATGATGCCCGCCCGCCGCCGACGGCGATCAGGCCGGGTCGTCGAGAGTCAACACCACCAGGGGGACCGGTCGGGCGACGGTGGCCTGGAACTCGGCGAGAAGCGGATTGTTCCGCAGGACCCATGCCGCGAACTCGTCGTATTCGGCGCCGGTGAGAACCCGGGCGACGCCACGGTGGATATGGTCACCGAGTTCCACGATGACCTCCGGATGAGCCCGCACATTGTGATACCAGGCGGGATAGCGGTCTTCCACGAAGGAACTGATGTAGAGAGTGTTGTCCCGATACAGCGCCCCCAACGGCACCACATGCCGTTTACCGGTCCTGGCGCCGGTGGTGGTGAGCAACAGCAGCGTCCCGCCCTCGTAGGCGCCGCCGACCCGGCCGTCGTTGGCGCGGAACTCCCGGATCACATCGTGGTTCCAGGTGCTGGAATCTTCCCGGGCCTGCTGGTTCCAGGGGGCGTCGGGATCGTCGTACCGGGTGATTTCATGCTGTGCGGTCCCGGTGGGCTGTGCTGTCTCGCTCATACCCTCACTGTGCCCGAGAGCACCGACAGTGTTGTTCGGCCGGCGCTGTCGCGCGGGCGTGTTCGCGGCCCCCTGGTGTCTCGTGTTTCCGCACCCGAGACTTGTGCCTTCGGCACGGCGCTTCGGGGTGCGGAAACACGAGACGGGCCGCGAGATCCGGGTCCTGGAATTCGTTCCAGGGCCGGATGGCTGCCGGTGAGAAGGCCGCGGATGCGGTTGCCGGTCCGCGTCGCTTCGCCGGCCGGGTCGTCGAAGCCGACCAGGATATCCGGTTCGGTGAGGGCTTCGTCGCCGGTGCGGACGTGCGGCGCAGCGCGTGCGACACAGTGCGGACCGTCCTGGCGGTGACAGGGCGTATGGGGGTGCCCGGGTGAGGGAGGTCAGCCGAGGGCTACGAGTTCGCCGCCGCGTTGTTCGAGGATGGTGGTGCCGAGGACGCCGATCGGAATGGGGGAGCCGTCGTGGTCCTTGCGTTGCACGGGGATTCGGGTCACTTCGGTGCCGGTGGCCGGGTCCAGGGCGGCTATGGCGCCGGGGACCGGGACCAACAGTTTGCCCGCCATCAGGGCCGGGCCACCGAGTGTGTTGGGGGCGGTCCACATCGGATCGAAGGTACTGGCGTGCAGGGCGATGACACTGTTGCCGGTGAAAACGAAATAGGCCGAACCGATTCGGGTGGTGGTGGCGTAGGCCGTGAGAGGAGCGGACAGTTCGTGTACCACCAGCGGATTGCCCGTGGCGTCGAGAACCGTCAGGCGAGGAGCCTGCGAGGTCCGGCCGCCGGCCCCGGGCCGATAGAGCACGATCCGGTTGTCGGAGACCGCGAGTACCCGCGCGTCGGGGGAATCGGCACCCGGTCCGTCCAGCACGTGGGTCCCGAACTCCTCGGGGACGGTGTTGTCCTCGGGCGCCGGATCGAGCACCGTGAGCCGGTTGGCCGGTTCGTTCGGGCAGCGCTCCAGAACCGCGAGCCGCGACGGGCTGCTCGCCGCCGAAATCAGAGCGCAACCTCGGCGCGGCTGGGTCTTCGCATTGACCCTGGCATCGACGTACCCGTACTCGAGGGTGCGCACCAGGTCCGAGCGCCACACCTCCAGCCGCCGCGGTCCGAGGGCGAGCACATAGGTGCCGTCGGTGGACAGGCGGACCGTCTCGTCCATATAGCTGCTGCGAGCGGTGCGGCGCCGCCCGTCCTGGCCCGAGAGCATGGTGGTCTGGCTGCAGCCGCGGTCGTCCCGGTACACCGCGATGACCATGCCGAACTGCGACTCCACCCCGCACAGCGGCAGATCGCGCCGATAGCGCCACAACTCCGCGCCGGTGACAGGGTCGCGGCCGGTCACGATCCCACCGTCGGCGGTGACGACCGCGCCTTCGGAGGTGAGGACGCGGGCACCGGCCGTATCGGGGGCACGCCACAGCTCCTTCGGCCGCGTGGGCAGCCGATCGGCGTTCGGCGGACGCTGCGCGGGTTCGGTTGCGGTGATGGATTCGGCGCCGCGGGCATCACTGCACGCCCACGCCGAGACCGCCGCGATCACCAGGACCACGGCGATCGCGACGGCGGTGATGACATCGGCGCGCGTCCGCCGCTCTGGTGCGAGCACGGGTGCGAGCGTATCGGATCGGTGGGCTACGCCGACGCGGTGTAACCCATGGCCGCCCCCGCCCCAACGCCGCTGCCCGCCGTCACCGACTCGCCCGCGCGCGCTGTCGCGGCGACGTCGGGAACGGCCGCGCGGGACTCGGCGCTGCGGGCGGTGTCGGTTTCGGGTGAACCGCCGGTGGACTCCCGGCCTGCGCCCGTCGACTCCGACCTGTCGGCCGTCGATATCGTCTCGTCGCCCGCGGGCTTGGCCTTACGGTTCGTCGAGCGTGTCCTGCGGGTGGTGCGGTCCGCGCTCGTCGGCCCGATGTCGCCGCTGGGTTCCGATACGGTCGGTGCCGGTGCGTCGGCCGCGGTGCCGTCGACCGCTCCGGTGTCACCGTCGGCCTCCGAATCGGCGGTCTTGCGGCGACGTCGGCGCCGCCGGGCCGGGCGGTCGCCGCCCGTCTCGGCGGTATCCGTCGAGCCCGCTTCGACGGTATCCGCCGCGGCGCTGTCGGCGGCCGGTGCGGTCTCGTTCGTATCGGCCTCGCCGGCGTGGGCGTCCGAGGTGTCGTCCGTCGCGCCGGCCGGGGCCTCGGCGGAGGTATCGGCGCCGTCGGCCGACTTGTGGCGGCGACGCCGCCTCCGCCGGGCCGGACGCTCCTCGGCGTCCGCGTCGCCCGGGGCGCTCAGGGGAGCGCTGCTGTCACCGTTGTCGGAGTCGGAGTCGGAGTCGGAGTCGGAGTCGGTGGCGGGGGCATCGGTCGGGGTCGACTCGGTGTCGGTGTGGTCGTCAAGGGGTTTTCCACCGCGGGTGCGCCTGCGGTTGCGCTTGCGCGGGGTCCGCTCAGGGCGTTCGGCGACGATCGCGTCGGGATCGCGTTCGGGCTGCGGTTTCCGGACTTGGCCGGTGGCCCCCTCCGGGATGCCCAGATCAGCGTACAGATGCGGGGACCGCGAGTAGGTCTCCACCGGATCGGGGATACCCAACCCCAGTGCGGCGTCGATGGCCGTCCAGCGGTTGAGTTCGTCCCAGTCGACCAGGGTGACCGCGACACCGGCCCGACCGGCCCGGCCGGTGCGGCCGATGCGGTGGACGTAGGTCTTCTCGTCCTCCGGGCATTGGTAGTTGATCACATGGGTGACGTCGTCGATATCGATTCCGCGCGCGGCGACATCGGTGGCCACCAGGACGTCGATGGTGCCCTTGCGGAATTTGGCCAGTGCCTTCTCCCGGGCGATCTGTCCGAGATCACCGTGGACCGCGCCGACGGCGAAGCCGCGGTCGGCCAGTTCGTCGGCGACCTTCTGCGCGGTGCGCTTGGTGCGGGTGAAGACCATGGTGGCGCCGCGGCCCTCGGCCTGCAGCACCCGCGCGATCAGTTCACCCTTGTCCAGTGCGTGCGCCCGGTAGACGAATTGCGCGGTGCGATCGTGGACGGCCGAATCGTGCGGCTCCTCGGCCCGGATATGGGTGGGTCGGGTGAGGAATGTGCGGGCCAGCGTGATGATCGGGCCCGGCATGGTCGCCGAGAACAGCATGGTCTGGCGACCGTCCGGGACCATGCCGAGGATGCGTTCGATATCCGGGAGGAACCCCAGGTCGAGCATTTCGTCGGCCTCGTCCAGCACCAGGACGGCGACCTTGCCGAGGACCAGGCGTTGCTGGTCGGCCAGGTCCAGTAGCCGCCCGGGTGTGCCGACCACGACGTCGACGCCGGCGCGCAGCGCCGCGATCTGGGACTCGTAGGGGCGCCCACCGTAGATGGAGACGACCCGCAACGGGCCCTGTCCGCCGCGCAGGTATTTGCTCGCGTTCTCCAGATCCTGGGTGACCTGTAGGCACAGTTCCCGCGTCGGCACGATGACCAGCGCCCGCGGGGTTCCGTCCAGCGGCGCGATGCCGGAATCCGCGCCGGCGATCCGATGCAGCAGCGGCACCCCGAATCCGAAGGTCTTGCCCATACCGGTGCGGGCCTGGCCGATGAGGTCCTCACCGGCGAGTGCCAGCGGCAGGGTGAGTTCCTGAATTGCGAAAGTACGTTCGATTCCGATCTCGCCGAGGGCCCGCACGATATCGGCGTGGACGCCCAATGCGGCGAATGTCGGGGCGGTGTGCCGTTCGTCCAGTTCGGCCGTCAGCAGCGTGTCCGCCAGACCCGGTTCCTGTTCGACTGTGATCTTGCTCAGGTTCGTGCCTTCCCTCGTTATCGCGCTTCACGCGCACGAGGCGTGGGGCGGACCGGCCGGTCCACGACAACCACGGATCCGCCTGCGATACTCACCCGGCCGCCGCCTGATGTCAGCGGAGTCCGCCCATCGGGGACTACCTGGAGGAGACATCGGCGCGGCGCACTCGGTGACGCGGATCTGGTGCGCGCACATTTTCCATGGACATCGGAAATCCACCTCGCCGCAACCGACGAGCCGTGGCACGCCGGTCGTGTCTTTCGGCGTCGCCCACCCGGGGTATCGGTACAACCCCTGTGGCCTCGATCGGGCGATACATTTTCCGTTGTCCGTAGCGATTGTAGCGTGATATTGTTCCGCCCCCGAAAAGCCGCCGAAGTTAATTAAGCGGAAAAATGCCCTTTTTATATTCGCGCCCGTCGAGTGGGTTGTGCGACAGCACGATTCACCCGGTATGGCGAATAGTGTCGCGCCGATGAATTCGCCTCCACGTGTCGCGTCGCGAAGCGGTGCGGGCGGTGAGCCGGGGAGCACCGACGGCACACGTGTATGAGACATTCATGGCGTGGGCATCGCAGACACCGTCACCCTGGCCGCGCGTAACGCGTGGGCACTGACCTTCGGCCCCGGCGTGCAGTCACCCGAACCCACCCCGGCGACCGTGCTGTGGGACGAACCGCACCGTCGGTTGCTCCGTTTCGAACCGGTGGCCGTGACCACCCAAACCGCCTCCCCCGGCTCCCCGCCCGATTCGGCGGTGCTACTGGTGCCGCCGCTGGCCGCGCCCGCGAGCTGCTTCGACCTGCGCCCCGACCAGAGCCTGGTCCGGTTCCTGCTGGACACCGGCCGCGTGCCCCATGTCATCGACTACGGCGAGATCACCTTCGCGGACCGGCGCATGGGCTTCGAGGACTGGATCGACGACATCCTGCCCGAAGCGATCCTGCGTACCTCGGCCGACCGCGACGGAGCGCCGGTCGACCTGGTCGGCTGGTCGCTCGGCGGCACCATGTCGCTGCTCACCGCCGCCGCGCACACCGAACTGCCGATCCGCTCCATTACCGCCGTCGGCGCCCCGCTGGACTACGACAAGATGCCCGGAATCCCACAGCTGCGCGCCGCAGCGCGGTTCACCGGCGGGATGGGAGTCACCACCGCCATCCGGGCCGCCGGCGGAGTGCCGGCCCGGATGACGCGGCTCGCCTACCGGATCACCGCCTGGGAGCGTGAGGTGAAACGCCCCTGGTTCGTGGCGAGCAATATCACCCGCACCGAGGCCCTGGCCCGAATGGAGTCCATCGACCGGTTCATGGCGGAGATGCCCGGCTACCCCGGCCGGTTGTACGGGCAACTGTGGGGTCGGCTGGTGCTGCACAACGACATCGGCCGCGGTGTCGTCCGGTTGGGCCACCGGGAGATCCGGCTGTCCGAGGTCACCGCGCCGGTGCTGCTGGTGGGCGGGCCGAGCGATGTCATCACCCCCGCCGCCTCCGTTCGAGGCGGCACCCGGACTCTCACCGGCGCGGCCACCGTGCACTACGAGACCGCGCCGGGCAGCCACCTGGGCATCCTGACCGGCACCACCGCCCGTGAAACCACCTGGACCTACCTCGACAAGTTCCTGACCACCCCCGCCTGAGGCCGACGGTCGACAGAACCGCCTGTCGCCCGGACATCCGAGCCGTGCTCGGGGGTGACGGGAACCGAGTATTAGGCTGGATTGTCATGGGAGCACAGTCACCCGCCGCGCTGGGTGTTACGCCGAGCGAACCGGCCTCTTCACCCATCCCTGTCGACCACCCCGGTGTCACCGACCTGTTCGCGGTGCTCGCCTACGGTGAGATCTCCGCCTTCTACCGGCTGTCCGAGGAGGCCGCGCTGTCGCCGAGCCTGCACGGCAAGGTCGCGGTCGCGAAGATGGCGACGGCCGAAATGGCGCATTTCGAGCGGTTGGAGACGGCGCTGACCGAGCGAGGGGTGGACATCTACGACGCCATGTCCCCGTTCGTGCGTCCCCTGGACTCTTACCACCGTTCCACCGACCCGTCCACCTGGCTCGAATCGATGGTGAAGTTCCATGTCGGTGACGGGATCGCCGCCGACTTCTACCGGGAGATCGCCGGGGTCCTCAGCCCCGAGGTGGCCGAGGTGGTGCGCGATGTCCTGGCCGAGACCGACCATTCGGAGTTCGTCGTCGAAGAGGTACGACGTGCGGTGACGACGAGCCGCTCCCAACGCGACCGGCTCACCCTGTGGGGGCGGCGCCTGCTCGGCGAGGCGATCACTCAGGCCCAGTATGTGATGGCGCAGCGAGACGAACTGACCGAACTGGTCCTCGCCGCCACCGGCGACCTCAACGGTATCGCCACCCTCTTCGAACGCATGCAGACCGCGCACGCCGAGCGGATGGCGGTGCTGGGCCTGTAGGAACAGGGGACGGCGTTCGTCTCGTCACTCGCCGACCGCGCGCGGCCGAATCAGCCGCAGCGCCGGCGCCGCGGTATGCGCTCGGTCGACGAGCCAGATCACGAGGGTCTGTTCCCGGTCGGCCTCCATCATCTCGAAGGACACATCGACCCGGCCGTGATCCGGATGGTCGAAACGCAGGATGCCGGACATATCCGTGCCCGGGCGTTGGGGCCTCCAGTGCCCGTCGAAATCCGAATGCCCGCGCAAGGCCTCGAGGGTGTGGCGTAGTTCTGGATCACCCGGCCAACGCAGGTTGGCCCGCCGGAGCGCGTCGGCGAATATGTCGGCGGCTTCGGCCCAGTTCCGCAGCACGCGCCGCGCCATGGGATGCGTATACGTGTAATGCGCGAGGTTCACCTCCGCCGGGTCGTCGAGCAGGCCCAGCGGAGTGGCGAAACCCGCCCAGGCACGGTTCCAGCCGAGGACATCGAGCCGGCGGCCCAGCACGAACGCCGGATTCGGTTCGAGTGCGGCGAGGATGGTCTCGATGGTCTCCGGAACCCGGTCCGGTGCCGGTGTGGACTCGGGACACCGACCGGCATGGCTGCTGGTGAGCGCGAGCCATCCGAATACGGCGCGCTCCTTGTCGTCGAGCAGCAGGGCGTCGGCCAGCGCCTCCACCACCGACGCCGAGGGATTCGTATCGCGGCCCTGTTCCAGCCGGGCCAGATAGTCCGCACTCACACCGGCCCGTACCGCGACCTCTTCACGGCGCAGTCCCGGAGTACGCCGGCGCCCACCCGCGGGCAGGCCGACATCGGTGGGGTGCAGTTCGGTGCGGCGCCTGCGGAGATAGTCGGCGAACGCGTTCGAAGCCATGCGTCCATGGTGCCTGGTCCCGACACCGATAGCCGCGCCCTGTCAGGTCCAGGATAAACCGGGTCTGGATAGCGGACCGCGGGCCGGGAATCGTCGGTGTCATGACGACAACATCCGACAACACCATTACCGAACAAGCGCTGCGTCCGGGTTCCTGGGCACTGGACACCGCCCACTCCTCGGTGGCCTTCACCATCCGCCACCTCGGGATCGCCAAGGTCCGCGGTCGGTTCGAGCGCTTCGAGACGGAGTTCGTGGTCGACGAATCCGGCGCCGCCGCCGTGGGGGCCACCATCCACCTCGACTCGTTCGACACCGGGAACCCGGACCGCGACGCGCATATCCGCACCGCCGACTTCCTGGACGTCGCCAACCGGCCGACGCTGGTGTTCCGGGCACTCCGGCCCGTACGGGTCGCCGAGACCTTCGTGGTCGAAGGGACGGCCACCCTCGGCGATATCACCCGACCGGTCACCCTGGACGTGGAATGGGGAGGTGTCGGCGTCTTCGGGCCGACCGGCGAACGGCACGCCGGTTTCTCCGCGACAGGAACCATCAAACGGACCGATTTCGGCGTCGGAGGCGCACTGCCGGGAATGCTCTCCGACACCGTGAAGATCGAACTCGAGATCCAATTGATCGAACCGAAATCCTGACCACTTCCCGGATGCCGCGTGCGGCGGATGTTCGCCCACAGCGCAGTGCACCGTGTACTCGCCCGGGACAGCGCTGCACTAGCCTTGCAGGGACAGCACAGGTAACTAGGTTCGGAGGTTGGCCGTGGAGGTCAAGATCGGTATTTCGGATAGCCCGCGCGAACTCGTCATCACCAGTTCGCAGAGCCCCGAAGAAGTCGAGGCGCTGGTGTCCGAAGCGCTGGGCAGCGCGAGCGGCGTTGTCTCGCTGATCGACGACAAAGGCCGCAAATTCCTGATCCAGGCCGCCAAGGTCGCCTACGTGGAGATCGGCACCGCCACCGCCGGGCGAGTGGGTTTCGCGGCTGTGTAGTTTGGCCCGCACTCCGCGCGGGCGTGTTCGCGGCCCCCTTGGGTCTCGTGTTTGCGCACCCCGAGACTTGTGCCTTCGGCACGGCGCTTCGGGGTGCGCAAACACGAGACGGGCCGCAACGGCGCGGTCCCCGACGGGGTTGCTTCCGGGGTGGAAAGGGCGAGAGATCGAGGGGGGCATCCGCAGGGGCACACGAAAAGGTAACGGGGCGGTTGGGTCGGATGAAGGGTGGTTCGGTTGGAGGGTGTGGCGAGCCGACCTGGGTTGCCGGAGGCCGGGGTTGCCGAAGGGGTAACGGGTTGGCCGAGGGGACCAAGGGTTGTAACGGGTGCGGTTGGTCGCACCCGTTTACGCATGAGGAACTCAGTCGACCGGGTGTAGGGGGACGTCGACCGGGTGTAGGGGGACGTGGGAGAGGCCGCCCCAGGCCAGGGCCACCGTGGTATCGACGGCGTCGTCCTTGGGGATGGGGCGGTCGGCCTCCAGCCAGTAGCGGGCGGTGAACTGGCTCGTGCCGACCAGGCCTACGGCGAGGATACGGGCCCGGTACGGGTCCAGGCCGGAATCGTGGGCGACCAGGTCGTACACGGCGTCGACGCAGGCTTCGGTGGCCTGCTCCACCCGACGCTGCACCTGCGGTTCATTGGTGAGGTCGGACTCGAAGACGAGCCGGAAGCCCTGCATCTCGTTGTCGACGAAATCGAAGTACGCCTGCACGGCGGCACGTACTCGCTGCCGGTTGTCGGTGGTGGAGCGCAGCGCTTGGCGCACGCTGGACACCAGCATGTCGACATAGTTCTGCAGCACGGCCAGGTACAGCTCCAGCTTGCTGGTGAAGTGCTGGTAGAGCACGGGCTTGCTCACTCCCGCGCACTGCGAGATCTCGTCCATTCCGGCGGCGTGGTAGCCGCGGAGCACGAATACCTCACTGGCGGCGGCCAGTAGCTGTTGCCGCCGTTCGTCGCGCGGCAGGCGGGTTCCCCGTTTGGGGGCGGGTACGGTCTCGGATGGCGTACGCCGGGACGTCATCCGGTCCACGAGGTCGGTCATATCGGATCTCCCAGTCGCTTCCCCGGCAGAAGGGGTGTGTACCGGGTCTTTTGAGCACCATACTCGCCTGTGGGGCCGTTGCCGACCCGGGTGGGGAAACCTGTCCGTCTCGACGGTGTATAGCACGGCCCGGCCGTGGATCGTTGCCCGCCCGCTACAGCACCTGCTCGTCGACGTGGGGCGTTATGAGAGCCTGGTGAGGTGATCGACCGACCGGACAGGATCTCCGGCGGTAGCAGCAGTGCCTCCGGGGATGAGCGCAATGTGCACCGCCCGCGCGACTCCGCCCCTGCCCGCGCCGCGGCCGGCGATGCTCCCACGTCCGATAGCGACCTCGACGAGCCCGCCGCCCCGGATACCCTCACCGCCCCGGATACCGACGCACCTGACACCGCGATGGACGACGGTGCGGTGCGGAAGCCGGGCGCACCGGCGGAATACTCGCCGGCCGATCCCGAGCGCCGGCCCTTGCGCGCCGAATGGGACCCCACCGTCGACGAGCCGCACCTCTCCCTCCGCCACGCGAGGCCGGGCATGCTCCGCCGGTTCGTCGCCACCTACGGATGGCGCGCCTATGCGCTGCCGTTGCTGTTCGTGCTCACCGTATTCGTCATCATCGATGCCGTTCGTACCGGTCCGGAGACCGGGTTGGAGACCGGCGAGCCGGCACTCGGAACCCTCGGCACCCCACCGTCTCGCGCGGGGATCATCGGCGCTCCGCCGGGCGACGGCGAGTTCCCCGCCGATCTGCCGACCGGTGCGCTGCCCGAGGGCGGCGCCTTCGCCGAATCAGGCGCCGGCGCATGGCGGGTGGCGCGGGGTGGCACCGACCAGAAGGGCGTGGGCGAACAGTACGTATTCAGCTACACCGTGGAGGTCGAGAACGGCATCGATACCTCGGCGATCGGCGGCGACGACGCCGTCGCCCGGATGGTGGATTCCACGCTCGCCAACCCCAAGAGTTGGGTGCACGACCGCAAGTTCGCCTTCCGGCGAATCGATCACGGGGAACCGGATTTCCGTATCTCGCTGACCTCCCGCCAAACCACCCGTAACCTCTGCGGTTTCGAGATCCCCATCGATTCCTCCTGCTACAACTCCGACCTCGCGCGGGTGGTGTTGTCGGAGGCCCGGTGGGTGCGCGGTGCCCTGGCGTTCAACGGCGATATCGGCTCCTACCGCCAATACCTGGTCAACCACGAGGTGGGCCATGCCATCGGCTATCACCAGCACCAGCCGTGTGAGAACGACGGTGGGCTGGCCCCGGTGATGATGCAGCAGACCTTCGGCACCGCCAACAACGAGATCGCCGCCCTGGACCCGCACGGCGTGGTACCGATGGACGGGAAGCGATGCCGTTTCAATCCGTGGCCGTATCCTCGCGGGTGAACATCCCGCTGCCATGGGGCGGTTGGCGGGGAGCGCGGTCGATACGCGACGATGGAGGGAAGAAACGGCCCGCACGGCGGTGTTGTACCGGGGACAGGCACCGCGACGAGCAGACGCCCGTCACACTGCTGTCGGCCAATTCGATACGAGGAGTTCTGGACGTGTCATCACCGAAGTCCCTGCCGCCTCTGGTGGAGCCGGCCGCGGAGCTGACCAGGGACGAGGTCGCCCGCTACAGCCGCCATCTCATCATTCCCGATGTCGGGATGGACGGGCAGAAACGGCTGAAGAACGCGAAAGTGCTGGTGATCGGGGCCGGTGGACTGGGCTCGCCCGCGCTGCTGTACCTGGCCGCCGCCGGGGTCGGCACCCTCGGCATCGTCGAATTCGACGAGGTGGATTCCTCCAACCTGCAGCGCCAGGTCATCCACGGTGAATCCGATATCGGCCGGTCCAAGGCCGACAGTGCCCGCGATTCCATCCTGGAGATCAACTCCGGTATCGATGTCCGGCTGCACAAGGTCCGGCTGGAACCGGAGAACGCGGTCGAACTCTTCCGCGAATACGACCTGATCCTCGACGGCACCGACAACTTCGCCACCCGCTACCTGGTCAACGATGCCGCCGTTCTGGCCGGTAAACCGTATGTGTGGGGTTCCATCTACCGGTTCGAGGGCCAGGCCTCGGTGTTCTGGGAGGACGCCCCCGACGGTCGCGGTATCAACTACCGCGACCTGTACCCGGAGGCCCCGCCGCCCGGTATGGTCCCGTCCTGCGCCGAGGGCGGTGTGCTCGGCGTGCTGTGCGCGTCCATAGGGTCGATCATGGTGACCGAGGCCATCAAGCTGATCACCGGTATCGGCGAGCCGCTGCTGGGTCGGCTCATGGTCTACGACGCTCTCGATATGACCTATCGGACCATCAAACTGCGCCGGGACCCCGAGCGCAAGCCGATCACCGAGCTGATCGACTACGAGGCGTTCTGCGGTGTGGTGTCCGAGGAAGGCCAGGCCGCTGCGGTCGGCTCGACCATCACCGCGGCCGAATTGAAGGATATGCTCGACGCCGGCGATGTCGAACTGATCGACGTGCGCGAACCCGTGGAGTGGGACATCGTGCACATCGAAGGCGCCACCCTCATCCCGAAGGACCGCATCCTGTCCGGTGAGGCGCTGGCGGAGCTGCCGCAGAACCGCAAGATCGTGCTGCACTGCAAGACCGGTGTGCGCTCGGCCGAAGCGCTGGCGGCCTTGAAGCGCGCGGGCTTCGCCGACGCCACGCATCTGCAGGGCGGAGTCATCGCCTGGGCCAAGCAGATCGACCCCTCACTGCCCGTCTACTGAGCGGCCGGCGACGCGGGGCCGGGAACCCGACACCGGCGCGGCGCGCCAGGAGGCGATCCGAGGTGAATGTTGCAGTTCGACTTCGGCGTGTCGTCCATGGTGCGGCGTGCTGTTCGGGGTGCTTCGCCGGGAGTACGGTACGGCCGTGACCACCACTGTGGAACCTCCCGAGCATGTGCGGGCCACATTCGGCCTACGTGAAGTGTCCCCGGTCCCCCTGGGTGACTGGGAGGGCGGCTGGCGCCTCGGTGATGTGGTGCTCAGCCCGGTCGCCGACCATGCCAGGGCGGCGTGGTCGGCGAAGGTGCGGGAAACGCTGCAGGTGGATGGATTGCGTCTGGCCCGCCCGGTGCGTGCCACCGACGGCCGGTATGTGGTGTCCGGGTGGCGTGCCGACACCCATCTCGGTGGCGTGCCCGAACCGCGGCACGACGAGGTCGTGTCGATATCGCTGCGATTGCACGCCGCCACCGCCGGACTGGAACGGCCCCGGTTCCTGTCCCAGCCGCCGATGACGCCCTGGATGGACGTGGATGTATTCGTCGCCGCCGACCGTTGTGCCTGGGAGGTGGCGCCGCTGCGGGCTCTGCGCACGGCCGGTGCGATACCGGAGGCCCCGGACGGTCGGCGCAGTCTGGAACTGATCGGCCAGCTGGCCACCCTGCGCAAGCCGGTACACAGCCCGGCGCAGCTGGTGCACGGCGATCTGTTCGGCACGGTGCTGTTCTCCGGACTGGAGACGCCGGGGCTCAGCGATATCACCCCTTACTGGCGGCCCGCGGAGTGGGCGGCGGGGGTGGTCGTGGTGGACGCCCTGTCCTGGGGCGGGGCGGACGACGGGCTGCTGGAACGCTGGTCGGATCTGCCGGAATGGCCGCAGATGCTGTTGCGGGCGGTGATCTTTCGGCTGGCGGTGCACGCATTGCATCCGCGGTCCACCCCAGAGGCCTTACCGGGATTGGCGCGGACGGCCGATATGGTGCGTTTCTTGCTGTGATCGCGGCTCCGCCGCGTGCGGATGGACGTAGGGGCTGTGGCGTGGGGAAGCGGCACAGCCCCTACGGGGCGACGGATCACAATCCGCTCGGGTCCACCTCACGCGCCCGCCGGTGGGGGCGGGGATGGATTGGTTACCGAGTCGTCGATGCTCACCGATCGGGATAGTCGGCGAGCATATGGCCGAGGAAACAGCTCGCGGTCCTGGCGGCGCGTTCGGGATCGCCGTCGATGATCGCCCGTATCAGTTCGCGGTGTTCGGCCTCGTAGGGATTGTCGGTTTTCTCGATATGCGAGCGCATCACCGATGCGATGCTGGGCAGCAGGGAATCGTAGAACTCCAGATATACCGCGTTGTGGCTGGCGAGCACGATGGCGCGGTGCAGCTGCACGTCGGCGTCGATGGCCTCGGCGCGGTTGTCCGAGTACCACAGCCGGTCGCACTCGTCCAACAGGTGGCGCAAGGTGTCGATATCGGTCTCGTCGCGGCGGCGGGCGGCCAGGGCGGCGGCGGTGGTGTCCAGGGCCTGACGCAGTTCCAGGATGTCGCGTTCCCGGGCGTCGGCGAAGTACTTGCCGAGCGTGCCGCCGACCTCGGAGGTGGCGATCACATAGGTGCCGGAGCCCTGCCGACGTTCCAGCATGCCCGCGTGGACCAGTGCCTGCACGGCCTCACGTAGGGTGTTGCGTCCGGTACCGGTGATCTCGGCGAGCTCGGGTTCGGTCGGGATACGGGAGCCGACCGGCCAGCGGCCCGAACGGATATCGTCACGCAGCTGCTCGGTAACCTGGGCGATGAGGCCGGCGCGTCGAACGGGTTGCACCGCAACAGAGTACCGTCCGCTCCGATCGCCGGCAGCGCTTCATGGGGTCATCCTATAGGTCCCATCGATCCGGCCTATTGATTCGGTGCGGTCGCGGGCGGATGTGATGGGGATCGTGCCGGTGTCGTTCGAAACCCTTCCGACGCCGTGCGAACAGGGCGAATATGTATCGCGGAAACCGCGACGTCACATCCGTGAAACATACGCCCGGATCTCACCCGCGCGGACGTATTCGGGTGAGCAACCGTTGACTCTCCCGTCATTTGTCGCAGCATTACGGCAATACCCATTTCCTACCTTGGGGTCAACCGCATGTTGGGAGGCCTGTTGAGCACGCAGACGCCGAACCGGTGGAAGATACTGCTCCGGACAGTTGTCCGTCCGAGGCTCGAGCACTGGGACGCCGAAGATGTCGTGGCCTGGGAGGCCGGCGGCAAGAAGGTCGCCACCCGCAATCTGATCTGGTCGGTGATCGCCGAGCACATCGGCTTCTCGATCTGGTCGATCTGGTCGGTGATGGTGCTGTTCATGCCCACCGAGAAGTACGGTATCGACGCCGCGGGCAAGTTCTTCCTGGTGGCCGTGCCGACCCTGGTCGGCGCCGTGCTGCGAATCCCCTACACCGTCGCCACCGCCAAGTTCGGTGGTCGCAACTGGACCGTGTTCAGCGCCGCCCTACTGCTGGTGCCCGCGCTGCTGACGCTATATTTCGTGAATCGGCCCGACACCTCCTACACCACGTATCTGGTGGTCGCGGCCTTCGCCGGTGTCGGCGGTGGCAACTTCGCCTCGTCGATGGCCAATATCAACGCCTTCTACCCGCAGCGACTCAAAGGCTGGGCCCTGGGTGTGAACGCGGGCGGCGGCAATATCGGCGTGCCGGTGATCCAGCTGGTCGGTCTGTTGGTCATCGCCACCCTCGGCGACGAGTACGCCACCGTCATCTGCGCCCTCTATCTGGTACTGGTCGTTCTCACCGGACTCGGCGCCGCGCTGTTCATGGACAATCTGCCCAACCGGCAGGCCGATATGTCCGCCATGGTCACCGCACTGAAGGTGTCCCAGTCGTGGGCGGTGGCATTCCTCTACATCGGCACCTTCGGTTCGTTCATCGGCTACGGCTTCGCCTTCGCGCAGGTGTTGCAGATCGGTTTCGTCGCCGGCGGCGACACCCCGGCCCAGGCCACCCTGCACGCCGCGCAGCTCGCCTTCATCGGTCCGCTGCTCGGATCGCTGGTCCGCCCCTACGGCGGCAAACTCGCCGACCGGATCGGCGGTGGCCGGGTCACCCTGGCCGTCTTCGGCGCGATGATGGCCGCTGCCCTGGTCGTCGCGATCGCCTCGACCCTCGGTGACCGGTCCGACAGCGGCCCGTCGGGTGCCGTCATGGCGGCGCTGGTCGTGGGCTTCATCGCGCTGTTCGCGCTGTCGGGCCTGGGCAACGGTTCGGTCACCAAGATCATCCCCTCGATCTTCGAGGCGAAATCCCGGGGCCTGGATATCGGTTCCGCCGAGCGGGCGGCCTGGTCGCAGAGCACCTCGAGCGCGCTCATCGGCATTGTCGGCGCCATCGGCGCGGTCGGCGGATTCGCCATCAACATGGTGCTGCGTTCCTCGTACGCCTCCACCCGATCCGCCACCACCGCCTTCTGGGTGTTCATGGCGTTCTACATCGCCTGCGCCCTCGTCACCTGGGCGGTCTTCCTGCGCCGGCCCGGTGCCCCGACATCCGAGCGCGAGGTCGTCTCCGAGGCCGAGGTCCTGGTCCGTCGAGCCGAAGCCGATACATCCATCCGGTCCGCCCACTCGTCGGCGCGCGCCTGACCCGAATTCCCACGGAAGGACTGTCATGAACACGACACCCGCACAGCGCAGAACAGTGGTGGTCGCCGGTCACGGTATGGTCGGGCACCGGTTCGTGGAGGCCCTGCGGTCCCGGGACGAGGCCGGCCGGTGGCAGATTGTCATCCTGAGTGAGGAGAAGCTGCCCGCCTACGACCGCGTCGGCCTGTCGTCCTATGTCGGCGCCTGGGACGCCACGGCGCTGGCGTTGCCCGGCAACGAGTACACCGGAGACGATCTGGTGGAGCTGCGGCTGGGGGAGAGCGCCGCCGTGATCGACCGGGACGCCCGTAAGGTCACCACTTCCGCCGGTGACATCCTCGGTTACGACACCCTGGTGCTGGCCACCGGCTCGTATCCCTTCGTGCCGCCCGTGCCGGGCCATGACAGCCCCGAATGTTTCGTCTACCGCACCGTCGACGATCTGGACGGTATCCGGGCCGCGGCGCAGGTCGCCGGGCCCGGCGCGCACGGTGTGGTCGTCGGGGGCGGCCTGCTCGGGCTGGAAGCGGCCAACGCGCTGCGGCTGCTGGGCCTGACCCCGCATGTCGTGGAGTACAACGACCGGCTGATGCCCGCCCAGGTGGACGAGGGCGGGGGTGCGATCCTCGAACGCCTCGTCACCGATCTGGGATTGCGGGTGCACACCGGGGTGGGTACCTCCTCGATCGAGCGGGCCGGCG
Organism: Nocardia brevicatena NBRC 12119; assembly: GCF_000308495.1. Lineage (GTDB taxonomy): Bacteria > Actinomycetota > Actinomycetes > Mycobacteriales > Mycobacteriaceae > Nocardia > Nocardia brevicatena. Next base: position 96,113 of record NZ_BAFU01000070.1, on the reverse strand, counting down.
AGCACGGCCCCGCCGACCGACTGAAGGTCACCCTCTCCGACGACACCGTGATCGACGCCGCGCTGGTGGTGTTCTCCGCCGGTATCCGCCCGCGTGACCGGATCGCACGTGACGCGGGCCTGGAAATCGGCCCACGCGGCGGTGTCGTCACCGACCTGGGAATGACCACCTCGGACCCGAATATCTACGCCGTCGGCGAATGCGCGGCCGTGGAAGGCACCTGCTACGGCCTGGTCGCCCCCGGCTACACCACCGCCGAGATCGTGGCCGACCGGCTGCTCGGCGGCTGCGGCGAGTTCCTCGGTGCGGATATGTCCACCAAACTGAAGCTGCTCGGCGTGGACGTGGCCTCCTTCGGCGACGCGCACGGCACCACCGCGGGTGCCCTGTCGGTCGTCCTGCACGACGCCGCCAAAGGCACCTACGCCAAGCTGGTCGTCTCCGACGACGCGAAGACCCTGCTCGGCGGCATCCTGGTCGGCGACGCGAGCGCCTATTCGGCGCTGCGCCCGCTGGTCGGCCGCCCACTGCCCGCCGACCCGGCCTCGCTGATCTCCCCGGCCGGGGCCGAACTCGGTGCCGACGCACTGCCCGACGACGCCCAGATCTGCTCCTGCAACGATGTCGGCAAGGGCACCATCCGCGGCGCCATCGAAGACGGCGCCTGCGATGTGCCGGCCATCAAGAGCTGCACCGGCGCCGGCACCTCCTGCGGCGGCTGTGTGCCGATGCTCGAGAAGATCCTCGAACAGTCCGGCGTCGAGGTGTCCAAGGCGCTGTGCGAGCACTTCGCGCAGACCCGCGCCGAACTGTTCCAGATCGTGCAGGCCACCCATATCCGCACCTTCTCCGAGCTGATCACCAAGTACGGCAGGGGAACCGGCTGCGATATCTGCAAACCGGTCGTGGCGTCGATCCTGGCCTCCACCTCGAGCGACCACATCCTCGACGGCGAACAGGCCGCGCTGCAGGACACCAACGACCATTTCCTGGCCAACCTGCAGAAGAACGGCACCTATTCGGTGGTGCCGCGGATGCCCGGCGGCGAGGTCACCCCGGAGCAGCTGATCGTGATCGGCGAGGTCGCCAAGGAATTCGGCCTCTACACCAAGATCACCGGCGGTCAGCGCATCGACCTGTTCGGTGCCCGGGTCGAGCAGCTGCCGGCGATCTGGAAACGATTGGTCGACGCCGGTATGGAATCCGGGCACGCCTACGGCAAAGCGCTGCGCACCGTGAAAAGCTGCGTCGGTTCCACCTGGTGTCGCTACGGTCAGCAGGATTCGGTCGGTATGGCCGTGCTGCTGGAGAAGCGCTATCGGGGCCTGCGCTCACCGCACAAGCTGAAGCTGGCCGTATCCGGCTGCGCCCGCGAATGCGCCGAGGCCCGCGGCAAGGATGTGGGCGTCATCGCCACCGAGAGCGGCTGGAATCTCTACGTCGGCGGTAACGGAGGTCTCACTCCCAAGCACGCGGTACTGCTGGCGGGTGACCTCGACGACCGGACCCTGGTCTCCTATATCGACCGCTACCTGATGTTCTACATCCGCACCGCGGACCGGCTGCAGCGCACCGCGCCGTGGCAGGAGGACCTCGGTATCGACTACATCCGCGAAGTGGTCTGCGAGGACAGCCTCGGTATCGCCGCCGAACTGGAAGAGGCCATGGCCGAGCACGTCGCCGGCTACCGGGACGAATGGGCCGCGGTGCTGGACGACGAGGAGAAGCTGTCGCGGTTCGTCTCCTTCGTCAACGCACCGGCCGAGACCGATCCGACCATCGCCTTCGACGAGAGCGGAGAGCGCAAGGTCCCGGTGCTGCTGGGTATGCCGGAAGTCACTCCTTCCGCTACGCCCGGGAAATGACCACTTAACCGCCAGGAAACAGGACGCCGGTACCAATGAACGAGGCGTGTGGAGGAGAACACCGATGACCGTGATCGATAGCCGAGGCGTCGCCGTCGACACTACCGAATGGACCCAGGCGTGCCGGCTGGCCTACCTGATCCCGGGCCGGGGCGTGGCCGTGCTGCTGCGGGGCGGGCGCCAGGCCGCACTGTTCCTACTGTCCGACGGTTCGCTCTACGCTGTGGGCAATATCGACCCGTTCGGTCGGGCGGCCGTGATGTCGCGCGGTATCGTCGGCGACCGCGGCGGTGTGCCGGTGGTGGTGTCACCGCTGCTGAAGCAGGTGTTCTCGCTGCCCGACGGCCGTTGTCTGGACGACGGATCGGCCGCGCTGCCGGTGTACGCGGTGCGCGTGGACGACGGGGTGGTCTCGGTGTCGAACAAACCCGTCGACACCGGAAACGAGCGATAGATATGACGACGTCGAATTCGGACGCCCAACTGGCCGGTTTCACCATCGGTGTCACTGCCGCACGGCGGGCCGAGGAATTTACGACGCTGCTCACCCGGCGGGGTGCGGCGGTTATGTCGGCACCCGCCATCCGGATCATCCCGCTGGCCGACGACACCGAACTGGAGCGGGTGACGCGGACACTGATCGCCGACCCACCGCGGCTCGTCGTGGCCACCACCGGTATCGGGTTCCGCGGCTGGATGGAGGCGGCCGAGGGCTGGGGACTCGCCGACCGGCTGCGCTCTGCCCTGTCGAGCACCCGACTGCTGGCCCGCGGCCCCAAGGCCAAGGGCGCGATCCGGGCCGCGGAACTGCGGGAGGAATGGTCACCGGCCTCGGAGTCGTCGGCGGAGGTCCTCGACCATCTGCTCGACATGGGTGTGGAAGGGGTGCGTATCGCGGTCCAACTGCATGGTGCCACCACCGAATGGGAACCGCTGCCCGATTTCTGCGAGGTACTGCGTTCGGCCGGCGCCGATGTGGTCCCGGTGCCGGTGTACCGGTGGACACCGCCGCCGGACCGCGGACCGATGGACCAGCTCATCGAGGCGATCGTCGCCGGCGGTATCGATTGCGTGACATTCACCAGTGCCCCCGCCGTGGCGTCGATGCTGATGCGCGCCAAGGAAACCGGGCTGCTCGAAGGCCTGCTGCACGCGCTGCGCACCCGGGTGCTGCCCGCCTGCGTGGGACAGATTACCGCCGCGCCGCTGGAGGAACTCGGCGTCCGCACCACCATGCCGGGACGAGCCCGGCTGGGCGCCCTGGCCCGACATGTCGCCGAGGAACTGCCGCGCCGGGCGAACCGGATTCATGCCGCCGGACACATCATCAGCGTGCGCGGGGGGTGTGTGGTGGTGGACGGTTGTGTCCGGCAGTTGGCGCCGGCCCCGATGGCGCTCATGCGTGCCCTTTCGCGGTATCCGGGTCGGGTGGTGTCGCGGGAGGATCTCCTGGCGACCCTGCCCGGCGGCGGTGACGACACCCATGCGGTGGAGACCGCGATCGCCCGGCTGCGGACCGGTCTCGGCACCCCCAAGGCGATCCAGACGGTGGTCAAACGCGGCTACCGGCTGGCCATCGACCCGGCCGAATGCGCCGACAACAACGCCGAATCCCGGTTGTCCGGCACCGTGGTCGCCTCCCCGGCCGCGGGTGCCCTCCGGGCGGTGGTGAACCGGTGAACACCCGTACCGAGCCCGGCCTGGTCCTGGTGGCGCACGGTACCCGGCGCGGGAAGGGCGTGCGGATGATCGCCGCGCTGGCCGAGGCGGTCGCGCGGGACCTCGCCGCGGACGGGAACGGACACCACGGCGGGGTGCGTACCGCGTTCGTCGATGTGCTCGGCCCATCACCGGGGGAGGTGCTGCGCGGCCTCGCCGAGACCGCGGCGGTGCCCGCCGTCGTCGTGCCGGCGTTTTTGGCCTCGGGCTATCACGTCTACCGGGACGTACCGCGCGAGGTAGCCGACAGTGGCCATCCGTCGGCCACGGTGACGCCCGCCATGGGCCCTCATCCGGCGCTGGCCCGCATCATGGCGATGCGGCTGCACGCGGCCGGTTGGCGGCCCGGCGACGCGGTGATCTTCGCCGCGGCCGGTTCCTCGGATCCACGTGCCCGCGCCGATGTCCGTCGCGCCGCCGCCATGCTGACCGCGTATCTGGCCGCCCCGGTGCACACCGCCTATATCACGACCGGCGCGCCGCGCGTTCCGGACGTGGTGCGCGCGCTCCGCGATTCGGGCCGTGAACGAGTATTCATCGCCTCCTATCTGTTGGCGTACGGGTTGTTCCAGGAACGCCTGCACACCGCGGGCGCCACCGCGGTCGCCGATCCGATCGGCGTACACCCGGCCATCGTCCGTCTGATCGCCGATCGCTACCGGGCCGCCGTGCGCGAGCTCGGCCGCGTCGAGGTGCGCTGAGATCACCGACGGTCTCGACACCGGTCCGCCGGCCGTCGCGCCGACCGCCCGGGCACTTGCGCCCGGGTGTACCGACAGGATGATCCGCACTGCTTCTGGCCGGTTTCAGCCCGCGCGGAGGGTGCCACACGAAGCGGGTGTGTCCCTGATCAGACCCGGTACCAGACGAAGGGGTTCTCGCGGGTCGGGCCGTAGCGGCGGATCTGGCCGAAGAGGCGTTTGGCCGGCTCCACCACCGCGCTGTGGTCCTGGGCACCGTCGTAGGCGGCGAGAATGCCGACGAAGGCGGCGTGCCCGTCGGAGGTCTGCCGGTATACCACGGCACCGGAATCCCCGCCTTCGGCGCCCAGCTCCTTGCCGACGTAGAAGTAGTCGTCGTCGACCTCGGTGATCTTGCCGCAACCCCAGCCGGTGGTGGCGCCCACCTTGCAGACCTCCTGTCCGACCCGGGGTTTGGTGTCCACCGAGGAGATGCCGAACTGTCCCATGGAGGCGGAGACGCCGATATTGTCGTAGAGGCGCAGCAGGGCGAACCCGAATTCCATTTCCTCGTCGGGACGTTGGGATTCGTACCAGCCCACCGGGTTGCCCTGCGCGTCGGTGATGATGCCCGACCGGTAGCAGTGGCCGGCGGTGACGGCGTAGTGAGCGTTGCCCACCGAACCGGTGAGCCCGACCGTGCAGCGGGAGATGATCGCCTCCCCGTCCTTGTATTCGGTGTTCCGGATCTCCATGCCGGGATACACCGTGACGGATTGGGTGGCGTGCGCGGCCGGGCCGAGGGTCGCGGTGACACCGGTCGCCAGCACCACGGCGGCGAATGCGCACAGGTGGACTCGGACACGTCGAACTGCGCTGAACATCGAACTACCTCGAACTCGATGGGCCCGGGGCGGGCAGATGACGAAGAATGGTAGCCGATTCGCTTGCTCTGGCGGCGTGATCGCTTCCCAGGAATTGGAAGAGCCATTGCCCGCGCCTGGGATGTGCCCGTCACCCCGTAACGCCGGCCCTGACGAGAAACTCGAACGCGCAACACTGGACGGGTAATCCTATTGGTCGGCGGAGCGCTCGGTCGCCGCGTGGGGGTGTGAACGAATTCACACTTGAACCTGACGATACGTCAGATTCTAATGTGAGCGGTGCACATCGAGAGGAGGGCGCGTTGGTCGAACGGGTGTGGCGGGTCGGGGAATTGGCCCGAGAAACCGGCGTGACGGTGCGGGCGCTGCACCACTACGACCGGCTCGGGCTGCTGATGCCGTCGTCGCGGACCTCGGGCGGGCATCGCTGCTACACCCGCGCCGATGTCGAGCGGTTGCATCGCATCGTGACGTTGCGGGGCTTCGGGTTTCCGCTGGAGGATATCGCCGCTCTGCTGCGCGCCGAACCTGACCAGGACCCGCGGGACCTGATACGGCAGCAGCTGACGGTGCTCGGCGAACGCATCGCCAGGGCGACCGGACTGCGCGACCGCCTGCTCGGTGTGCTCGATGAGCTCGATCACGCGGTCGAGCCATCGACATCGCAGTTCCTGCGATTGATAGAGGAGACGATCACCATGAACCGACCATTGACCCTCGAGGAATTCGCCCGGCTGACGCGGCATCGCGAAGAATACGCACGACAGTTGGGCGCGGAAGAACGTGCGGTCTTGGCGAAACGGCGCGCGGATGCCTTCGCGGCGATGAGCCCGGCCGACCGCGAGCGACTGGAAGCCGCACGCGCACAGAAGCTTCCGCCCGGCATCGAGATCCCACGACCTGACAACTGATCGATGCAGTCGCACCACCCAAAGGTGTGGGTGAGCGATTGCCGGTCCGGCCGCGCGATGTGGGCGCTCGGGTTTTCGACGGGAGAAGGGTATCGACGTCGGGGGTGAAAACAGACCTCGATACCCTTCCGACCGCGCCGTACGTCACGACCGATGACCGGTTGGGCAGCCACACCGGAACCGGCCGCCCGATCCGAGGCACGGTGGTTACGGTTCGTCAGGAGTTGGACAACACCGCTACGCGAACCCTGTTGCTCCGCACCCGTTCTATGACATCGGCGACAACCGTAGCGAGCACCCTCGTCACCGAGGCGGTTGGGCGAACACTGGCCACCACCTACCGAAGGCCGAATAGGGCGCCGTGTCGCCGGGTTCCTCCAAAATCCTGGTTATCTGACCCGAATGCGGTGAGCGCGACCGGCAACGGGAGCGGTACGCACGAGAGCAGGTCCCTGCCCCGAGCGATGAACATGCTCAGCGCGGGAGCGGAATGAACTCCACGAGCGCGCCGTCTGCGGCGTCGCTCGGGACGACGACCAGCCCGTCGCGATCGACCAGACCGCCGAGGTGGGCGGTGCGGACGTCCGCATCGCCGATCCAGCCGCTCGAGGGATGCCCGTCTCCCGCATAGCGCGCCGGAACGATCCGGGGCACCGGACCGGCGATCTCACCCGCATTGTGCAGGGGACCGTGCGGCCGGCGCGACACCATGGCCCCGGTGCGTCCCTCGACAATGGACGATGCCAGCGCCAAGAGCGTGGCGACGGCCGCGTACGGATTTCCGGGCAGGCCGATAACCGTTGTAGCGGAAGGTAATTCGGCCACAACGGTGGATCCGCCCGGCCGCAGCCGCAACCGGTGGACGAGTATCCGGGCCTCGGCGCGCTCCAGCGCGGCGCGCAGCTGATCGGCGGCACCGGAGCCGGTGGCGCCGACGACGACCAGCAGATCGCAATCCCCGGCGCCGGCCAATACCTCGTCGAAACCGTGCGGCGTATCGCGCAGATGTGCCCGGTCCAACGTCCGCACCCCGTGGACGGCCAGCAGATCGGGAAGGATCGGACCGATGGAGTCCCGGGTCTGGCCGACCTGCAGCGGGCCGACGCTGCGGATTTCGTCGCCGGTCATGACGATGCGGGCCCGCACCGGTCCGCGTACCAGCGCCTCGGACACCTCCACCGCGGCGGCCGCGGAGACCAGCGCCGCCGTAACGGGCATGCCCGCCGCGGCGACCGGCGCACCGGGTTCGAGGTCCTCGCCGCGGCGTCGAATGTCCGAACGCCGCGGGCTGTCCGGCACCGGGAACAGCCGTCCCTCGGTGACCTCGGCGGACTCGTCGCGCACCACCCGGGTGGTGCCGTCGGGGACATGCGCACCGGTCGCGATACGCACCGCCTCACCGGGCAGCAGACCCACCGGCCGCTGTCCACCGGCGAAACCGATATCGGCCCGCAGCTGCCACGGCCCGTCGCCGGCAACCGCGTAACCGTCCATGGCCGTCACGTCGAAACGCGGCAGTGCCTCCGCCGCCGTCAGCGGAGCGGCCAACGCGGCGCCCCGCACCTCGGACAGATCGGTGCGGTACTCGGTGAGCCGGGACAGCTCGTCGCGGAGGACGGCACGCGCTCGATCCAGTGACAGCGCTTCCCCACCGGCCCGCGGGGCCGACGCGGCGCCACCGCGGGCCGGGCTGCCGCTGCCGACGGCAGCCGTCCGCGCCGCATGCACCTGATCCTCGGTATCACAATCGGCGACCCCGGGCAGCGGCACGATCACCGTATGGTCGGGCACCAGCGCCTTCATCGGCTGGTTGATCAGCTCCTCCAACAGCTGCAACCGCTCCACCAGGACGGTTCGTCGCCACACCCCGATGAGGTACTGCGGCCGTCCGGACTCGTCGGCGGCGAAAACGGCGTCCGCCCCCGATTCGATGCCCCGCCGCATCAGCTCGGCGATCGCCGACTCGCTCAGAAACGGCAGGTCCGCGGCCAACACCACGATCCGCGCCGCCGTGTCCGGGCCCAGGGCTCCCAGTCCGGCGCCGATCGCCGCCACCGGACCCGAACCGGGCGGGACCTCGCGGGCCTGCAGTATCGAGGGAGGAAGCTCCGGCCGGTGCGGTCCGACCACCACGATCCGCTGGCAGCCGGCCGCGGCGGACAGCGCGGCATCCAGCATGGAACGTCCGCCGATGACAATGGCCGGTTTGTCGACACCGCCCATCCGACTGGCGCGACCACCGGCGAGCACGATGGCGTCGGCGGTCACCGGGCGGAATCCAACGCTGGCTTCGGCATACCCGTCATGCTAATTCGTGGGGGCCGGGACGGTCGGCCGGCGGGATCGTCGGGAACACATGGCGCGCCGCCCGCATATCGACACGACCGTCCCGAATCGGGACACCTTCGTCCGCGAGTAGCCGCAACTGCCGGTCGGCGATATGGGCCGCGGGTTTCCCGCCGGCGCCGATCACCCGATGCCACGGCAGATCGCCGGCATCGGTGCGCATGATCCAGCCCACCGTGCGCGGCGTGGACAGTCCGGCCACGGCGGCGATATCGCCGTAGGTGGCCACCCGGCCCGGTGGGATCGCCGCGACCAGGGCGCGTACCAGTTCGGTCTGTTCGTCAGTGGTGACCATCGCTGTTCAGGGGAGATCTCGCAGCACCGCGCGCAACAGGGCCGCGGTCTCGGCCGGACGCGCCTGGGCGACCATATGGTCGCAGTCCCATTCGTGTACGGTCAGCCGCTCGCCCAGCCGCTCGGCGAGTGCGGCCCGGAACTCGGGCGTGACGAACGGCGGGTTCGTCTTCGCGGCCCGTACCAGCACCGTCGGCAGGTCGGCCGGTGGGAGGACGGAATCCCGGGCCAGTTGGCCCCAATAGGCGGTGACGGCCGGTGGGCTCATCCGCCAGTCGAAGCGGCCGTCCGCGGTGGGGATCAGATGTTCGTCGAGTTCGGCCCGCAGCAGCCGCGGTTCGACATCGCCCCAGGCGGTTTCCAATTTGTCTTGGCGGGCCTGTTCGACACTGTCGTAGCCGCGGCGTTCCATACCGGCCGCCGCGATACCGTGCAGCAGCCGTGGATCCACCGCGATCGCCGGATCGAGTAGTACCAGTGCGCGGGCCGTCCGCGGATACCGGTGCGCCAGGTGCAGCGCGCAGGCGCCGCCGAAGGAATGTCCCAGCAGCACCACCGGTTGGTCGGTCTCGTCCGCAATCACGGCCAGCACGTCCGCGGCGACAGTTTCGAAATCCCAGGGCGGCAGGGCCGTGGAGCGGCCGTGTCCCCGCAGGTCGGGGGCGATGATCCGGATATCGGGCAGCTGTTCGGCAAGGGGCTGCCAGCGTTTCCCGTGCCCGGTGAGGCCGTGCAGCGCCAGTATCGCGGGACCGGTCGCCGGACCGAAACGGTGAACATGCAGTGCGGACACCCACCCATTGTGACCGTGCCCATGACCGTCCGCGGCGGCGGACCGGCCGGTGCGAGAGTTCCACCGCGCCGCGGTGGGTTTGCTCCGGCTGTGCCGGCCCTCGATGCCGCCCCTTGCGGCGGTGTCGGCCCCGTCTGTTGGAATAGCCCTCGTGGTGCGTTCGGACAACCCGGTGCGACTCGTTCGCCGGAACGTGGCGGCTTCTCGGCCCCGCGTCTGGGGTCCTGAGGTTCGCGCGCTGTTCGCCGCCACGCCGTCCGATTCCGTGGGTCCGGTCCGGTACCCGCGCCCCTGGCAGGTGCTCGGCGGCCCGGGCACCGGTAAGTCATCGCTGCTGGTGGATCTGGCGGCTACGCGTCTCGTCGCCGGCTCCGATCCGGAGTCGGTCCTGCTGCTCACCCACTCCAAACCCGCGGCTGTGGCGGTGCGTGACGCAATCACCGAACACCTGCTCGGTCATGCGGCGCGGCGCTCCGGGTACACCGAGGCCGGCGCGGCGAGCGACCTCGACATCCCCGGCGCCACCCGCGACCCGATGGTCCGCACCGTGCACTCCTACGCGTTCTCGGTCCTGCGCCGGCACGCCGCCACCCACGGGAATCCGCCGCCCCGGTTGCTCACCGGTGCCGAACAGGACGTGGTCCTGCGCGAGATGCTGCGCGGTGATCTCACCGATATCGCCGCCGGCGCGACCGACCTGTGGCCGTCGCGGCTGAAGCCCGCGCTGGGACTCAGCGGTTTCGCCGATCAGCTGCGCGATCTGATGTTGCGGGCCACCGAACGCGGTATCGGCCCGGAAGATCTGATCCGGCTCGGCCGCGAACACGATCGGCCCGAATGGGTCGCCGCCGGCCGTTTCGCCACCCGCTACGAACAGGCCATGCTGCTGCGCTGGTCGGTCGGTGTGGAAGCACCGGAGGCGTCGGCGCCCGCGCTGAACGCGGCCGAACTGGTCGGCGCGGCGCTGGACGCCCTGGCCGGTGATCCCGAGCTGCTGGCCGCCGAACGGTCCCGGGTGCGCTGCCTGCTGGTCGACGACGCACAGCATCTGGACCCGCAGGCCGCCGTGCTCGTCCGCGTCCTCGCCTCCGGGGCCGCCACCACGGTGATCGCCGGCGACCCCGACCAGGGGATTTTCGCCTTCCGTGGCGCCGACTCCCGATTTCTGGCGGAACTCGACACCCCCGCCGAGCAGCGGATCGTCCTGCGGCACAACCACCGAAGCGGCGCGGCGGTGCGGACCGCGGCCGCCCGGATCGCCGCGCGCCTGCCCGGGGCCGCGCCGCAGCGCCCCAACGAGGATGCCGACACATCACCCGATGACGACGGCGCGCAGGTCCGGGTGCGGGTATTGGGCAGCCCCGCCAAGGAGGCCGCGCTGATCGCCGACCATCTGCGGCGCGCGCATCTCACCGAGGGTGTGCCCTGGTCGCGAATGGCGGTCATCGTGCGCTCGGTGCCATTGCTGCTGCCACCGCTGCGCCGGGCACTGTCGGCGGCGGGAGTACCGGTGCGTCAACCCGCGCCGGACACCCCCTTGGCCCGCCGGCGCGGCGCGGCCTGGATGCTGTCGGCGTTGCGCGCGATTCTCGCGGGAGAGTCCGCACCGCGCGGACCCGGTTCCACGGCGGCGCTGTTCGACGCCGACGATGCCCTGGACCTGCTGTCCGGTCCGCTCGGTTCCGCCGACCAGATCAGCCTGCGCAGGCTGCGTCGCGGTATTCGCCGGACCGCGCTGGAGCTGGCCCGCTCGGCGCCCGGGCCCGCGGCCCCGCAACCGGGCCCCGAACCGTCCCTCGTCGGGGAATGGCCCGAGCCGCCACCCGAACCGGTCGACGAGCCACCCCTGCCGGACCCGTTCGACGATAAGCCGCCCCCCGACGACGCCTGGCCCGCCCCGAGCGAGTCCGCGACCCTCGACCCCTTCGCGGATGCCGCTCGGCTGGCCGACGACGCCGATTGGTACGGGCTCGACGAGGACTGGTTCCCCGATGACCGGGAGTGGGATGGTCTGCCTCCGGATTACCCCGACGACCTCGCGGAACCGGTCGACCCCGTCGACGGGGTGAACTCGCCGGACCCGGCGGACCCCAACCGTTTCTCCGACCCCACGGACACCCGGAACCGCGGCGGGCGCTCGGAGGACGACGCCACGGCCGGGTTCTCCGATGCGGAACCGGTCGCGCCGGCGGTATCCGACGACGCCCGGACCGACGCCTCCGCACCGATCGGTATCGAGCCGGATGCGGCCGGGCCGGACGGGGTCGAACCCGGTGCCGCGCGGCGTCCCGATGTCGACTCCGCCCGGTACATCGATGACAACGCCGCGGCCTCTGCCGGATTGGTCGACCGGTCCTCCGCCGAGATCCTGCGAGACCTGCTCCTCGGTATCGGGGACCGGCGTATTCCGGCCGGTCTGACCGAGGTCGAGTTCGCCCCGCTGCGCCGGGCCGGCGATGCCCTGGAGCGTGCCCGCCGGGTGCGGCGGCGCGGCGGCGGACTCGAGGACGTGCTGTGGGCGCTGTGGACCGGTTCCCGGCTGGAACGACATTGGGTCGCCCAGTCCGAACGCGGCGGGACGGCAGGTCAACAGGCCGACCGGGATCTCGATGCCGCGGTGGCCCTGTTCGACGCCGCGGCAGCCTATGTGGATCGCCTGCCCGGCGCGAGTATCGAGGGGTTCGTCGAATACCTGATACAGCAGGAGATCCCGAACGACCGCATGCCGACCACCCGCCGGGAGGACGCGGTGGACCTGCTCAGCGCGCATGCCGCGGCCGGGCGTGAATGGGAGGTCGTCGCCGTCGCGGGCGTACAGGAGGGGATCTGGCCCGATCCCCGCCCGCGCGGAACCCTGCTGCAAACCGAGGATCTGGTGGATCTCGCCGCGGGCATCGACACCGACGAACCGGTCAGCCGGGCCGCGCCGATCCTGGCCGAGGAGCGGCGGCTGCTGTATGTGGCGTGCGGTCGCGCCCGGCGGTCGCTGTTGGTGACCGCCGTGGAATCGGTGGCCGGCGACCGTGACCTGGTGCCCTCCCGTTTCCTGGCCGAGCTGCTCGGCCACGACGACGATGGTGAACCGGGCGCCCTCCCGGTCGCCGAACCGGGCCGTGCCCTGGCCATGCACGCACTGATCGCCGAATTGCGCGGGGTGGTCTGCGATCCGGACACCGACCCGGACCGTCGGATGCGCGCCGCGGAACAACTGGCCCGGCTCGCGCACGCGGGAGTACCCGGCACCGACCCCGACGACTGGTACGGCACCGCCGAACTCAGCTCCACCGAACCACTCTGGGACGACGACGATCCGGTCGCGCTATCGCCCTCCACAGTGGAACTTCTGCAGACCTGCCCACTGCGTTGGGCACTGGAACGCAACGGCGGTTCCGACGGCCACAACCCGCACGCGGTCAAGGGCAATCTGGTGCACACCCTGGTGCAGGCGCTGGCCGGGAAGATCCCGCCCGCACAGGTGCGGGCGGCGCTGGGCCGGGCCTGGCAGGCCGTCGAGCCCGGGGCCGGCTGGTATTCGCGGCAGGAGCGGCGACGTGCCGAGGCAATGCTGGACACCTTCATGACCTGGGTGAACAACACCCGCGGTGAACTCACCCAGGCCGGGGTGGAGGTTCCGGTGGACCATGTCCTGCCCGCCCGGGACGACTCGGAACCGCCCGTGCGTATCCGCGGTCGGATCGATCGGCTGGAACGCGATGCCTTCGGCCGGTTCGTCATCGTCGATGTGAAAACGGGTAAGACGGTCGTCGGCAAGGGCGCCGCCGCCGAACACGCCCAACTGGCGACCTACCAGGTGGCGGCCGCGTATGGTGCGCTGGACGATACGGTCGCCGCCGAACGCGACGACCCGGGCCGTATCGCCGCCGACCCGGACGAGACCGGCACGGACCGGGCCCCCGGCGGGGCGCGCCTGGTGTACGTCGCCAAACCGACCGCCCACGGTGTCGCCACCGAACGTGACCAGCCGCCCCTGGACGCCGAGGCCCTGAACGCTTGGCGCGCCGCCATCCACGCCGCCGCCGCCGCGACGAAGGGTCCCAGCTTCCTGGCCATGCGCAACGACGGCTGCCGGCATTGCGCCGTTCGGGCCGGTTGCCCCATCCAGGACACGGGACGCCAGGTGACCGACGAGTGAGCCGTCGGGTGACGCCGGAACGGCTGGCCGAGGCGCTCGGGCTGCCCCCGCCGACCGGGGAGCAGGCCGCGGTCATCGCCGCACCGCCCGAACCGACCCTGGTGGTGGCCGGGGCGGGCGCGGGCAAAACCGAGACCATGGCGGCCCGGGTGGTGTGGATGGTGGCCAACCGTCTGGTGGCACCGGACGAGGTTCTCGGCCTGACCTTCACCCGCAAGGCCGCCCAGCAGTTGACCGTCCGTATCCGAACTCGCCTGGCCCGATTGGCGGGTTCGGCGCTGCTGCGCGAACTGGACCCCTCCGGGGAGCTGCGCGCACTGCTGTCGGGCGCGGAGCCGGAGATCGGCACCTATCACTCGTATGCGGGCCGACTGCTGACCGAACACGGTCTGCTGCTGCCGGTGGAGCCGTCGGCGACCCTGCTCACCGAGACCCAGCTGTGGCAGCTGGCCCATCAGGTGGTGTGCGGCTGGGACGGCGATCTGGACACCGACCGCACCCCGGTCTCGGTCACCGAGGCGGTGCTCGCGCTGTCGGGTCAGCTCGCCGAACACCTGGTGGAACCGGAACAGCTCGCCGACGCGCACACCGAACTGGAGAAGCTGGTGTACACCCTGCCCCCGGGCCCGCGGCAGCGCGGCGGACCGAGCCGACTGCTGCTGGACCTGCTGCGGGTACAGCACGAACGGGTGGCGCTGCTGCCGTTGGTGCGGCGGCTGTCGGAGACACTGCGCCGTCGCGGCGCACTGGACTTCGGATCCCAGATGTCGCTGGCGGCGCGCCTGGCCGCCGAACACCCCGAGGTGGGCGCCGCCGAACGCGAGCGTTTCCGGCTCGTCCTGCTCGACGAATACCAGGACACCGGCCACGCGCAGCGCATTCTGCTCGCCGCACTGTTCGGCGGGGTCTCGGCCCGGCGCCGGGAGTCTCGACGCCCAGCGGTGACCGCCGTCGGCGACCCGATGCAGTCGATCTACGGCTGGCGCGGGGCGTCGGCGGCGAACCTGCCCCGGTTCGCCACCGATTTCCCCCGCGCCCCGGGTGTTCCCGCGCGGATCCTGCCGTTGCTCACCAGTTGGCGCAATCCGCCGGAGGCGCTGGCGTCGGCGAATATGATCGTCGAACCGTTGCGGGAGACCGCCCGGGGCGGCGGTGTCACGGTGGATCCGTTGCGCGCCAAACCCGATGCGCAACCGGGCACGGTGGCGCTGGCGCTCACCGAGACGGTCGCCGACGAACGCCGGTTGATCGCCGAACATATCGCGGCCGAATGGGCCGTGCGCCGCGAGACCGGCCAGGCTCCGCCCACCTCGGCGGTGCTGGTCCGCCGCAACGCCGACGCGCCCGCCCTCGCCGAAGCCCTGCGCACCGAGGGTTTACCGGTGGAGATCGTGGGCCTGGGCGGTCTGCTGGCCACCCCCGAGGTCGCCGATATCGTCGCCACCCTGCGCTTGATCGCCGAACCGCACGCGGGCAGCGCCGCTGTGCGGGTGCTCACCGGCGCCCGTTGGCGAATCGGCATCGCGGATCTGGCCGCGCTCGCCCGTCGGGCACGGGAGCTCTCGATCGGACGGGAAGCCGCGACCATCGGCGATATCACCGACGGCGCGACCCTCGCCGCCGCCTTGCGTGAGGTCGCCCCGGAACCGGCCGAACAGGCGGGACTGGCCGACGCCATCGCCGACCCCGGTCCGCCGCAGCGGTATTCGGCGGCCGGCTATCGTCGGATCGTCGCTCTGGGACGGGAGCTGGCGGCGTTGCGGGAGCGCAGCGGGCAGCCGCTCACCGAACTCGTCGCCGATGTCGAGCGCACCATCGGGGTGGGTGTGGAAACCCAGGCGCGTCGAGCGGTCTCCGGAAGCGGCGCCGGGCGCGAACATCTGGACGCCTTCGCCGAGGTGGTGGCCGGGTATGCCGGCGACGGCGGGGCATCGCTGGGCGGTCTGCTGGCATTCCTCACCGCCGCGGAGTCGGTGGAGAACGGGCTCGAGCCGGGTGAGGTCGAGGTCGCCGCCGACCGGGTGCAGGTGCTGACCGTGCACGCGGCGAAAGGACTGGAATGGGAGGTCGTCGCGGTACCGCATGTGGTGCGCGATGTCTTCCCGTCCGGCCGCGGCGCGGGTACCTGGCTCGGCGCCCTCGCCGAACTCCCGACCGCGCTGCGCGGTGACCGTGCCACCGCCGACTCCACCGAGGGTGTTCCGGTGCTGGGCCTGTCCGATATCCACGACCGCGCGGACCTGGAGCGGGCCGTCAAAGCGCACAAGACGGCCCTGGAACGCCGGCGGATCGACGAGGACCGCAGGCTGTTCTATGTCGCGCTCACCAGAACCGAACGCGTGCTGCTGGTTTCGGCGCACCATTGGGCCGAGACCGGGTCCTCGCCCAAGGGCCCCTCGGATTTCCTGCTCGAACTGAAACGGGCCGCCGACACATCCGACGGTGCCGTCGAAACAGCACAGTGGGCCGATCCGCCGGCCCCCGATGCCACCAATCCGTTCACCGACAATCCGACCACCGCGCACTGGCCTCGCGACCCGCTCGGGCACCGCCGCGACCCCATCGAACAGGGCGCCGCCCTGGTACGTGCCGCCATGGCCCGTCTCGCGGACCACCCCGCCGACACCGAACTGGCGGCCGAACCGGACCCGGCGGCCGATCCCGACGGCTGGGCCGCCGACGTGGACGCCCTGCTCGCCGAATATCGGGCCGGTGCGGCGGCGGAGCGCGAGGTGGAGTTGCCCGCCCAACTACCCGCCACCGCCCTGGTCGAACTGCGCGCCGACCCCAGCAAACTCGCCGCCCGCCTGCGCCGCCCCCTGCCGTATCCGCCGAATCCGATGGCCCGCCGCGGCACCGCGTTCCACGCGTGGGTGCAACGCTGGTTCGCCTCCGACCAGCTGCCCGGCCTGGACGAACTCCCCGGCGCCGCCGACGCCGGAACGGGCTCCACCGGGGACGCCGAACTGTCCCGGATGCAGGATGCGTTCCTGTCCTCGCCCTGGGCCGCGCGCCGCCCTGTCGAAGTGGAGGTGGCATTCGAAACCACCATCGCGGGCACCGTGATCCGCGGCCGGATGGACGCGGTGTTCGCCGAACCCGACGGTCGCTGGACCGTCGTCGACTGGAAGACCGGTGCCGAACCGGGCCCCGCCGACGAACCCGCGGTCGCCATGCAGTTGGCGGTGTACCGCCTGGCCTGGGCCCGGCTGATGGCCGTCCGCACCGGGGCGAGCGAACAGGAGATGCTGGACCGAATCGACGCCGCATTCCACTATGTGCGCACCGGGCGCACCGTTGCGCCGGACCGCTTACCGGGCCTCTCCGAGCTCGCGGAACTCATCAATTCCGCGGCCCATTCCGGCGGAACCGGCCAAAGCCCGGCGGGCGAGCGTTCGCCACGGAGGCGGTAGCGCGGCCGGCCACGGAGCGCGCGGCGAGAGCGCCGATGGATACCGCGGTCGAGCATCGCGCCGGAGGCAGCAGCGGTGCCGTGGCCGCGGAGGGGGTGGCGAGGCCGCTCGTGGACGCAACGGGCCGTGTCGGGTTCGGCGGCGGTAGCGTTCAGCCGCGGCGCACCGTCAGCGCCTGCGTGATCAGCGGCAGCTGCATCGGCAGTCGCAGCACCGAGATCAGTTTCAACGGCCGGGGCGCCTTCGGATTGCTCACCGTATCCACGGTGTACTGGATATTGGCCGGGAACACCGCGACGAACAGCAGTGCCGCGAGCAGGCCGCCGAGACGCCGGGTGTGCGGCACCACCAGTGCCGCACCGACTCCCAGTTCGGCCACACCGGACAGATAGGTGTAGGTGCGTGTCCGGCCGGGCAGCATCCGCGGCACGATCGAGTCGAAGAACTTGGGCATCAGGAAATGCAGCACCCCGGTGGCGATCAGCAGACCGGCCAGTCGCAGCGCGGGCACGCGGCCGGTATCGAGGGAATCCGTGGACGACGCAGCTGTCATGTGCCCACCCTAAACACCGTACGGCCGCTACGCCGCGACCCCTCGCGTGCCCGGTCGAGCGGGTAGGCTCTCCAGCTGTGCCGGAGAGAGATGCAGTGGCCATCGGTGTGGGCCGAGGGGTCGGTAGCGGCGGCGGAGGTCGTCGGTGAGTTCGGTGTTCACTGATCTGAGTGGCCGTGCGCGCAGCCTCGGTGGGCTGACCAAGCGACCGGATTTCGCGCTGGTCGGAGTCCTGCACATTCCGGAAGCGCGGTCCAGCCCGTGGATTTCCCTCATCCGCCGTGTGCTGTTCGCGATCTCCCTGTTGTTCATCGCGGGCGTCATCGTCTATATCGGGCGGGACGGGTACGCGGACAACAACTCCGACAGCGAGCTGTCGTTCCTGGACTCGATGTACTACGCGACGGTGTCGCTGTCCACCACCGGGTACGGCGATATCGCCCCGGTCACCCCGGGCACGCGGTTGGTGACCGCCCTTGTCATCACCCCGCTGCGGGTGCTGTTCCTCATCGTGCTCGTCGGCACCACCCTGGCCGTGTTGACCGAACGGTCCCGGCAGGCGTTCAAGATCCAGCGTTGGAGGCGTAGCGTGCGCAATCACACCGTGGTGATCGGTTACGGCACCAAGGGCCGTACCGCGATCGATGCCATTCTCGGCGATGGGGGGCAGCCCGCCGATATCGTGGTGGTGGACACCGACGAGCACGCACTGTCGGCGGCGGCCGCCGCGGGCCTGGTCACCGTGCACGGTTCGGCCACCCAGTCCGATGTGCTGCGCTTGGCGGGTGTGCAGAACGCCTCCGCGGTCGTGGTCGCCACCAACCGTGACGACACCGCCGTCCTGGTCACCCTGTCCGCGCGGGAACTCACCAAACGCGCCAAGATCGTCGCTTCGATCCGGGAGGCGGAGAACATCCATCTGCTGCGTCAGTCCGGCGCCGACTCGGTGGTGGTGTCGTCGGAGACCACCGGGCGCCTGCTCGGTATCGCCACCACCACGCCGACCGTGGTGGAGATGATGGAGGATCTGCTCACCCCGGAACACGGGTTCGCCGTGGCCGAACGCGAGGTGGAGCCCGGGGAGGTGGGCGGTTCACCGCGGCATCTCAGCGATATCGTGCTCGGGGTCGTGCGGGCCGGGGAGCTGATCCGGGTCGGCGAACCGGAGGTCGACGCGTTGGAGGCGGGCGACAAGTTGCTCTATATCCGTCGCGCCCGTTGAACCGCACGCAGGGCCTGGTAGAGGGTTGTTCTAGTCTCGGATGCGTGTCGGTTTTCGAGCTGCTCCACATTCCTCTGCTCTCCCGTTCGGTGATCGACCGCGCCGAAACGGTGCGCGCCGAGCCGCAGGCGTTGAAAGAAGGCTGGTCCTCGGCCCGGTTGCTGCGGGTCAACCGCCGCGGGCAGGCGCGGTTCGAAGACGGGGCACTGGTGTGGGGACCGGCGATCGAACTGTCCGCCGAGCCCAGCCCGGACGCGGTTTTCCTCGGTATCGCCGAGGGGGCGCACCTGTGGGCGGTCCGCGACAACGAGCTCACCGGCACACTGCGTGACCTGCGGGCTCTGGCCGATGCCATCGACGATTTCACCGCCCACGCCCTGTCCTCGGCGCTGGCCCTGCTGAACTGGCACGACAAGGCCGTCTACCACGCCGCCGACGGCACGCCCACGATCGTGTCGAGGGGTGGATGGTCGCGGACCACCGAAACCGGGGACGAGGAGTTCCCCCGGATCGACCCCGCGGTGATCTGCCTGGTACACGACGGTGCCGACCGGGTGTTGTTGGCCCGTCAGCACAACTGGCCGGCCACGCTGTTCTCGCTGCTCGCCGGTTTCGTGGAGGCGGGTGAATCGCTGGAGCGGTGTGTGGCGCGTGAGATACGTGAAGAAGTCGGCCTCGACGTGCGCGAGATCCGGTATCTGGGCAGCCAGCCGTGGCCGTTCCCGCGTTCGCTCATGCTCGGCTTCTGTGCCGTCGCCGACCCCGGGCAGCCGCTCGAATTCTCCGACGGCGAGATCGCCGAAGCGCACTGGTTCACCCGTGAGCAGGTGCGCGCGGCGCTGGCCGCGGGGGACTGGTCGGCGCGGTCGGATTCCGGGCCGGAGCTGCTGCTGCCGGGTTCGATATCCATCGCGCGCACCATTGTGGAATCCTGGGCCGCCGCGTGATGTGCGCCGGCCCACAGTCGTCGGGCCCGTCTGTTCACCCAGCGCGAAGCGGCCTCCGGTGAGCGGCTCCGGTATCCGCGACGCGCCTACTATGGGCTTTATGCAGCTTCACGAAGCGGCGGCTGTTTCCGACAGCGCGCACGCTCTCCCCGGCCACCGCCGCGTCCCCGGCGGTGCAGCGGTCGCGGCACGGACGAGTGCCACGGGGATGACCGGTCGGCGCCCGATCATGCCACGAAAGGACACGGCATGAGCGGTCAGGGCCCGGAGGCGGTAGCGGAGCGTGACCACGGAGGGCGCCCGGTCATGCCGCGAAAGGACACAGCATGAGTGATATTCCGTTCGGTTTCGGCAACCAGGACGACAACGATTCCGGTCGCGGTGACAAACCGGGCGGTCGCGGTAACGACCCGTTCGGTTTCGGTGCCGCCGGTTTCGACCCGGCGGCGCTGGGACAGATGTTGACCTCGCTCGGGCAGATGCTCAGTGGTATGGGCCAGGGGATGGCCGGTACCGGCGCCAAGTCCGGGCCGGTCAACTACGACGTGGCCAAGCGGTTGGCGCGTCAGCAGCTCGGTTCGACCGTTCCGCCGGTGTCCGCCGGTGCCTCCCGTGCCATCGTCGATGCCGCCCGCCTGGCCGAACTGTGGTTGGACGAGGCGACCACGTTCCCGGCGGGCGCGACGAGAACGGTGGCCTGGACGGCCAACGACTGGATCGAGGAGACCCTGCCGACCTGGCAGCGGCTCTGTGATCCGGTTGCCCAGCAGGTTTCGGGTATGTGGACCGCCACCATGCCGGAGGAGGCGCGCGAGTTCGCCGCCCCCATGATGGGGATGCTCGGGCAGATGGGCGGGCTGGCCTTCGGCTCCCAGCTCGGTCAGGCCCTCGGGCAGCTGGCGAAAGAGGTCCTGACCGGTACCGATATCGGACTGCCGCTGGGTCCGGTGGGCACCGCGGCGCTGCTGCCCACCGCGATCTCGAAGTTCAGCGAGGGGCTGGAACAGCCGGAGAGCGAGATCATGGTGTTCCTCGCCGCGCGCGAAATGGCACACCAGCGGCTGTTCGCGCATGTGCCGTGGCTGCGTCAGCAGGTGCTCGGCGCGGTGGAGGACTACGCCCGCGGTATCAAGATGGACTTCTCCGCGCTCGAGGAGGCCGCGCAGAACATCGACCCGATGGCGTTGACGGATCCGAGCAAACTCGAGGAGATCCTGTCCCAGGGCGCCTTCGAACCCCAGACCACCCCGGAGCAGAAACAGGCCCTGGAACGGCTGGAGACCCTGCTCGCCCTGATCGAGGGCTGGGTGCAGGTGGTGGTCGCCGCCGCGGTGGGCGAACGGCTGCCCGGCGCCGGGGCGCTGGCCGAGACGCTGCGCCGGCGGCGCGCGACCGGTGGGCCCGCGGAACAGACCTTCGCCACCCTGGTCGGCCTGGAGTTGCGTCCCCGGAAACTGCGCGAGGCCGCCGCTCTGTGGCAGCGTCTGACCGAGGGGGCCGGTACGGCTGTCCGCGACGGTGTCTGGGCGCATCCCGACCTGCTGCCGGACTCCGCCGATCTGGATTCCCCGGCCGGTTTCATCGACTGCGTGGTCGGCGGGGGTACCGCCGCCTTCGACGATCCGCTCGCCCAGTTGGCCGCCACCGAGGCCCGGGAACGCGACGAGGCGAGTCGGGCGGAAGCCGACGCGGAGGGAACCGAGCGGCCGAAGCGGGAGCCGCACGACGCGGACGGGGACGGCGGGCGACCCGGCGAAGCGGAGACCGACAAGTAGGGGTGGCCGCCGCGGGTGTCGGTGGGCCCGTCACCGCTCACCGGATGTGAACGGTCTCGGATCTCCGCTGCAGGCCCTGCGGTGATTCGTCCCCCGTAGGCCACGCCGCCGGGTGCGGGACACGCTGTCCGTGTCTCGGTTTCGTGGGCGACAGCCACCGCGTGACGGTATCCACGCGACGCACCGACCCTGTGGATAACGGGTGAAACCGCTGGACAACAGCGGTTTTCGGCGATGTCGATGCGGCCGTACACGCACATACTGCTGTCATGACGACAACTCGCCAACGTGGCCCGATGCTGCATCCCCGGGTGATGATCCTCACGCGCCCCTCCGGTGTGGTGCAGTTGGGATGGGATCCCGAAACCGCGCTACTCCTCGAAACCCCCGGTTTGCGCCCCGAACAGGTGGTCGCCTTCCTCCGGCTGTTGGACGGGCTGAACACCCGCGCGCAGATCGTCTGGCGGGCGGGGGATCACGGTCTCGTGCCGGACCAGGCCCTCGCCCTGCTCGGCGCCATCGACGCCAAGGGTTTGCTGCTGCATCCGGAGCGACCGGCCGGCCGGATCCGCTCGATCCGGGTGCACGGTCTCGGCCCGCTGTCCGACGCGATCGCCGCCGGGCTGCGCGGTTTCGGTGTCCGTCCGGAGCGCTCGCGTGGCGGCGATCTCCAGGTCCCCTCCCGGACCTCGGATCTGGTGATACTGGCCGATACGCTGGTACCCGATCCCCTGCTGGTGCACCGGCTGACCCGAGGGCGTATCGCGCATTTGCCGGTACGGCTCCGCGACGGTAAAGGCGTGGTCGGCCCGCTGGTCTTGCCCGGCCGTACGAGCTGTTTGCGTTGCGCGGATCTGGTTCGGCGCGATCGTGACACCGAATGGCCCATTCTGGCCGCGCAGCTATTGGGACGGGTGGGCCATGCCGGCCCCGCGGGTATCGCAGCCACGGCCGCGCTGGCTCTCGGGGAACTGGAGATTATCCTGGCGTGTTCGGCGCGCCGGGAGCCCGCCACCCTGGGTGGCACCCTCGAGCTGGATCTCGATTCGTATCGTCTCGACCATCGGCGCTGGCGGCCACACGCCGGCTGCGGATGTCTCTCGCCGAAAGTCGAAAAGGCCCGTGATGGGTATCACAACTGACGCTTCAGTTCTGATTATCACGGGGATTTTCATGGCGACCCTCAGGGTGTCTCCGCCATGATGGGGGAGTGTCTGAGATCGTGCGCCGTTCCGCTTCCCGCAATGCGAAGTTAGCCAAGATTCCTCTCGGCATCGCCGGCCGGGCGGCTGTCGGGTTCGGTAAGAGGCTTGCGGGCAGGGACCGTGACGAGGTCAGTGCCGACCTGAATCAGAAGGCTGCCGAGCAACTGTTCACCGTGCTCGGTGAACTCAAGGGCGGCGCGATGAAGTTCGGCCAGGCGCTCAGTGTGATGGAGGCGGCCGTTCCGGAGGAGTTCGGCGAGCACTATCGCGAGGCCCTCACCAAATTGCAGGCCGCCGCGCCGCCCATGCCCGCCGCGACGGTGCACAAGGTGCTCGACCACCAGCTCGGCACCCAGTGGCGGGAGCGTTTCGCGTCCTTCGATGACACACCGGCCGCCTCTGCCAGTATCGGCCAGGTGCACAAGGCGGTATGGTCGGACGGCCGTCCGGTCGCGGTGAAGGTGCAGTACCCCGGCGCGGACGAGGCGCTGCGCGCCGATCTCAGAACGCTCAACCGGATGACGGGTTTGTTCACCAAGGTGATACCCGGTGCCGATGTCAAACCATTGCTCGCCGAGATCACCGAACGCACCGAAGAGGAGTTGGACTACCGGAACGAGGCCAGAAACCAACGGGCCTTCGCCAAGGCCTACGACGGGCATCCGGAGTTCGTGATTCCCAAGGTCGTGGCCGGCGCGCCGAAGGTGCTCGTCAGCGAATGGCTCGAAGGCACACCGGTTTCCGCGGTCATCTCCGCCGGCGAGGCCGATCCGGAGGGGACTCGCGTGCTGCGCAACTGGGTGGCCGCACTGATGAGCCGTTTCCATTTCTCCGCGCCGGAGACCGTCGGGCTGCTGCACGCCGACCCGCATCCGGGCAATTTCATGATCACCCCGGAAGGCAAGCTGGCCGTCATCGATTTCGGCGCCTGTGCCCCGCTGCCGAACGGGTTCCCGGAACAGCTGGGCCGGATTCTCGCTCTGGCGGTACTGGAGGATTACGCCGACCTCACCGAACTGCTGCACGAGAACGGCTGGGTGATTCCGGGGAGGACGATCACCGAGCAGGAGATCGAGGACTATCTGCGTCCGTTCACCGATCCGATCCGCTCGGACTCGTTCCGTTTCACCCGCAAATGGATGCAACGGGTCGCCGGGAAGGCCACTGATTACTCGTCGCCGGAGATGAAGACCGCGCGGGCCCTGATGCTGCCCGCCGAATACGTGATGATCTTCCGGGTGCTCGGGGGTTCCATCGGGATCTGCGCCCAGCTCGACGCCGAGGTGCCGTTCATCCAGTTGGCGGCCGCCTGGCTGCCGGGCTTCCGGGAGGAGCGCGACAGCGCCTGACCGGCACGCGCGTTCATCGAAACTCCTTGCGGTACAACCGAATCACGAAGCAGGACGAGCCGCTCACCTCGCCAGGATGAGATGAGCGGCTCGTCCGCGATGTCGGCATCCTACGTCCCTTCAGACGCAGCTCGCGACCTTGCGTGGCCGGCCACGCGGGCGCTTGCGGGCGATCACGACCCCCTGATCGAAGATCTCGCCACCCCACACACCCCATGGTTCGCGCCGATCGATGGCGGCGCTCAGGCAACCCTTGCGGATCGGGCAAGATGCGCACAGCGCCTTGGCCTGCTCCAGCTGGGCCGGGCTCTCGGCGAACCACAGATCAGGGTCGCCCGCCCGGCAGGGCAGGGTGGTGGCGATCACCCGGTCGGTGGAAATCGTTGCGACAGTTCGGCGTGCCACGTCAGCAGCGGCCTGCGGCCGACTCTGGGCGGTGATCACGTCGTTCTCCTTCAGCTCGTTGCAGCGGTTCGGTGTCGTTCCGCGAAACCGGTGCCGGGTGGCTGAAGGCCGGAAGAACAATTCTGGCCACGGTTTCGCTTTCGGGGCGATCCGTGGCCAGGAGGTGGGATATCTCCCTACCTAGGTCGGCATCTGGGCCGCCTGTTCACGGTCGCTTGGTCGGCATTGCGGAGGCGTTCCGCCGGGTCGAGGGCCACGTCGGCACTCTCGACGGAGGAAATTCCGACCGTTGCCGGGGCAAAGGTGGGATGCCAGTCCGCGTTGGGCTTGTCCTGCAGTGCGATGGGTGCATACACCTGGGCAACAAAGGCAGCTTTGCCCGTGGGCTCACCGAATCCGGTGCGGGACAGACCGGTCCCCTGCATGGCGAGGACCCCCCGGGAAGCAGCCGACACGGGCAGGTGCAAGACACCGCACATCGCGTGGATAGCCGTGCTGCCGTTCATCGTCCGCCTCCCTCCGATACTCGTAATCAGTAGTTGAACTGTGCGCGTAGAAGTGCCCTCCCGAGCGCGTTTTCCACCATAGGCGGTTGCCGACAACTCGACAACCTATTTTCTACCTGCGGTTTCGTATTGTCGCCCGGATCCGGGAGGCAACGATCGCCAGCACTTGGGCGCCGTACTGTTCGATCTTGCGTGGCCCGATCCCGGGAATGGCAGCCAGCGCATTGTCGTCGACGGGGAGTTGTTCGGCGATCGCGGTGAGGGTGGTGTCGGTGAACACGCTGAACTCCCGCACCCGCTGTTCGGCCGCTTTCTCGTCTCGCCACTCACGCAGTGTCGCCAGCAGTTCCTCGTCGAGTTCCGCCGGACATCGGCGGCACCGCCCGAGCATGGTCGCGTAGGTGCCGATCAGTGGTTTCGCGCAGATCCGGCAGGTCGGACGGACCCGATCGCCCGCCGGACGTGGCGAAGCGGCCGCGATCCGCGAGGCCGGTGAATCCTCCGGTACCAGTCCGGCCAGAAAGCGGGAACGTCTGCGAGTGCGCCGGTCGCCCGCTCCGCGGGACAGCGCCCAGGACAGCCGCAGATGCACCCGGGCCCGGGTCACCCCCACGTAGAGCAGCCGACGTTCCTCTTCCAGCGCGGCCGGATCGGCGACCGAACCGTCATCGGCCAGCACATACGCGATCGGCAGCGTGCCGTCGGCGAGGCCGACCAGGAACACCGCGTCCCATTCCAGGCCCTTGGCCGCGTGTAGTGAGGCCAGGGTCACCCCCTGTACGGTCGGCGGATGCCGGGACTCGGCCCGGGCGGTGAGTTCCCGCAGCAGACCGGACAGGTCCAGCCCCGGTTCGTGTTCGACGAGTTCCTCGGTCAACCGCACCAGCGCGGTCAGCGAGGACCACCGTTCCCGGGCCTGCGTCCCCGTGGGCTCGGCGGTGGTGAGGCCGAGCGGGGCGAGTGCGGCGCGCATCAGGGTGATCAGAGCCGCTCCGGTGCGGGACGGGTCCGGTAGATCGTCGCGGGCGGCGGTGCGGTGTAGTTGCTGGACGGCCTGGCGCACCTCCGGCCGGGCGAAGAACCCCTCTCCGCCGCGCACCTGATACGGGATCCCTTGTTCGGTCAGTGCCTGCTCATAGGCTTCGGACTGGGCGTTGATCCGGTACAGCACCGCGATCTCCGCTGCCGCGACCCCGTCGGCGATCAGTTTCCCGATGGCGCGGGCCACGGCCGCGGCCTCGGCGGTGACATCGGGGTACTCGGCGAATTCCGGCTCTGGGCCGTCCGCACGCTGACCGATCAATTGCAGCCTGGTACCGGCGATCCGGCCCGTGGCCATCCCAATCACCCGGTTGGCCAGCGATACCACCTGCGGCGTGGACCGGTAGTCGCGTTCCAGCCGTACGACGGTGGAGTCCGGGAAGCGCCGGGAGAAATCGAGCAGGTAGCGGGGTGTGGCGCCGGTGAACGAGTAGATCGTCTGATTGGCGTCGCCGACGACGGTGAGATCATCGCGATCGCCCAGCCAGGCGTTGAGCACCCGCTGCTGCAACGGGGTGACGTCCTGGTATTCGTCGACGACGAAACTGCGGTAGCGCCCGCGGAATTCGTCGGCGACGGCCGGATAGTCCTCCAATGCGGCGGCGGTGTGCAGTAGCAGGTCGTCGAAGTCCAACAGCAGGCCCTCGGGGGTGGTCTTGAGTGCTTCGTAGGCCTCGTAGACCTCCGCGATCCGCGCCGCGTCCCCAGGGGTGTCGCGCCGTCGTGCCGTGACCGCCGCGAGGTAGTCCTCGGGCGCCACCAGCGAGGATTTGGCCCATTCGATCTCGCCCAGCAGATCGCGCACGTCTTCGGTGGCACTTCCCATACCGATCCGATCCGCGGCCTTGGCGACCACCGCGAACTTGCTGTCGAGCACCCGCCACGGCACCTCGCCGACCACCTGCGGCCAGAAATACCTCAGCTGCCGCAGTGCCGCGGCGTGAAAGGTGCGGGCCTGCACCGTATGCGCCGCACCGCCGAGGCCGAGTGCGCGCAGCCGGCCGCGCAGTTCACCCGCCGCGCGCGCAGTGAACGTGACGGCCAAGACCTGGTCGGCGCGCACCTGCCCGGCCGACACCAGATACGCGATGCGATGGGTGATGGTCCTGGTCTTGCCTGTGCCCGCCCCGGCGAGCACACACACCGGTCCGCGGGGCGCGCGGACGGCGGCCGCCTGCTCGGGATCCAGGGCGGTGAGGTCGAGTGCGGGCACGGCCACCATCATGACAGCGACCGCCGACACCACCCACACCGAGCGAACGCACGAATGCGTTCCCATAAAACGCGCCGAGTTCGCTGTCACAGCCGGGCAACGGAACAGGAACGCCATCACCGGTGTTGCTTCCTGCGTGACCGATGCGACACCTGACCTGATCATGTACTCGACCACCTGGTGCGGCTACTGCCGCAGGCTGAAGACCCAGCTGCAGGAGGCCGGGATCAGCTATGCCGAGATCGATATCGAGCAGGACCCCGCCTCGGCGGAGTTCGTCGGCAGCGTCAACGGCGGCAACCACGTGGTCCCCACCGTCGAATTCCGCGACGGTTCGACCGCGACCAATCCGTCGTTGGCCGAGGTCAAGAAGGCACTCACCAGTCTGGCCTGAGGCCGTTCGGACCGCACGAAGCCACTGTCCACTCGACACCGTACGCGCCGGGGCACGCCACTGACGTGCGTCGGCGCCGTCGGTCGCTACTGTTGGCCGGGTGAATCGTCGGATCCTCACACTGCTGGCCGCGCTGATCCCGGTACTCATCCTCGGTGTTGTCGGCAGCACGTTCAGCGTGCCGTTCGTCGCCCTCGGACCCGGGCCCACCTTCAACACCCTGGGGGAGGTGGAGGGCAAGAAGGTCGTCGAGGTCTCCGGCACCGAGGTCGATCCGACGACCGGCAATCTGAACATGACCACCGTCGCGGTGCGCGACGGGCTCACCATCTTCGAGGCCCTCGGTTTCTGGATCAGCGGTCGACACGGACTGGTACCCCGGGCCGAGGTGTACCCGCCCGGCGTGTCGCGGGAGGAAATCGATCAGTCCAACCAGCAGGAGTTCGAGAACTCCGAAAGCAATGCCGAGGTCGCGGCGCTGCGTCACCTGAACCTGCCCACGGCGGTGCTGGTGCGTGAGGTGACCGAGAACGGTCCGGCCAAGGACGTGCTCCATCCCGGCGACGAATTCGTCGCCGTCAACGGCACCCCGGTGACCACGTCCCAGGATGTGGTGGCCGCGGTGTCCGGACAGGCGCCGGGCAGCCCGCTGACCGTGGTGTTCCGTCGGGACAACACCGAGCAGACGGCCACCGTCACGCTCGCTTCCCGTCCCGATGATCCCGCCAAGGGGTATATGGGCGTGATCCCGGCCGAAGGCGCCCGCCCGCCCATGCGTGTCGCCTTCAATCTCGCCGATATCGGCGGCCCGTCGGCTGGGCTGATGTTCAGTCTGGCGTTGATCGACAAGCTCACCCCCGGGGAACTGGACGGTGGCCGGTTCGTCGCCGGTACCGGCAGCATCGACGACGACGGCGAGGTCGGTCCGATCGGTGGGATCCAGTACAAGATGATGGCCGCGCGGGAGGCGGGGGCGGAGGTCTTCCTCGTCCCCGCGGCCAACTGCAACGAGGCCCGGCAGCGCATCCCCGAGGGGTTGCAGCTGGTGAAGGTGGAGAATCTCGCCGGTGCGGTGCAGTCGCTGAACGATATCGAGGCCGGGCGGGCGGCACCGAGCTGCGCCGCCGGCTGAGGCCGTGCCGGGCACCCGGCCGACCGTGTCGCGAGTGCCGGAGCGTGCGGCACGGGCATTGTCGGTCGGGCGGTGCGCGTCGCGTACACGGCACGCCGACTCGTGCCGCGTGCTGTGCGCGTGGGGGTCGGGTCGTGCCGGGTATTGCCGGTGCGCCGACTCGTCGCGGCTGTTGTGTCCCTGGCGGGTCGGGTCGTGTCGGATGTAGACGGTGGGCCGGGTGCGGTGTCCGCGGTGGTCCGGGTCGTACCGCTGCGCCCACCGCGGCCTGTTATAAGCCCGCGCCGGGATTAGCCGGCCGGCTGGTCCAGGGTATGGCGCAGTGCCTCGACCAGGTTAGGCGCGAGATCGGGGTGGGTGCGCAGCTCCAGATCACCGTCCTCGTCCGCTTCCGGACGCAGCTGTAGCAGGCACAGGGTCTTCCCCGAGCGCAGCGCGGCGGCGAACAGGCGGGCGTCCCGCCGCCGCGGATGCGCCTGCGCCGCCGCCCGCCCGGCGGCGTCCGCGGCCGCCGTATCGGCCAGCAGCGGGGTGAGTGCCGCGTCGAGGTCGTCCTCCGCGTCCGGCGGCAGGACCACGATCTCCTGGACCAGTACGCACCCGGCCACCGTGGGCGGCCAGCTGGTGGTGGCCAGGAACTCGTCCAGGGCCACCGATCCGGCGGACACCTCCTCGGGCAGTTCTTGCGCCACCGGGGTGAACTCGTCGGCCGTGTCGACCTGGTCGATGAGCCCCGGTTCGACGGCGATCAGCTCCGCTGTCGGCACCAGCGCGAACATCTGCGGGGCCGAGCCCCAGCCCTCGGCGTCCACGAATTCCGCCACCTCCCGGACGGAGTGTGCGAGGACAACTTCGGCATGCAGATCGGAACTCACCCGTCCATCCTCGCATCCGTGAAAACGTGTGGGCGGAGCCCGCCCCGAGTCCGGACCGGCCGGGGTGGATTCGCATCGGCGGATTCGCGGAGAGAGGTGAATAGTCGGGGTCGTGAGGGCCCCGACAGCGCCGCCGCCGGGTGGCGTGATCGAACACCGCTCCAACCCTGCGCCGGCTTCGGTGTCCGATTTCACTAGAGTGGCGTGCAGACGGTCCACACGGACCGACCGCAAAAGTTACGGACTGCGGCGCCGGTCCGGTGAGACCACCGGTCCCGGCGTCGCCAGGACCCTGGAGAGTGGCATCGTGGGCATGCGGCCCCCCACCGGCTTACCATCGCTGTCCCGACGCAGCCGCCTGCTGCTGGTGCTGGCCGTCGCGCTGGCGGCCCTACTGCTAGTGGGACCCCGGTTCGTCGATACGTACACCAACTGGCTGTGGTTCGGTGAGGTCGGATTCCGCGAGGTCTATCTGACCGTGCTGTGGACCCGAGTCCTGACCTTCCTGGTCGTGGCACTGCTGGTGGGGGGCGTGGTCTGGGCGGCGCTGCTGCTGGCCTACCGGACTCGGCCGGTATTCGTACCCACCGCGGGACCCAACGACCCCATCGCCCGCTACCGCACCACGGTGATGGCCCGGCTGAGACTGTTCGGCCTGGGTATTCCGGTGCTGGTAGGGGTGCTGTCCGGTCTGGTCGCCCAGGCCGGATGGGTCACCGTGCAGCTGTTCCTGCACGGCGGTTCGTTCGGGCAGCGGGATCCCCAGTTCAACCTCGACGTCGGGTTCTACGCCTTTGACCTGCCGTTCTATCGGATGGTGCTGAACTGGCTGTTCGTCGCCGTGGTGATCGCCTTCTTCGCGAATCTGGTGACGCATTACGTCTTCGGTGGTCTGCGGCTGACCGGTAAGGAAGGCGTTCTCACCACTCCGGCCCGGATCCAACTCGCCGTGCTGGCCGGGCTGTTCGTCCTGCTGAAGGCCGTCGCGTACTGGTTCGACCGGTACGAACTGCTGATGAGCAGCCGTAAGGAGCCCACCTTCAACGGCGGTTCGTATACCGATATCAACGCGGTACTGCCGGCCAAGTTGATCCTGTTGGCCATCGCGGTTATCTGTGCGCTGGCCTTCTTCGCCGGTATCGTGCTGCGCGATCTGCGTGTGCCCGCTATGGCGGCGGCCCTGCTGGTGCTCTCGTCGGTGCTGGTCGGCGCGGTGTGGCCGCTGGTGGTGGAGCAGTTCTCGGTGCGCCCGAACGCCGCGCAGAAGGAGCGCGAGTACATCGAGCGGAATATCGCCGCCACCCGGCACGCCTACGGCATCACCCCGGACAAGATCGAGTACATCGACTACCAGGGTGAGAGCAGCAAGGACCCGAGGGATGTCCCGGCCGACCACGCCACCATCGCCAATGCCCGGCTGCTCGATCCGAACATTCTCTCCCCGACGTTCACCCAGTTGCGCCAGCTGAAGAACTTCTACGGCTTCCCGGAGCAGTTGGATATCGACCGCTACGAGCTCAACGGCCAGATCCAGGACTTCATTGTCGGCGCCCGGGAACTGTCCCCGGCCTCGCTCACCGGTAACCAGACCGACTGGATCAACAAGCACACCGTCTACACGCACGGCAACGGGTTCGTCGCCGCTCCGGCCAACCGGGTGAACCGGCCGCAGTCGGAGAACCCCACCGAGGCGGGCGGCAGCAGCGACTCCGGTTACCCGATCTTCATGGTCAGCGATCTGTTCACGCCCAAGGACCGGCAGCAGATCGGGGTCGACCAGCCGCGTATCTACTACGGTGAGCTGATCTCACAGTCCAACCCCGACTACGCCATCGTGGGCTCGGTCGATGGACAGCCGCCGCGCGAATACGACTCCGATGTTGCGCAGTACACCTACACCGGCGCCGGTGGCGTGCCGATCGGCAACTGGTTCAACCGGCTCGCTTTCGCGGCCAAGTACGCCGAACGCAACATCCTGTTCTCCTCGGCCATCGGTGACAACTCCAAGATCCTGTTCAATCGCTCCCCCCGGGAGCGGGTGCAGAAGGTCGCGCCCTGGTTGACCGCGGACGGCAACGCCTATCCGGCCGTGGTCAAGGGCCGCATCGTCTGGATCGTGGACGCCTACACCACGCTGGACCACTACCCGTACTCGCAGATGACCTCGCTGGAGGGCGCGGTCGAGGACAGTATCGACCAGCGGACCGGCCGGTTGCTGCCGCGTAAGGAGGTCGGCTATATCCGCAACTCGGTGAAGGCCACCGTCGACGCCTATGACGGCACGGTGACCCTGTACGAGGTGGATCCCACCGACCCGGTGCTGAAGGCGTGGCGCGGCGTGTTCCCGAACGCGGTTCGACCGGAAAGCGAGATCGGTCCCGAATTGCGGGCGCACTTCCGCTATCCGGAGGACCTGTTCAAGGTGCAGCGCGAGATGATGACGAAGTACCACGTGGACGATCCGCGCGAGTTCTTCACCAACAACGCCTTCTGGTCGGTGCCGTCGGATCCGACGGTGGAGGGCCCGACCGCCAATCAGCCGCCGTACTACGTGCTGTTGGGCGACCCGAAGACCGAACGCCCGGTGTTCAATCTGACCAGCGCGATGGTGGGCTACAACCGGCAGTTCCTGTCGGCGTACATCTCGGTGCGTTCCGACCCGGAGGGCTACGGCAAGTTCCGCATCCTGCGGCTGCCGACGGATACCCAGACCCAGGGTCCGCAGCAGACACAGAACACCATGACGACGGCGCCGCAGGTCTCACAGGAGAAGACTCTGCTGTCGAACTCGAACAAGATCCGCTACGGCAATCTGCTGACGCTGCCCGTGGCCGATGGTGGCATCCTCTATGTCGAGCCGTTCTACAACGAGCGCAATACCGGTCCCAACACGGCGACCTTCCCGCAGTTGCTGCGGGTGCTGGTCAGCTATCGCGACGAGGCGGGCAGCGTGAAGGTCGGCTATGCCTCCACCCTGGCGGAGGCGCTGAACCAGGTCATGCCGGGTACGGGGTCGCTGGCCACCCCGTCCGGCGGTGACCCGGCCACCAGGCCCAGGCCGGGTAGTGCGCCCGCGGGGGAGACCGCCCCGTCCGAGACCCAGGGGAGCACGCCTCCGGCGCAGGGGGCGTCGACTCCGCCGTCGACCGGTTCCGCGGCCAGGGACGCGGCGGCCGCCGAGCTGAACCGCAAGATCGAGGCCGTTCGCACCGCCATGCGCTCGGGTAACTTCCAGGACTTCGGCAAGGCCCTGGACGACCTCGAGGCCGCGGTGAAGGCGTATCAGGACGCGGGCGGCCGGTAGGTTACGCCGGCGCTATGAACGACAGTGGCGCTGCCATCCGATCGGATGGCAGCGCCACTGTCGTTCGCTGTGTGATCGGTCCGGCGGTCAGCGGGCGTCGGTCGTCCGCGCGCCGGCCGGGGTCACAGGTACCGGCTGCAGACCGGCCAGGCGCCGGGGCCCTGGTTGGCGAGCACGTTCTCCGCGACACGGATCTGCTCTTCGCGGCTGGCGTTGCTCGCCAGGCCGGTGCCGCCGTGGGACTCCCAGGTGCTCTGGGTGAACTGGAGGCCACCGTAGAAGCCGTTACCGGTGTTGGTGGACCAGTTGCCGCTGCTCTCGCACTGGGCCACAGCGTCCCAGTTGCCGGAGGAGGCCGAAGCGGTGGTGGTGGAAAGACCGAACGGTACGGCAACGAGAGCCCCGGCGATGGCAGTCAGACCGAGGGCGCGAGTGCTGAACTTTCGGGTCTTGTTCATGTGGCAAATCCCTGCCTGTGCCCACCGGCAGCGTGAGACATCCACGTGCCCCTGTCCCCAGGAAATGTCGGGGGTATCCGAACCGCGGGACAGGGTTGCCGGTGTTCGACGGTTCGGGTTCGAGCCCGTCACGGTTGACCGGGCCACTGGGAACAAGGTAACCAAACAATCTCGACAGATCACGTATTGATAACTGTGGATAGTTTGGCCCACCGCGACTCGAACTTCTCTGTCCTAGCAGGTTGTTATCGTTTTTTGCTTACCCAATACGACTGTATATAACACCGTTATATGTTCGGTGTCACACCGAAATAGTGACTCGGGTCACAAAGTTCCGTCGCAGAACTCCGGCAATACATCGGCGAACACCCGCTTCGCCCGAGGGCGCCTCCGGTGTGCACCGGCGGGCCCGGCCCTGGACGGTGTTCGGGTCGCGCGCCGCGCCGGGTGATCGCCTCTCGATCGCTCATGGCCGGCGGCGTGGTGGCGACCGACCCTCGCGGAAGATGCCGAGAGGCGTCGTGACCAGGAGATTTGCCATCGACGTGAACCCGTGTGTAATGTTGTGTTCACCGACGCGGGGTGGAGCAGCTCGGTAGCTCGCTGGGCTCATAACCCAGAGGTCGCAGGTTCGAATCCTGTCCCCGCTACTAAAAGCGGCCCCGGAGACATCCTCTCCGGGGCCGCTTCATTGTTTCCGGCCCCGCTACGAGTCAGCGTGAGCGGTTCCGGTCCGGGCGAACGCCGTCGTGAACACGCAATAGTGAGAGCAAAGACGGCTCGTCGAAGACAATTCGTATTCCTTGGGCTATCCAATAATTCTCCCGCATTACACGGCAATCATGCGCCCAGCTCCGGCCGTGTCCACTCGGCTGCCGGCCGGGTAACGGAGTGGTCGGCTTCGGTGATCGACGCGCACCGGAGGGCGAAAAGCCATATGCCATCGAATTTCACGCTGAAGGCCACCAATGCCGTTGTGGCGGATCGGTCGCGGTCGTCTGGGCGCCGACTTCTACGGGATGCCCTCCCTGGAGCTCGTCACCATCGGCCGCAAGTCGGGACGCCGGCACGCGGTCATGCCGACCGCTCCATCGTGTGTGGGGGAGTGCATCCTGGTCGCTTCCCGCGGCGGCGATCCGATGCATCCGGCCTGGTTCTGGAATATCCGCGACAACCCCGGGGCGGAGGTCTCCTTCCGGGACGGACCGTGGCAGCCCATGGCGAGGCGGGTGCTGTCCACGGAGGAACGCGCCGTGCTGTGGCCGTGTATCACCGCCGACTATCCGGTGTACGGCGATTATCAGAAGCGCACCACACGAGAGATCCCGCTGGTTCGGCCGACGCCTCGGTGATGCCCACGGCATCGTGGGCATCACCGAGGCGTCGGCCGAGCGGGTACGGGCGGTATCCGAGCCGCGTCAGCCGGGTGGCACCTGAGCGGGCCGGCTGTATTCGGTGCCGGAATCCGGGCCGGTCATGATGCGACGCCACCAGGAGTCCAACCGACTGGGCTCCGGCCAGACGACAGGAATCTGTTCGGCTTCTGTTTCCTCGGGGCCGGTGTTCTCGGACATCCTCGCTCCTCAACAGTGGTCAGTCACCGGGCGGTGGCGTGGTGCCGTCCCGCTGCCGCGAATACGCCGTCCCGAAAAACCGAGACGCTGCCACGCCGAAATTCCCCGCGACCGAGCAACGTGGTGACGGCCTACGCCGAATCCACTCGGTACCAATCTGGACCCAGTCTAACCGCTATGTCGAGTGGTCCGAGAGCAATGGAGAATTTCCTGCGCCGCAATGGAATTGGTATCAGAGGTTCCGCTTGAATGGTTTTGCAAATGTCCTTGCATCCGCCCGGGCATCGTGTCCGGTGGGAGGTTATTACCTTATGCCACATTGAGAATAGGGGGCTTGCTCGGAAAAACCTCGGTCGCCGGTTTCCTTGTCAGTGTGATCGACGATGTCATCGGATGATCGGCTCAGTGGTGGCGATACCGTTTCGTGCCGTACAGGTCTCGGAACCATCACGGCGAGCATGCCACAGCCCGAACACAGCGGCGGTCACGCTGCCCGGTGCGGAGGAATAGACTACACCGGTCCGATCGGTGTCCGGCAGACGAAGCAGGCGGAGGCCGTACCGAGCGCGGTCGACTTCGACCGATATCCGGGCCGCACCGAGGAGATGCCCACCGCCGCCATCGCCCGGGGTGAGGCGGCCCTGCGCGAGGACGGTTTCGATCTCGTCGCCTGCCAGGTCACGGCCGACCCGGACGGGGTGGAGGTGACGTTGCGCGAGTGTATGGACGGCCGGCCGTTCGGCGTGGCCGTGATCGGTGCCGATGCCCGCATGGCCCGAGAGACACAGTCCTCTTCGAGCGCTTGGGAAACGCGCGGCCGGCCGGGTCCGGGCGTCCGGTCGGCCGCGCCGCCCGCTCAGGCCACGCCTGCTCGTCGGGCTCGCCGCTCGGGTTCGCTGCGATACCGGGAACGGTCGCCGTCGATCCGCAGAAGCCGCCACAGCGTGCGAGTGACCGGGTTCATCAACCCGAGTTCTTCGGCGAGGGCGCGCATATCGCCGAAGTAGCCGGATAGGATTTTGCGGGAGTGCTCGCCATTCCAGAAGGCTTCCTCGAGCACCTCGCGGGGAATATCGAACTGCCGGGCGAACGACCGCGGCGGCGCCATGATCTCGCCGGCCAGCCACCGCATGGTCAGCGGGAAGGCCACACCGCACAGCGCGGTGCCCGCCGGGCTCATCGTGGCGATATGGGCTCGGAGGAATTCGGCCGCGAACGAGATATGGCGTGCTTCCTCGGCGATGTGGATCTCCATGGTGCGTACCACCATCGGCGGGAGTTTCGCCCCGTTGCGGATGACCGCCTTCTGGTAGTGGTCGATCGGCTCCTCGCCGCCGAGGATGCCGATGAACAGGATCGCCGGTGCGAAGCCGCCCGCGACCCCGATGAACGGTGACAGCGCCTTGAAGATCGGCCGCATCCCCGGTACGTCCACCCCGATGCGGTTGACCAGTTCCTGGAACATCTGGATGTGGTTGCACTCTTCGGTCATCTCGTGCAGGCAGTAGCGGAACTCCGCGGAACCGTTGGGGAGTTTCGCGATGTACTGCATCATGCCGCGGATCAGGATGGTCTCGAAGGCCGCGCCGACCTTGACGGCATTGGCGATCCGCCATTTCCCGATCTCGATCCGGCGGTCAAGTGGTAGCTCCCGGTACCAGCGGGTGGCGCCGAGCGGGTCGAACTCGGGGGAGAGGACCCAGCGCGGATCATCGGGATCGAGGGCGAGTTCGGGTGAGTCCCAGTCGATATCGAGGTAGGGATCGAAGCGCCGGTGCACCGAGCCCTCCGACAGGGTCTGCAGTATCTCCCGGTACCGCTCGTCGAAAAACCGATCGGTCAGCGGCAGAGTCGACGGCGTCATCGATGCCTCCTCGTGCGTGTGGGTAGCTCTCTACTCCAAGTTACCGATACTTTGAGTTTCAGTAAATACCATGGAGCTGTCCCCTCGTGGAGCGGCGATGGTGCGTGGGGATCTCCGTCCTGGTCGGGGTGCGAGGCTCTCGTGAACGATCCCGGGCGCGGTGGATCTGGTGGCCGTCCCGGAGCCGTGGGCACCGCGGTGCCCGTTGCTCGGCGCGGCACGGTCTCGGTGTGGACCCGGATCGTCTCGATACGCAGCTCGCCGGCCACCTCGACCAGTTCGTAGCGCAGATGCATCGGAACGTGCACCGTCGCTCCGGTGGGCATGGTGATCCGAATGGTGAGATCACGCAGGATCGTTGCCGGTCCGGCGAAATCGTGGGTGATATCGAACGTGATGGTGTTGGGGGCGATGAAGGTGTCGTAGAAGCGTTCGATCGCCACCCGGCCGATATGCGGAGTCGACCCCACCGGATCGTTGACCACGGCGCCCTCGGCGAACAGGCCCACCCAGGCGGGCCGATCGTGCGCGGCCACCGCTCGCGGTGAGGCCGCTACGACGGCGAGCAGGTCCGCGGCGGTCGGTTCGGGCGGCACGACGGCTCCCTTCATCGATGCCGATGGGCTGTCGCGCCAATGGTAGAACGCGTTCTAATCCACGGTTACCGCCGCGGGGTCCGCGGCTCCGCGGAACCGGTGTCGCACAATGCCGATCAGTTCTGCGACACTGATTCACCGGAACCGTCCCGGCAGGGACACAGCATATTCGAGATCGGGGGCCCACAGTGGGCACTGGCGTAGTCGTGTACACCGTCGACCTCGTAGTGGGCACAGCGCAGAAGGTCCTGCAGTTCCTGCTCACCCTGCTGTAGCGGGTTCGGCGACAGTCGATTTCACACCGTGAGACCGGTGCGGATCACCTTGCCCGTCGCGTTGCGCGGCAGTGGTGTGGTGGTCAACCGCCAGACCGACGGCACCTTGTAGTAGGCGAGCCGCTCGGTGAGGAATTCACGGAGTTCGTGCTCGGTGGTGTCCGAGGTGTCCGCGACCACCACCACGGCCACCGCTTGGCCCAGATCGGCATCCGGTATACCGATCACCGCGCATTCGGCGACCGCCGGATGCTCTTCCAGGCACTGTTCGATCTCGGTGGGGTAGACGTTCTCCCCGCCCCGCAGGATGAGATCCGAACGACGCCCGGACAGCCGGAGCCTGCCCTCCTCGAGGATCCCGATATCGCCGGTGCGCAGCCAGCGGTCCGGGGTTATCGCCGCGGCGGTCGCCTCCCCGTCCGCCCAGTACCCCAGCATGACGTAAGGGCTGCGCACCTGGATCTCGCCTTCCCGGCCCTCGGGCAGTACCGCGCCGGACGCATCGCAGATCCGCACCTCGCCCCCGAACACGGGGCGTCCGACGGTATCGGGGAACTCGGCCAGCTCCGCGGGGGTCGCCAAGGTCGCCGCGGTCGCGCATTCGGTGAGCCCGTAGCTGGTCACCAGGGCGGTGCGGGCCACCGGCAGTCGCTCACGCAACCGCTGTTGCAGCAGCGCCGAGGACGGGGCGGAATTGAGTGACAGGGCGCGCAGCGCCGACAGGTCGTAGCGGGTGAGGTCCTGTTCGAGCAGGCGGACGGCCATGGTGGGCATGGCGCCCCAGTTGGTGATCCGCTCGCGTTCCATCAGTCGCAGGACCCGGTCCGCGTCGAACGACCCCTGATGGATCACGGCCGTATCGCCGGTGACCAGCCGGGCCACCACCAGATTGTGCAGGCTCGCGATGTGGAACAGCGGGGAGGTCAGCAGGAACCGTCGGGACGTGTCGGGCGTGCCGGTGCGGGCCGCGGATAGCGCATCGTTGTATCGGTGGTAGTCGGTGACCGCGATGAGGTTGCGGTGTGAATGGGTGACGCCCTTGGGGCGGCCGGTGGTGCCGCTGGTGTAGAGGATCACCGCCGGATCGTCCTCGTCCACCGGTGCCGTTTCCGGTGTGGCGCCCCGGAATTCGGCGAGGAGCGCGGGGATATCCCGCTCCATGGTGAGGACGGGCGGGTCGAGGCGGTCGGAAAGCGGTTGGGCCCGTTTCTCGTCGGCGATCACGACGGTGGGCCGGGTGTGTCCGATGCCGTACTCGACCTCGGGCGCGGCCCACCATGCGTTGTAGCCCACGGCGATGGCTCCGAGCCGCTGGGCCGCCCAGAAGGCCTGCACCCATTCCGGCGTGTTGGCGGCGAGGATGCCGACACGGTCACCCTTGCCCACGCCGAAACGCTCGCGCAGGGCCTGGGCCAGGGCGGCCGAGGCGGCGGCGTGTTCGGTGAACGAGATCCGTTGCCGGTCGGTGACCAGGTATTCGCGGTCGCCCCAGCGGGTCGATGCGTCGAGGACCTCCCCGAGTGTCCGGTACCGGTGTCGAAGCACCGGTAGGGCGACGCCCAGGACGTTCTCGGTCACCGTTTCGAACGGGCCGCCCGGGCCGGTGAGATCGGCCGGAGAGGGTGCGGCGGTTGTTCCACCGGTATCGCTCATCGCATCTGTCCTACCTGTGTTGCTCGGCCACCAGAATTGAATTAGAACACGTTACATTTTTCGCCGTATCGGGGGCACTTGTCGGCCCAGGTGCGAACTTGTCGGTGCGGTGCGGCATCATCTGTGCACGCAGATATTGGAGAACAGCGAGAATTGCTCGGAGTGCCACCATGCCGTCGCCACGTACCAAACCGAAACCCCTGTCCGATACCGAGATACAACATATCGCCGACGAGGTCTCGGCCGGTCGGCCGCCGATGGTGTGGTTCACCGCCGCCGCGGTGGGGGTGGACGAGGGTCGGTCGGGCAAGGTGGTGGCGCTGGGCGACCCGGCCGACGGTGATTATCTGCAGGTCCGGCCCACCGGCTCCAAGGATGTACTCTCCTTCTCGCCCACCGAGGTAACCCTGACCAAACCGTCGCGTGACCGTGCGGCGGGGCCCCAGAGCTCGTCCAGGAAGGAACCCGCAGTGACCCAAGCGCCGCCCGCGCCGCGCACCGATCCCCAGCCCGCGAAGCCCGCCACGCCCGCGAAGCCCGCCACGCCCGCGAAGCCCGCCACGGCGGCCCCCGCCACGGATACGAACGGTGCCGCGAAAACCACCGCTCCCACGGCCAGACCCGCGAAAACCGCCGGTGGTGCCCGGAAAACGAAGGCGCCGGAGGTGACGGTGACCCTCAGCGGCAGCGCCGACGGCACCTGGACCGTCGATGTGGCCGGCGGTAAGAAACGCACGGTGCGAGGGTTGCCGGTCTCCAGTGGGGCGGTGGCGCAGGCCGCCAAACTTCTGCACCCGGAGGTAGCCGAGGTGGTGGCCGGGGTGGTGGAGGCGGCACGCGATGCCCAGCAGGAGAAGGTGCAGCAGTTACAGGCCGAGTTGGAGCAGGCCAGGCGGTTGCTCGAGGAGCTGTCCGACTGAGCCACCCCGTCCGGCTGTGCTCCGGTTATCGCCGATTCTCGGTGGTGGCCCACGTTGCGCAGGGTCAGACCGCGGTTTCGCGGCGCCGCCCGGGGTGGCGGATCGACTTCGCGTCCGCGCCCCGCGCACCCCGGATATCGTCGTGGAACATATAGCCGAGACCGCGCTCCTTGGCCCGGTACATGGCCGTGTCCGCGTTCTGGATCAGGTCGTAGATGGTGGTGCCGGGACTTCGGAGCGTGCCGCATGCCAGCCCGATACTGGCGGTGATGGGGATATCACCCGCGCTGAGCCGGAACGGCGTCAGGAACGCACGTAGGAGCCGCTCGGCCAGTGCGGCCGCATCCTGCCGTTCCAGCGGAGCGAGTACCACGAACTCGTCACCGC
Organism: Nocardia brevicatena NBRC 12119; assembly: GCF_000308495.1. Taxonomy (GTDB): domain Bacteria; phylum Actinomycetota; class Actinomycetes; order Mycobacteriales; family Mycobacteriaceae; genus Nocardia; species Nocardia brevicatena. The sequence goes on along the minus strand of NZ_BAFU01000070.1, from coordinate 55,407 downwards.
CGTAGCGGGCGACGATATCGTCGTGCCGGACGGCCCGGCGGATTCGGGTTCCGGCATTGGCGATCAGCTCGTCGCCGACGGCGTGGCCGTAACTGTCGTTGATGGTCTTGAAACCGTCCAGGTCGATGAACAGCAGGCACAGTGCCCGGCCGTCCCAGTGCTCGCGGTTGCGGTGCGGCGTGCCGAGCAGGGCCGACCGGTTCAACAGGCCGGTCAGCATATCGTGGTCGGCCTGGTACTGCGCTCGCTGTTCACTGCGGGCGCTGCGTACGATGGCGCGCTCGCTACGCGCCAGCACCCCGATGAGCAGCAGCGCAAGCAGCGACGACACCACTACCCGGTCCAGTACCCCGAGCCGCGAACCGACCACCGGAACCAGCGACGCCACGATCAGCGCCACCGCGATGAGGCTGGCTCGCTGGCGGGAATGATGCGGGTGGATCGGGCGCGGTTCGCCGAGCATCGTCATGGTCGGATGCAGGGCGGCGGCTCCCATGGCCAGCAACGACACCAGCAGGGGAACCAGCGACAACTCCCGGTCGGCGAGGGGAGTCCCGGCTGCGGCCAGGCTGTGGCCGAGGTTGCCGAGCAACACTGTCAACAGTCCGATGTGCAGGAGTCGCTGCGCGGGCACGGTACGGATCGTGGTGGCGACCGAATGCGCGATCAGGGTCAGCAACAGGGCGTCGAGGAGCGGGCAGATCGCCGCGGTGACCGTCAAAAGCGAATCGCTGTGGGTGCGCAGGATCGGCGAGATGAGGAAGGTCCAGGACGCGAGGAGTGCACCCAGGCCGATGAGGCCGGAGTCGAGGAGGGTGTCCACATCGGCGCGCTCACGGTGCGGCCGGAGCCACAACAGGGCCGCCAGGCCGATACCGAGGTAGCCGACACAGATGAGGACATGATCGATCGGGGTGTCGTTCGAATCGCGTAATACGATGCCGGCCGTGAACAGGACGGCCGAGACCGAGAGCACGGACCAGGGCAGGGGATGTGCCGGTCGGTGTCGGCGTACCCCGATACCGATCATGACCAGGGTGCCCGTGAGCACGGCGGTCACCGTCAGCAGGATCGACAGCCGCGTCCCGAAGACCAGATGCAAGGCGAACGGACTCGTGCCCGCGACCAGAACCACTGCGTAACAACGTATTCGGCAGTGTAAGCAGCGTGCTGCCCACCGTCCTCCGCTGAGCTTGAACTCCATCAGCCCCCCTAACGCTCCATCCGGGTGAATCGAGCCGTGTATTAGGTCTGGGAATCCTCGACTGCTATATCGGCTCGGTCCACACCTGCGCTTCGTGTGGATGTCGCCTGGCGCACCACACAAATACCGCTGACGAGCGAGGGCCGAGCGTTGTGGTACGAGCAGATGTCCCGGCCGACTACAACTCCTTCGGCCACCGATCTGGACAACTATTTCGATCATGACACGAAACGCCGCGCTTGTCGCTGTCTTGGCATAACGAATGCCGAAATTCGGGGGGTGCGTTGTCCCGACACGGCATGACGGAGTGGCATGGAGCGGAATATCGGTGGGCCGATGGTCGGACGGATGTCGGGGCTTTTCCGCTGCATCGGCTGTGCGGCAAGGCTTTCCGGATCCGCGACCGAGTCGCGGGCTGTGCCCGTGCGGCATATCCCGTACGGTGATGCGGTGACCGTTGGCGACGAGCCGAACCCGCCCGTCCCGGCGACATGGTCGGCGCCGGGGCGGGTCAACCTCATCGGCGAACATACCGACTACAACGACGGTTTCGTACTTCCCATCGCCATACCGCTCACCACCACCTGCACGGCGCGGACCCGCTGCGACGGGATAGTGCGGGTAGCGTCCCGGCAGTATCCGGAGCGGTCGGCCGAGGTTCCCGTGCGCGACCTGGCCGGCGAATGGGAAACGGTACCGGGGTGGGCCCGTTATCCGCTGGGCGTGGTGGCGGAACTCCGGCGTCGCGGGCACCGGGCCGCCGGTCTGGACCTCGGGTTGGACAGTACCGTTCCGGTGGGCGCGGGACTGTCCTCGTCGGCGGCGCTGTGCTGTTCCGTCGCGGTGGCCGTTCGAGATCTGTGCGCACCGGATATCGGTGACCGGGAGTTGATCGATATCGCGCATACCGCCGAGAACGACTACGCGGGTGTACCCACCGGCGTCCTGGACCACGCGGCCTCGATCCTGTGCACGGCGGGTCACGCGCTGTATCTGGATGTTCGACGGTTTCGACAGGTCACGGCAGATACCGCCGAAGGTACCGGCTACGAGCAGATTCCGTTCGACCTGGACCGCTTCGGCCTACGGCTCCTGGTCGTCGACACCGGGCACGGGCACCGTCTGGCCGACGGTGGGTATGCGCGTCGCCGGGCCGAATGCGCCGCCGCGGCGGCGGCACTCGGGGTGGAATCGCTGCGTGATATCGGTTCCACCGAGGAATTGGCCCGTCTCGCCGATGTGGTACTGCGCCGGCGGGCGCATCATGTCGTCACCGAGAACGCTCGGGTGTGTGCCGTCGCCGACCTGCTGCGCGGCGGCGCCGACCCCAGAGAGATCGGGCCGCTGCTCACCGCCGGGCATGTGTCGCTGCGTGACGATTTCGCCGTCTCCGTACCGGTACTCGATGCCGTGGTCGATGCCGCCGTATCGGCGGGTGCGCACGGGGCGCGCATGGTCGGCGGCGGGTTCGGGGGCAGTGTGATCGCGCTCGTCGACGCCGCCGCGGCGGAGGAGACAGCGGAGGCGGTGCGGGACAGATTGTCCCGAGAGGGTTTTCCCGTGCCACGGATCTTCGGTGTGGTCGCGGCACAGGGCGCCGGACGGGCCGGATGATGCCGGTTCACGGGATGTTGCCGGGCGCGCCCGCGAGCTCTCGGCCGCGCCCGGGAACGGGGGATTGATGGTGGTGAAGTACCGCATCACCGCGCCGATCGCCATTGGAGCCGCGGCCACACCGGAGATCTGCGCGGCGATCGGGAATCCGAAATCGTCGAGCCGAAGGCTCAACGGAGTGCCCGCGACGACCGTTGCTTCTTCGGCGGTGATCCTCAGGGAGCCGTCCTCGACCAGCAGGGAACCCGAACCGGTGGTGATGATGCCCGGATCGCCGGCGGTCCTCGCCGTGAAGCAGATCGCCTCCGAGGGGGCAGCCGGGACGGAGTGTGCGGAGGCGGTGGTGATGCCCAGCGCGAGCCGGCGAAGCGCGGCCGCGCCGTAGCATGTCGACGAGGTTGTATGGTGAGGGGCCGATCAGGTACCGGCTACCGTGTCATGCGGTGGCGCGCAAGCGTTGGCTCAGGCCCACGATCAGGTCGATCACGAAGAATCCGAGCAGGCTGATCCCGAATACCGGCGCGAACCGGCCGATGAGCGCCGCCACCGCGAACACCGCGACGGTGGTACCCAGCGGCGCCCGGCGCAGGACACCGCGCCGGGGCGGGCGGCCCGCGGCGAACCAACCGGCGTCGCGGGTGGGCCGACGCCGCCACCACATCAGATAGCCGCGCATGATCACGGTGATCAATCCGACCGCGACGGCGAACAGCAGCAGCTGGTTGAGCACCCCGAACAGCAGGCCCATATGCAGTTGGATGCCCCAGTTGGCGAGTTTGGCCATCAGCGGCCAGTCGGAGTACGGCAGCCGGGCGGTGACAGCGCCGGTGCCGCCGTCCACGGCCACCGCGTCGACGGTGTAGGTGCCCGACATGCGGAGCTCCTTCACCGCGAAGGCGGTGTCGTCGTCGGTGGGCACGTCGATCTCGGCCGGCCGGTCGATCCCCGCCGCTCGCGCCGCCGCGATCACCCGGTCCAACTGCTCGACCCGGTCGGTCGGGTCGCCGCCGGAGGTATGGGCGCCGTGGCCGTGATGGGAACGGTCGTCGACCTCGGCGCTCGACGGCGTGGAACCGTGCAGCGCGGTGACGATCGTGGGGGTCGCCCAGTCGAACCGTTCCCGCAGCTCGTCGATGTTCTGCCCGGCATATGTCGACCAGGTGAGACCGGTCGCCGACAGGAACAGCAGCACCGGCAGAATCCACACCCCGACCGTGGCGTGCCAGTTGAGGGAGCCGCCGCGGGCGCCCTGGGAGCGGTCCGGGGCGAACAGCCATGCCGCCGAATTGCGTTGGCGGCGGCTGCGCACCCGGCGCACCCAGAGCAGCAGCCCGGCCAGGGCTATCACCCACAACCACGATGCCGCCAGTTCGGAATACAGCCGGCCCGGTTCGCCGAGATGCAGATGGCGGTGCAGTTGCGAGATCCACGCACGTGTGGGCAGGGCGCCCGAGCTGCCGTAGACCACGGCCTCGCCCACGGGGCGGGCGGTGACCGGTTCGACGAATACCGCGCGCCGCTCGGACTCCCCGAGCGTCGGATCCGAGAAGATCACGCGGGTCGTCTCACCCTCCGCAGGCGCGGGGGCCACCGCCACCAGCGTGAGGTCCGGACGGACGGCCACGCCTGCGGCGACCTGCTCGGACAGGGGCCGTTGCGGTCCGTGGGAATCCACCCGCAGCAACTCGCCGTCGGTGAATGTCTCGAGAGTGGGCGCGATCGCGTACAGCGCTCCCGATATGGCCGCGATCAGCAGGAACGGGCCCACGAATATACCCGCGTAGAAATGCAGCCGAAGAGCGAGCGCTCGCAGCGCCCCGGCCTGTCGCGGTCGGTCGGTCGTATCCGGAGCCGCGGGCTCCGCCGCGACATCGGTTGTGCTCATGTGTCCCTACATCCTGTGCTGAGCCCGGCGTGCGGCGGCAGCGGTCGAAGCGACGCGTATGCGGTGCCGCGACCCGTTCGCTATCGGCGGGGCCGCCGGGGAAGGTGATCCCGACCGTGGCGAGTAGACGGCAAGCGGGCACGACTGTGCCACGGCGAGGCTCGGCGCTCGCGTATCGGCCGGGTGTGAGATCAGTGGAGGACGAGATGTGGCGGGGCCCGGGTGCGCCCGGTATCGGCCGCGAAGATCCGCAGGACGACGCGGTCCCGGTGCTCGGTGCGCAGTGACGGCGGCCCGGGGATGACCGGTGCGGGGCAGCGGATCGGCAGCACCGGCGACAGGGCCGCGCTGCCGATCCGGTAGGCGAACTCGGCGCCGCGGATCACGACCGCGGCGGCGGTGGCGGCGAGGATATGTGCCGCGATCATGGTGGGGGTGAGCTGGAGGTCGCCGTGGTGCAGGTGACCGGAGTCCCAGCTCATCCCGAGATGGCCGAGGAGCTGTCCGGCCATGAGCGCGGCGACGAGTCCGGCCGAGCCGGTGCGCAGCGGGCCCGGCCCGGACACCAGCGCGCCGAGCACCGCGGAGGTGGCGGCGAGCAGCGTTATCGAGGTGCTGGTCGGCGCGGCCCCGGCGGATGCCCAACCGTGCGCGGCGAGGGAGACCGTCCCCGAGATCAGGCCGGCCACCGCGCCACGCACCTGCGCGGTACCGCGGTGATCCACCCCGGCGGTGGGGCCGAACCTGATACTCACCCGGCGATAATAGCCGAACGTATGTCCTGGGACCTGGCGGTAAGCCCTGGTAGGCCCGAGATCAGGCCGGGGGGTCCATTTCCATCAGCGATTTGCGCAGCAGTTTGCCGGTGGCGTTGCGGGGGAGTTCGTCGAGGAAGATCACCTCGCGGGGCACCTTGTAGCGGGCCAGGTTCTCCTTGACGTAGTCCTTGATCTCTTGGGGGTCGCGGGTGGATTCGGGCCCGGGGACCACGAACGCGCGCAGGCGTTTGCCGAAATCGCGGTCGTCGACCCCTACCACCGCCGCCTCCAGGACATCGGACCGATTGGCGATCAGGTGCTCGACCTCCTGCGGGAAGACGTTCTCGCCGCCGGAGACGATCATGTCGTCGTCGCGGCCGTCGATGAACAGCAGACCGTCGTCATCGAGATGCCCGACATCGCCGGTGGACATCATTCCGTCGATGCGTTCCTTGGTGCGTCCGTCGGTGTAGGCGGTGAACGCGTGCGCGTTCTCCACGAAGATCGTGCCGGTCACATTCGGCCGGGTGATCCGTTTGCGGTTCTCGTCGTAGAGCGCGATCCGGATACCGACCGGCGGTCGGCCTGCCGTGCTCGGCGCCTTGCGCAGATTCTCCGGTGTGGCCACCGTGATCACCGCGCATTCGGTGGACCCGTACAGGTTGTAGAGCACCTCTCCGAAATACTCACCGCTGCGCACCACCACATCCGGCGGAATCGCCGACCCCGCCGCGAAGACCACCCGCAGCGACGAAACATCGTATTTCGCCCGCACCTCGGCGGGCAGGTCCAGGAGGCGCTGCAGCATGGTGGGGACCACCACCAGCGAATCGGCTCGGTAGCGCTGGATATTGGCGAGGGTCTTCTCCGGATCGAAACGGCGTTGCTGGAAGACCACCCGGTTGCCGAGCCCCAGGCCCAGCGAGAACTGGGACAGGCCGGTGCCGTGGAAGATCGGGGCCGCCATCACCATGGTGCCGTCCCTGGGCATCGGCACCCGGTCGATGAACTGCGCCGACATGAACGGGCTCACCTTGTCACGCGGGGTGCCCTTGGGGGTTCCGGTGGTTCCGCTGGTGAGGATGACCGTGCCGCCCGGTTTCGCCGGGGCGGGCGGTGGCGTGGTGGGCCGGCCCATGGAGACCGAGGCCAGGGTCGGGATGGCCGGGTCCGCATTGTCCTTCTCGTCGACCCAGGTGAGGATGCGCGGGACGGAGCCGGGGATCGCGCTCATGAGGTCGCCGAACTCGCTGTCGTGCAGCACCACCTTGACCTTTTCCCGTTCACACACCTCGGCGAACTGGGGTTTGGCGAAGCCGGTGTTCATCAGGACCGCTCGCAGTCCGAGCTTCCCGGTCGCCAGCATGCTCAGCACCATGCCGCGATGGTCCCGGGCCAGGACGGCGACCACATCGCCCTGGCGCAGTCCCCGGGCCAGAAGCCCATGGGCGAACGCGTTGGACTGTTCGTCGAGCTGCCCGAAGGCGAGCTCACCCTGTTCGTCCACGATGGCGGGAGCGTAGGGCCGAGTATGCGCGGTATGCATGATGACCGCGGCGAACGGGCCGTATCTGCCGGCGTTGACGAGGGATTGGAGGGCATGGTCCGGGCGCAGCGGATTGAACAGGCCGCGTTTGCGCATCACGTTCGCGCCGAGAGCGAGATCGCTCGCCTTGCGGATCGGTGCGAGCAATGACCAAGACATCGGCGACAAACCTCCCGCGGTCGCCTTCCCCCGAGCCCGCGGGGACATGGACCGCACTCCTCGAGATCCTCCTGCTGTCGTCAACCGTAGCAATGTCGGCGTGATCGGCGGCGGAGTTCGCCCAAGCCTCCCGGAAAACCGGCACGATCCTGTGATAGGTCCCGGTTACCGGCGCGACCACACCCCGTGCTACGCCTCGTATTCGACGAGGACCCGGCGCAGCAGTTTGCCGGTGGCGTTGCGGGGAAGCTCGTCGAGGAAGACCACTTCGCGAGGCACCTTGTAGCGGGCCAGGTTCTCCTTGACGTAGGTCTTGATCGTTTCCTCGTCGGGCTTGTGGCCCGGTTCGGGAACGATGAACGCGCGCAGGCGTTTACCGAATTCCACATCGTCGACCCCGACCACGGCCACGTCGAAGATGTCCTCCCGCTCCAGCAGCAGGTTCTCCACCTCCTGCGGGAAGACGTTTTCGCCGCCGGAGACGATCATGTCGTCGTCGCGGCCGTCGACCATGAGCAGACCGTTGTCGTCGAAGTGCCCGACGTCGCCGCTGGACATGTAGCCGTTGATGATCTGCTTGTGCCGGCCGTCGGTGTAGCCCTCGAACGGCGCGCCGCTGCGGATGAAGATACGGCCGGTGGTGTTCTTGACGGTGATCCGCTTGTCGTTCTCGTCGTAGAGTCGCACCTCGCAGGTGAGTGGCGGTTTGCCCACGGTGCCCGGAGACTTGGCCAGCTCGGCGGGCCGGGCAACCGAGGCCACGGCGCACTCGGTGGACCCGTACAGGTTGTACAGCACCGGGCCGAACACCTCGGCGGCGCGCATGCACAGTTCGGGCGACATCGCCGAGCCGGCGAGCACGATGGCCTTCAGTGACGAGATGTCGTACTCGGCCCGCACCTCGTCGGGCAGCTCGACCATGCGGTGCAGCATGGTCGGCACGGCGACCAACATCTCGGCCTTGTGGTCGGCGATCATCTTCAGCGTCGCCTCGGCGTCGAACCGGCGGCGCATCACGGTCTTGTGGGCCAGCAGCGTGTGCACCAGCCAGGTGCCGAGACCGGTGCTGTGGAAGATGGGCGAGACGATCACGGCCGTAGGGCACTCGGCGAATGGAATCCGGTCGAGGAACTGCGCGGTCGCCAGCGGGCTCGTCTTGGTGCGCGGGGCGCCCTTCGGCAGGCCGGTGGTGCCGCTGGTCAAGATGATGAAGCCGCCCGGGGAGCTCGGCGCCGGCAGCGGTTCGACAGAGTTGGCGGAGACCAGGTCCTCCAGGGTCTGCGCGCCCTCCGGCAGTTCGGTGCCCTCGTCGACCCAGGTGAGGTAGCGCGGCAGCTCCGGCGGCAGCGCGTCGAGCAGACCGAGGAACTCGCTGTCGTGCAGGACGGCCTTGACTTTTTCCCGTGCGCACACCTCGGCGAACTGGGGTTTGGCGAATCCCGTGTTCATCAGGGCGATCTTGACGCCGATCTTGCCCGCGGCGGCCATGGCCAGGATCAGGCCACGGTGGTCGCGGGCCAGTAGGCCGATCACCATGCCCTCGGTGAGCCCGGACTTCTGCAGTCCGCGGGCGATGGCGTTGGACTGCTCGTCGAGCTCGTGATAGGTGATCTCGCCGCGCTCGTCGGCGATACCGATCGAGTCCGGTGCGATCCGGGCGGCGTGCCTGATCTGCGAGGCCTGAGGAATGTAGAGCTTGGCCTCCTTTATCGTCTGCAGGGCTTCCCAGGGGTTCTTCGGATCGGCGACCCCGCTGGAAACCAGCAGCCCGTACGCCTTCACGACTTCGAGCGTGTGCGCCAGGTTGACCACGAACACCTCCACAGAACTCTCGCGCGGTACACGACCCAGCGATTTTCGAACGGCATTTCGGAGCTCACCGTAGCAGTGTGAGTGCGCCCGGTCACAGATACTGGATGACCGACCGGTATCCCTATGATGTCCGTTCGATCAGCACTCGGGCGCGACCGGAAATCGGTCGCGCCCGAGCAGGCGGTCGTTCAGTTGTAGATCGCGCCCAGCGACGGGAATGTGATATCGCCCCGCACGTACTGGAACCCGTCGGGATACTGCGGGCTCGCCGAGACCGGCCACCGATGCCACAGGCTGCCGTAGATCGCGGCGACGACCATGCCCGGCCCGGGATCGATCCTGCGGGTGCGAATGGTGGTGTCCGCGATAACGTCGATGTGCTCGGTCAGGGGTTCGATACCGCTGCGGCCGTTGGACAGGTTCAGCCACACCACATTCAGCCGTGCGCCGTCCTGACTCGGCGCGATGGTTCCGGGGCCGCCGAAGAAGCCGAACCGGAACCCGTCGACGTTCAGCGCGACGCCGGAGCCGTACCTCCCGGGGCCGCCACCTCGGCCGACAGCGGATTCGGCCGGCACCTGGAACGGTTGCGCCGGCAGCGCAACCTCCTTCGCGGCCTGTTCGGTGCGCGGATCGTTCAATAGCAGTTCGACGGCCCTTTCGGCCTGGGGGTCGCCCGCTGCGGCTCCCAGGAGTTCCTGGGCCGCCGAGGCCCAGTCGACGTCGGCCGGTTCGGCGGTGGCGTGGCCGGTGCACAGCACGGTCGCGGCGGCCGCGGTGACGAACGAGGTGACGAGACGACGGGCGAAGCCCACTGTGCGCATAACCAGTCTCCTTGCAGGTTCTTGTCGGTACTGCTCAGTGACTCGGGTGCTGGTGGCGGCCACACTACCCGGTGCGCAACGCTGGATGGGCCGCTCGGTATCAGCGTGTCCGGGATCGGTGGGTCCGCTCGTGAAGAACCGGTGCGAGTCCGAGGCGACTCGCACCGGTTCGGATACGAGCGGGCCTATTCGAACTCGGCGCCGGTCTTGCCCACAATGCGCCGGGCCACGGTCAGCTGCTGGGCCTGCTGGGTGACCTCGTAGATATGGAGGACCCTCCGGCCGGAAAACTCCCTCTGCCCACGGGGCGGCGGCGTTCCCATGCCGGGTCGCTCGGTGTCCTCGCCCTCGAGCCGTTCACCCCGCGCCCGCAGCCCGGTGCCGATGCTGTTCGGCGAGCAGCTTCAAGTTCAGTAACTGCCGTCGAGCCATGATCAGATCGCCTACGGACAGCCCGAGGGCCACCCAGCGACCGGTTCGCATGACGACCTTGAGCAGCAGGCGCGTTGTGTCGTGATCCTGAGGCACGAGAACGTAGGACATGAAGGCGCCCATGATGGTGGCCGTCAGCTGTTTCCCAGGGTCGACCGAGACGATCCGGCCCAGCTCGCGCCCGCCGGCGGTGGTGAACCCCTCTCCCGCCCGGGGCTCGGGAAGGCCTTTCAGCTCGCGAGGTGAGCGGCGGCCGAAGTTATCGATCCAGTCGTAGGAGTATGGTGCAAGTCGCACTTGCGCGACCCACGGCCACAACACTTCGGCAGGAGCCTCGACACTCACACCCCGCCACGCTTGCAGCGTGGGCGAGGTAACGAACTCGTCGCATGGGTAGGAGCGCGAGATCTCGCCGTCGCTCACACCCCACCGGTCACCGATCATGCGTCCCTCCTCGGCCTGCGTCTCTGGTGGCGGGTGTTCGAAGCTCGGTACGAGCGCCGGCGGGTCGGACAACCGGTCCCCACCATTTCATTGCCATCATTGAACATTGAACAACGTATCCCTGCCACGGCCGGCCCACTCCTCACCGGCGGCCTGTCGGTGGAATTCGGAACCGGTCTCGGGCAGAAGCCGTCGGTGAAGCCGACGCCATCGGAGCTCTCGATACGGCTGCGGACGATAAGTCGATTCGGGAGAACCCGTGGACAACGCGAAGACGGTTTGTCGGTCGGCCGACGGAGCCCGAAAACGTGGTGTGGCCCGATGATCGGGCGGTGGCGGTGCGCCACCGGTCGGTCGGCCGGGATGAACGCTATTCGATCGCGGTTTCGGTCGGTATGGGTCTCGGTCTGCGGCAGGCCGTCGACGAAGCGACCCGTATCCGGATGGTCGAACCCGCCAACGGCCTACAGGCGGCCTGAGGGGTTCTGGTGCTCTGTCGGACCGTGAGCCGACGCGAGGAAACCGGCGCGAGTCGAGAGTCCGACTCGCGCCGGTTTCTGCCTTCTACCGGGCTATTTGAGCTCGGCGCTGGTCTTGCCCAGAATCCGCCGGGCCACGATGAGCTGCTGGATCTGCTGGGTGCCCTCGAAGATGTCGAGGATCTTGGAGTCGCGGCCCCATTTCTCCAGCAGCAGACGCTGCGAGTAGCCGAGGGTGCCGGCCAGTTCGACGGATTTCAGGGACACGTTGGTGCCGGTGCGGCCCGCCTTCGCCTTCGACATGGACGCCTCGAGCGAATTGGGCTTCTTGTTGTCGGCCATCCACGCCGCCCGCAGGGCCAGCAGATAGGCCGATTCGTAATCGGCCTCCATCCGCAGGAATTCGGCCGCGGCGGCGTGCTGGTTGTTGGGCGGGGTGTCGTAGGAGATCTCGATACCGGCTTCGGTGAGGATGGTGCGCAGTTCCTCGAGCGCGGCCCGGGTGACGCCGACGGCCATGGCGGCCACCATGGGACGGGTGTTGTCGAAGGTCTGCATGACCCCCGCGAAACCCTTCTCCACATTGACTTCCGGGCTGCCGAGGATATTGTCCTTCGGGATCCGGCAGTCCTGCAGCAGTAGCACCGCGGTATCGGAGGCCTTGATGCCGAGCTTGTGCTCGAGCCGCGCCACCGACAGGCCCGGGGCGTCCCGCGGCACCACGAACGATTTGATCGCGGCGCGGCCCTTGCTGCGGTCCACGCTCGCCCACACCACGATATGGGTGGAGCGCTGCCCGGCGGTCACGAAGATCTTCTCGCCGTTGAGCACCCATTCGTCGCCGTCGAGGACGGCGGTGGTGGTGACGGCGGCGGAGTCGGAGCCGAAGCTCGGCTCGGTGATGGCCATCGACGCCCATACCTTGCCGAAACGCTCGAGTTGTTCGTCGGTGGCGACGGCGGCGATGGCGGCGTTGCCGAGGCCCTGATAGGGGATCGACAGCATCAGGCCGACATCACCCCAGGAGGTTTCCAGGGCGTTGAGCAGTGCCGACATATTGCCGCCGTTGGCATTGGTGAGGATCTCGGTGGACTTGCCGTCGATGTCGGCACTATCGGAGCGACCGCCGGCGGCGCCGCCGATCTTCTGAGTGCCGGAATCGGCGAGGCCCTCCACCATGGCGGCCATGGTGTCCAGTTCGACCGGGTATTCGTGCTCGGCGAGGTCGTATTTGCGTGAGATGGGGCGGAAGATCTGTGCGGCCACCTGATGCGCCTGATTGGCGCTGGCCCTCAGCTTCTTGGGAAGTTCGAGATTGATCATGAAAGTCTCCTGGAAATGGACCCGCGCAGCCGATTACACCAACACCACACCTTCGGCGACGCCGATTCCGCGCAGATCGCGGTACCAGCGTTCGACCGGGTGCTCTTTGGTGTAGCCGTGGCCGCCGAGCAGTTGCACCCCGTCGAGGCCGAACTGCATGCCCTTGTCGGTGGCCAGTTTCTTGGCCAGTACCGCCTCGCGGGCGAAGGTCAGGCCCTGTTCGGCGCGGGCGGCACCGCGCCAGGTGACCAGTCGCAGGCCGTCGAGTTCGATGGCGATATCGGCGACCATGAAAGCGACCGCCTGCCGGTGGCCGATGGGCTCGCCGAAGGCTTCCCGCTCGTTGACGTAGGGGATCACATAGTCCAGTACGGCCTGGCCGGTGCCCACCGCCAGCGACGCCCAGCCGAGCCGGGCCAGTTGGACGGCGTCGCGATAGTCGGCGGCGTGCTGTTGGGCATCACCCTCCCCGAGAACGGCATCCGCGGAGACCGCGACATTGTCCAATACCAACCGGCCCAGGCCCGCGGCCCGCATACCCATGCTCGGGTCGGCTTCCACCGACAGACCCTTGGTATCGGATTCCACGATGAACAGCGCCGGGCGGCCGTCGAGTTCGGCGCCGACGACGAAGATCTCGGCGTCCGCCGCGGCCGGGACCAGGCTCTTCACCCCGGACAACCGGTAGCCGCCCGGGGAGCGCACCGCCTTGGTCTGCAAGGTGAACGGATCGAACAGGGCACGCGGTTCGGCGATCACCACCGATGCCTGGGGTACGTTCTCGCCGGTGAAGGCGGGCAGGTAGGTCTTCTGTTGGGCGTCGGTGCCCCACTGTGACAGCGCGACCGCTACGCCGCTGGGTGCCAGGAGCGGCAGCGCCAGGCCCATATCGCCGTGCGCGAGCGCCTCGGCCACCATCGCGTTGGTGACCGCGCCGCGTTCGGTGGCCGCGCCTTCGAGCTCCTCGGGGACGTTGATCAGGGTGATGCCGAGTTCGGCGGCCCGCCCGAGCAGGTCCTTCGGCGTGGTCGCGGCCTCGTCGGCGTCGTGGGCGGCCGGGCGCAGGATCTCGGTGGCGAATTCGCGCACCGTCTCGACGATCATCTGCTGTTCGTCGGTGGGGGTGAGATCGAAGTAGTCCTTGCTCTTCGACTCGTTGTCGGCGAGCCGTTTCGGCGCGCCGCCGCCGGCGACCCGGTTGAACACACGGGTGGCCGCACCGAGGGTGCGGAAACCGGTTTTGGTGCTCTCGTAGGCAACCCGTTCGATCGGTTTGCGCAGGTGGTACTTTTCCGCCAGCTCCGAGCCGGTGATGGTCGACATGACTCGCATCGCGGCGCCCATCCAGTCGCGTTTGGGCTGATGCAGGCCCACCCCGTTCTCCTGACCGCCGGCGGAATCGGGACGCCGCTTGGTGGCGCTGTCTCGAGTACTCATCATCACCTGTTTTCTCGGGTGGGGGTGAGGTCTGACCCCAGCAATCTTACTCCTGAGTAAGACTCTATCTTACTGACAAGTAAGAAGCCCGTCGATAGGTAGATTTCGGGCCTCGCCGCAGCGGCCGCGCCGGGCGCGATATCACTGCCGACGAGCCCCGTCGGCGCGGTGGCCCGAAACCGGGACCCCGGACAGCGGAACCGCCCGGTCGGTCTCCTCCGAGCCGGGCGGTTCCGCGGAACGGACGGGTCCAGGATCCGGCCCGCGTCACTCCCGCACGTAGAAACGCAAGGTCGCGTACGCGGTAATCCCCGCGAACACCACACCCACCGGTGCGACGACCATGGCGGTCGTGATGATGTCATCCCCGGTGATCTGGGGAAACACCTTGCTCGCGAACAGATCGCCGAGGGCGCGGTCGATCACCAGTGGACGCGCCGAAAACAGCCCGATCACCGCCAACAGCGCACCCGCCAACGCGGCCGCCACGGCCTCCAACAGGAACGGCAACTGGGTGTACCAACGGGTCGCGCCGACCAATCGCATGATGCCGACCTCGGTACGGCGGGTGAACGCGGCGATCTGCACCATGTTCGCGATGAGCAGCAGCGCCGCCAACGCCTGAAGCAGCGCCATACCGAACGCCGCGTTGCGCAGTCCGTCGAACAGGCTCACCAGCCGGTCGACGATGTCCTTGTCATTGCGCACCATGCCCACGCCGGGGCGGTCGACGAACCGTTCGTAGATCGTCGGATACAGCGCCGCATCGGCCATCTTCACCCGCAGCGAGGCGGGCAGCGGCGTCTCGCTCACGAATTCGGCCAGTTCCGGCTGGTCCTTGAAGGTTTTCTCCTTGGCCTCCCGAACGGCGTCGTCCCGACTGAGGAACTGCACCGACTCCACCCCGTCGACGGCCTTCAGATCCGCCATGAGCGTGCGGCACGGCTCCTGCGAACAGTCCGGATCGCCGGCCGAGACATCCTCGGTGAGATACAGCCGCACCTCCAACCGGTCCAGGAAGTACTGCTCGGTCTTGTCCGCGATCCGCACCGCGAGCAGGCCGCCGCCGAGCATGGTGAGCGAGACCGCGGTGGTCAGGATCATCGCGATCGTCATGGTCACATTGCGGCGCAGGCCCTCGGAGACCTCGCCGGCCAGGAAACTCGCCCGCATTACCAGCCCACCCCGTACACGCCGTGCGCGTCGTCGCGCACCAACCGGCCACGATCGAGTTCGATCACCCGGCGGCGCATGGCGTCGACGATGTGATTGTCGTGGGTGGCCATCAGCACGGTGGTGCCGATGCGGTTGATGCGCTCCAACAACATCATGATGTCGGCGCTGGTGTCCGGGTCCAGATTGCCGGTCGGCTCGTCGGCCAACAACACCAGCGGCCGGTTCACGAACGCCCGGGCGATCGCCACCCGCTGCTGCTCGCCTCCGGACAGCTCGCTCGGCAGGCGGTCGGCCTTACCGGCCAGTCCGACCATATCCAGTACTTCCGGCACCGTACGCTCGATGAACTGGCGCCGTTTGCCGATCACCTCCAGCGCGAACGCCACGTTCTGCGCCACGGTCCGCTGCTGCAGCAGGCGGAAATCCTGGAAAACGCAGCCGATCCGCTGCCGTAGTTTGGGCACCTTGCGTCCCGGCAGCCGATCCACCCGGAAATCCGCCACCCGGATCTCCCCGGTGGTCGGCTTCTCCTCCTTGAGCAGCAGCCGCAGAAAGGTCGATTTACCGGAGCCGGACGGTCCGATGACGAAAACGAACTCGCCCTTGTCCACCTCAACGGTGACGTTGTCCAGCGCGGGTCGCGTCGACGTCTTGTACGACTTGGTGACGTTCCGCATGGTGATCACGGGGAGCCAGTGTAACCACTTGATAACGATGACCGATAGGCGGTGTCCTGACCAGGAGGTTCAGTGATTCACCGGGACCGCCGCCGGTGTCGTCTTCACCAGGGAAGCCGTGCCCTCCGGGCTCGGGGCATCCGGTTTGACGAACACATACAGCACGAAGGTGGCGATCCATACGGCTCCCAGAACGGCCGTAGACCTACGGGGTCGCATGCAGTCCCTCCCGACGTAGTGCGGAGGCCACCCGCACTCGCAGCTCCCGCCGCACCTCGAACTGTTTACCCGGCAGCGTGCGGGCGACCATTCGGATATTCATCTGGTCCACGGTCAGATCCTCCAGACCCATCACGGTCGGCTCGTCCAACAGCAGCGGTTCGAGCCGAGGATCCCGGTAGGCCTGTTTGCCCACCTCGTGCAGGATCTCGTTGACCCGGTTGAGATCCGCGCTCGCCGTCACCGGGACATCGATCGCCGCCCGCGCCCAATCCTTCGACAGATTGGTGACTTTCACGATCTGCCCGTTGGGAACGGTGATAACCTCCCCATCCGAATTGCGCAAGGTGGTGATGCGCAAGGTCACATCCTCGACCGTGCCCTCGGCCGGGTCCGCGGAACCGGTGATCGTAATGCTCACCACATCGCCGAACCCGTACTGCCGCTCGGTGATCAGGAAAAACCCCGCCAGTAGATCCTGCACGATGCGCTGCGCGCCGAAACCGAGCGCGGCGCCCAGCACCGCGGCCGGGGCGACCAGACCGTTCATCGAGAAACCGAGCCGCTGCAGCACCTCCATCACCACCAGCACATAGGCGATGGTCAGGATCACCCAGGTGATCACCTGCGCCAGCGCGTGCCGGTGTTTGGCCGCTTCCGACCGCACCAGCGCGTCGCCACCCTGGAAGCCCTCGTCGATTCGGCGGGTGATCCGATCCCGGACGTAGGTGACAAACCTGCCGAACAGCATCGCCCCGAGCACGAGCAGCACGATCTCGAGCCCCGAAGAACGCATCCACGACGTGATATCGGACGAGAGCGACAGGGACAGTGCCAGGGGCTCGGTCCCCGAGTAACGCATCAGACCACCTGCTCCCGCATTCGCCATCGGATTCCGGACTCGATGAAGCCGTCGATATCGCCGTCGAGCACCGCCGAGGGGTTGTTCACCTCGTAGTTGGTGCGCAGGTCCTTCACCATCTGGTACGGGTGCAGCACATACGAGCGCATCTGGTTACCCCAGGACGCGCCCTCGGTGGTCTTGAGCGCGTCCATCTGGGCGCGCTCTTCCTGCCGTTTGCGCTCCAACAGCTTGGCCTGCAGTACCCGCATGGCCGCGACCTTGTTCTGCAGCTGCGATTTCTCGTTCTGACAGGTGACCACGATCCCGGTCGGGAGGTGGGTGATACGCACCGCGGAGTCGGTGGTGTTGACGCTCTGACCTCCCGGACCCGAGGACCGGTACACATCCACCCGGATATCGGTCTCCGGCACCTCGATATGGTCGGTGGTCTCCACCACCGGCAGCACCTCCACCTCGGCGAACGAGGTCTGGCGGCGGCCCTGGTTGTCGAACGGGCTGATCCGCACCAGCCGGTGCGTGCCCATCTCCACCGACAGCGTGCCGTAGGCGTACGGTGTCTTCACCGCGAAGGTCGCGCTCTTGATGCCCGCCTCCTCGGCATAGGAGGTGTCGTAGATCTCCACCGAGTATTTGTGCCGGTCCGCCCAGCGGATATACATGCGCATCAGCATCTCGGCCCAGTCGGCGGCGTCCACCCCGCCGGCACCGGAACGGATATTGACCAGCGCGTCGCGTTTGTCGTACTCGCCCGACAGCAGGGTGCGGACCTCCATGGCCTCCACATCGCGGTGCAGCGCCGCCCGCTCGGCGTCCGCCTCGGCCAAGGCGGCGGTCCTGGTCTCGCCCTCCTCGTCCTCGGCGAGTTCATAGAGCACCGGCAGATCCTCCAACCGCTGCCGCAACTCCTCGGCCCGACGCAGCTCGCCCTGGGCGTGCGACAGTTCACTGGTCACCCGCTGCGCATGCTCCTGGTCGTTCCACAGGTCGGGGTCGGCAGCCTGGTGCTCCAGTTCATCGATGCGGCGGCGCAGCTCCTCGATATCGAGCACCGACTCGACGGTCTTCAATGTCGCGTCGAGTTCGGCAAGGTCGGCGGTTACGTCAGGATGCACGGTGTTCATTGTGCCGCGTCAGGGGGCGTGGCACATTCCGGCCCTGGAGTCTCGTGTTCATCGGCCTCTGTGGTGGGTGCCTTCAGACCGCCCGCAGGCCTCCCGGTCGGCGGCCGGCGAGCTCGTCCAGGCCTGCGGCGGTGTTCTGGTCGGCGGGGAGGTAGACGATCAACCGCTGGTCGTCGTCGGCGGACAGGTCGAGGGTTTCGAAGGCGAGTCGCAGCGGACCGGCGTCCGGGTGGATCAGCCGGATGATTCCGGTGGCGGCGGGCAGATTCGGGACCGTGCTCACCCGATCGGTGAACGCCGCGCCCGCGGTGATGGTCAGTTGGTCGGCCAGTGCGGCGATACCGGGGTCGGCGCGGAACGGTCCCTGTTTGAGGGTGGCCACCATCTGGTCGGCCAGATGATCCCAGTCCGGAAAGGTTTCTCGGGCACGCGGATCGGTGAGCACATACTGCGCGAGGACGGGCCGATGGGCGGGCTCGAACAGACCGCTGTGCTCCATGACCGTTCGGTATGTGTCGGTGGCGGCGAGGATTTCGGTCATCCGGTTCACGAGCACCGCGGCCGTCCGCTCGAGCCGGTCCAACAGGGCCGACACGGTCGGGCGCACCTCCCGTCCCGGTTCGGCCGCGCCCATACAGTTGAATCCGCTGTCGGCCTTGGTGAGGCGGTACAGGTGGACGCGTTCGGCGGGAGTCAGGCACAGGGCATCGGCGAGCGCGGCCAGCACCTGCGGGGAGGGGTTACGGTCGCGTCCCTGTTCGAGTCGGGTGATGTATTCCACGCTCACCCCGGCCAGCGTCGCCAGCTCCGCGCGGCGCAGCCCGGGCGCGCGTCGCCGCGGGCCGGTGGGCAGTCCCACCCGCGCCGGTGACACCGCGTCGCGACGGCTGCGCAGGAACAGCCCCATTTCGTTTTCCGCCACGGTGCCACGGTAGCGACCCGGGACCGGTTCAGGGTGACCCTGGCACTACCACTCTCCGCGCGGCCTTCCTACCGGCTCCTCCGCACAGCAGATTCGAACCGGCGGTGGCCGTCGGGGCCGCCGGGAAGGAATCAGCGTTATGTCCACACCAGTGCAACTCGCGGTGATCGTCGGCAGTGTGCGCGAGGGTCGTTTCGGTCCGACGGTGGCGGCGTGGATCGCCGAGCAGGCCGCCCACGACGGGCGTTTCGAGATCGACGTGATCGATCTCGCCGAATTCGATATCCCCTCGGCGCTGCCCGCCGTGCCGCCGGCGCTCGACCCGAACCCGCCGCGTCCGGCGGGGATGACCGAGCTCACCCGCCGGCTGGAGCGGGCCGACGCGTTCATCATCGTCACCCCCGACTACAACCGCAGCTATCCGGCCGCGCTGAAAGCCGCCATCGACTGGCATTTCACCCAGTGGCAGAGCAAGGCGATCGCCTTCGTCGGGTACAGCGGCGGTAGCGGCGGCCTGCTCGCCATCGAACATCTGCGGCAGGTGTTCAACGAACTCGACGCGCATACCGTCCGCGAGTACGTCTCGTTCCCGCGGTACTACCTGCTGTTCGGTGAGGACGGGAAGCTGCGCGAGCCGAGCGAACCGACCGAAGCCGCCCGGCGGATGCTGGGGCGGCTGTACTGGTGGGCCGCCGCGCTGGCCACGGCACGCGCGGTTCCGGCGACGGTTTGAGTGGACGCCCGACTAGTGTTCGGGGTGTGGCTGCACATTCTTCCGATCTCGAACTCGCCCTACGACTCGCCGACGAGGCGGATGCGATCACGAAGGAGCGGTTCGGCGCGCTGGATCTGAAGGTCGACGCCAAACCGGATCTGACTCCGGTGTCGGACGCCGATCTGGCGGTGGAACAGGCGGTACGCCGGATGTTGAAACACGGCCGGCCCGACGACGCGGTACTGGGTGAGGAGTTCGGCGGCACCGCGGAGTTCACCGGCCGGCAGTGGGTGATCGACCCGATCGACGGAACGAAGAACTTCGTGCGCGGGGTCCCGGTGTGGGCCACGCTCATCGCCCTGCTCCAGGGCGGGGCGCCGGTGGTGGGTGTGGTCAGCGCGCCCGCGTTGGGGCGTCGCTGGTGGGCGGCCGAGGGCCAGGGCGCCTGGGTGCGGGCGCATCCGGGAGCGCCCAGGCCGATCACTGTCTCCGCGGTCACCGGGCTCGGATCGGCCAGCCTGGCCTTCTCCAGTCTGTCGGGATGGCGAGATCGCGGCCTCCGGGACAGGTTCGTCGACCTCACCGACGAGGTGTGGCGGGTGCGCGGTTACGGCGATTTCTTCAACTACTGCCTGGTGGCCGAGGGCGCGGTGGATATCGCCACCGAACCGGAGGTTTCCCTGTGGGACCTGGCGGCCCTGGACATCCTGGTCCGGGAGGCAGGCGGCGTCTTCACCTCCCTGACCGGCGAGCCGGGTCCGCACGGCGGCGATGCGGTGGCGACCAACGGTTCACTGCACGCACAGGTCCTGGACCGCCTTCGCCCCTGACCGAGCTGCCGGGAATCGGTGAGCGGTATCCGATTCGGACATCCGAATTCCGATCCGCACCCGACATATTCGACCACTGCCGCCTCGTGCGATGTCCCGGGTACTCGGGATACGTGCCCGGGGACATCGCGTCCCGGCGGGTGGTTCAGCCCATGCTCTTCGCCCCGTCGATGGCTTCGCGGATGATATCGGCGTGACCGGCGTGCTGTGCGGTCTCGGCGATAATGTGGAGCAGCACCTGGCGCGCCGACCAGCTCGTCTCCTCGAACCACGGTGCCTTCGGCAGCGGCCAGGCGGCGTCCAGGTCGGGGAGGGTGGCCACCATCTCGTTGGTGCGGTGGGCCACGCCCTCGTATTCGGCCAGTACACCGGCCAGGGTCTCACCCGGCAGCATCCGGAACTCGTCGGCCCGCGCGGCGAAGTCCTCCTCGGTGAGGTCGTCGAAGTCCTTCATGGCCGAGGTGCCGTCCACGATGAACTCCACCCAACCCCGTTCCACCTTGGTGACGTGCTTGATCAGCCCGCCCAGGCACAGCTCGCTCACCGTGCTCCGCTGCGCGGCCTGTTCGTCGGTGAGGTCGCGGGTGGTGAAGCGCAGGAAGAACCGCTGCTTGTCCAGCACTGCCAGCAGGGCCGCGCGCTCGCCGGAGAGGGTCTGCTCGTCGGTGTTCCGTTCGAGGGCTGGGGTCTGCGCCATGGTTTTCGCCTTCCGTCGTTCGGGTTCGGTGTTCTTTTCGGTTCGAGAATCACACTACGGGCCCTAGCGGTCACTTTTTGACCTGAATTGCCCCAGAATCGAAGGTATGGCGAATACCAGTACTCGGACGCTGCGGCTGCTGTCCCTGCTTCAGACCCATCAGTACTGGCCGGGCACCGAACTGGCGGGCCGGTTGGGCGTCTCGGTGCGCACCCTGCGCCGGGATATCGATCGGCTGCGGGAACTGGGTTATCCGGTCGAGGCCCAGCGCGGTGTCGACGGTGGCTACCAGCTCGCCGCGGGCGCGGCGCTACCACCGCTGATGGTCGACGACGACGAGGCGGTCGCATTGGTCGTCGGATTGCAGACCGCCGTGCAGGGGGCGGTGGAGGGGGTGGCCGAACCCTCCGTGCGGGCCCTGGCCAAAATAGTGCGGGTTATGCCGCCCCGCCTGCGGCGCCGCGTCGAGGCGATCCGCGCGATGACCGTCTCCGCGAGCTGGGGCGGCCCCACCATCGCGGGCGCCGACCCGGGCGTTCTCACCACGATCGCGTTGGCCTGCCGCGACAGCGAACGGCTCCGTTTCTCCCATACGGCCGCCGACGGCGAGCGCACCGAGCGGCATGTCGAGCCGCACCGGCTGGTCTCACTCGGTCGCCGCTGGTACCTGGTCGCCTACGACCTGGGACGGCATGATTGGCGCAATTTCCGGATCGACCGGCTCGCCGAACCGCGGCGGGACGGTTCGCGTTTCCGGCCTCGTGAGCTGTCCGCCGCCGACGCGGGCGAGTTCGTCCGCGCCCGCCTGGGCAACCTGCCCCACCCCTATCGGGTCGAGGTGCTGGTCCAGGCCCCGGCCGAGACGGTCCGCGAGCGGATCGGACGGTGGGGCACGGTCGAGGAGGTCGACGCCGACCGCTGCCGGCTGCGGATGACGACCGACTCCCTGGACTGGCCCACCTTCGCGCTGGGTGTGCTCGACGCCGATTTCCGGATTGTCGAACCCCCCGAACTGATCGAGCAGGTCCGCGGCTGGGCCGCTCGTTTCAGCCGGGCGTAGCGATACCGGCCCAGGCGTTCATGGCATTGTCGATGACCTTGTGCGCGTCGGCGCGCGAGCAGCCGTCCCGCGTCCGGATGGCCAATCCGTGCAGGACGGTCAGATAGAACGAGGCCAGGCCGTCGACATCCGCTCCGTCGGGCAGGTCGCCGTCGGCGATACCGCGCCGCAGCCGGGCGAGTACCGCGTCGTGGTCCTGTCGGCGTAGGTCGGCCGAGATTTTCCGAATGTGCTCGTTGTCCGGGTTGGCATTGGCCGCCGACAGGACCACCATGCAGCCGAGTGGTGTGGCGGGGTCGAGATTGGCGTCGACCCGTTCGCGCAGCAGCACTTCGACCGCTGTCCGGGCGGTGGACTGCCGCTCCCAGCCGGAGGGGGTCTCGCTGCTGTAGAGCCGCAGTGCCTCGCGGAACAGTTCCTCCTTCGAGCCGAAGGCGGTGTAGAGACTTCGGGCGCCGATTCCCATCGCCGCGGTCAGATCGCTGATCGCCACGCCTTCGTACCCGTGTTCCCAGAACAGGTACATGGCCGTTCGCAAGGCATTGTCCCGATCGAATCCACGCGGCCGTCCCGGCCCCGGCATAACACCTCCACGCTGCGCTGTTGACAGCCCAATGCTATCCAAGGTACCTATTTCTGCAACGATCACTGCATAAATAGTAGGAGATGAAGTGGGTATCGAAGGCAAGGTTGCACTGGTGACGGGCGGAAGTCGGGGAATCGGGGCCGCGATCGCCGAGCGGCTGGCCGCCGAAGGCGCGGATGTCGCACTGACCTACAACGCCTCCGCCGACCGCGCCGAACAGGTGGCCGCGGCAATCCGCGACACCGGCCGCCGCGGCCTGGCCATCCACGCACCCGCGGGCGACCCGCAGGCCGTACCGGCCGCGGTGGACCGGGTGGCCGCCGAGTTCGGGCGACTGGACATCCTGGTCAACAACGCGGGCATCTTCCCGTACGGCACCATCGACGAACTCACCATGGAGCAGTTCGACGAGACCATGGCCCTGCACATCCGCGCCGTTTTCGCCGCGGCCAAGGCGGCGAGCCGACACCTGAGCACCGGCGGCCGGATCATCAGTATCGGCAGCAACCTCGCCGAACGGGCGACAAGGCCGGGCCTGAGCCTGTACTCGATGAGCAAGGCCGCGCTCCTCGGCTTCACCAAGGGCCTCGCCCGCGACCTCGGCCCGCGCGGGATCACCGTCAATGTGGTCCAGCCCGGCTCCACCCACACCGATATGAACCCCGCCGACAGCCCGAGCGCCGACGCCCAACGCGCGGCCACGGCACTCGGCCGTTACGCGTCGCCGGCGGAGATCGCGGCCACCGTCGCGTATCTCGCCGGGGAGGGAGGGAACTTCATCACCGGGACAGCGATCACGGTCGACGGTGGCGCGAACGCATAACGGCCTTCGCGGAGTTGCCCTCGGTACCGCCTATGTCCGTGTGGGCGGGTATCGGCACGCTCGGTGCCGCCGTAGACGTGATCGCGCCAGGTGAGCGGGTGACGCCGGCCGAGGTCGCGTTTCTCGCGCTGATCCCGGTCGAGACCAGCGGCCTCCGACTCACCGAGACATGAGAAGAGCTCGTACTCGACTCGAGCACGGGTCCTTTCCGTGGAGCCAACGCTTCACAACCCGAACACCCTGACGGTCGATTGCCCACAGATTCGGATCAGACCGGGAGGCGTTCGGCAGTTGAAGCCATGGCGTGACCTGCTGGATTCCACCGAGTAGTCGGCGTGGCGCTCCGCTGGTGCGTCCGATTTCGGTGACCGCCGAAGAACTCCGACAGCGGAGCGAACAGTCATTTTGCCGGCACCGGCAAAATGATCGGCGGGGCACTCGAAAGTGAGTATCCCTACGCCCCGTCGACCTCGGCGGGCAGTTGCCCGGTCGACCATCGGGCATAGGTGTGCTGCGGACTCACGGTGATGACATCGGCGACCGTGACCAGAGACCGGGGCGCGATGCCGTCGAAGTGTTCGAGACCGGGCACGAATACCGCCTCGGCCCGGTTCCGCTGCACGGACACAACCAGCTCGCCGATCGGGTCCTCGGTGAACTCGCCGAACACGATCGTCTTGCACAGCTCGTACCCGAACCGCTGTGCCAGGGCGCGGATCTGGGCTTCGTCCCACTGCTGATGAACGCCGGACTTGTCCTTCCGCAGATAGCCGAGCGCCTTCGGTTTAGTCACGTGATGGTCCCCTGTCGTTGTTCCCCTGTTATTGGCCGGCGTGTACAACTACGCGCGTTCCCTCAGGCCCTCGGCGATGCGTTCCAGAAGTTCCGCGTCATGGCACGCATTGCCGTCTACGCGGGTGCCGATGAGTTCCCATATCCCCAAGGCGGTAACGATTGCTTGAGAGCGCATCGACGTCCGGACCGGCAACGGAGGCTGCTCGGCATAGCTCATGGTGTGTCCCCTCTTGTCGTCCCCTACTGCTGGAATGCACTCGGCGCCAGGGCAGTCGGTGAGTCGACCCGGCGCCGGGTGCTACCGAAAAGATTCGCGTCCGGCAAGAGTCCAGAAGGCCAGTGGAAGGACAGCGATGAGATATCGATCTACCCTCGGGGCATGAGCGACAACGTTGGACAGCGGATCGCAGCGGAACGCAAGATCGCCGGACTCAGCCAACGCGCGCTCGCCTCACGCGCGGCCTACAGCTTGAGCATGGTGAAAGCGGTAGAGCAAGGACGGGAACCGGCGTCCCCTGGGTTTATCTCCGCAGTGGCCCGCGCCCTTCGAATCGCCCCAGAGCAGTTGACCGGCGCACCTTATGACGACGGGAAACCGTTGTCGGACGCCGTGAACGAGCTGTCGGTGCTGCTGACCGAAGGCCGGTACGCGCGTGCAATGGAACCCGGCCCGCCGGCGCAGCTCGAAGCGGACCTGTCCGCAGCGCAAGACCTGTACCGCCGGGACCGCACCCGACAGACCATCGAGGTATTGCCCGGCATCATCCGTCGACTACACGGCGCCGTGCGGGAGTTCTCCGGGTACGAGAAGGCCCACGCCTACACCTTGCTCACGGCCGCGTATGTGCTCGCCGAGTGGTCGGCCCGGCGAACCGGTCACCTGCTGCTCACGCTGCCGGCTCTGGAACTGGCCGACACCTACGCACCGATGGCCGATGATCCCAACTGGGGCGCGTTCTCCATCCTCGCCCGCGCGCGGGTGCTCACCCACTACGGGGAATCGGAGGTCGCCGGCCAACTCATCGACTCGGCCATAGCGTCGGCCGACGAGAGCCGGGCCGGGCTGGTCCTGGGCGGCTACGCCCATCTTGCCGCCGCGGTGAACGACGCCCGGAAACTGAACTACTCGGCGGCGTCCGACCATATCGGAGCGGCCCGTGAGATCGCCTCACGTACCGGTGAGACGGACCTGTACCTGGTGGACTTCGGTCCGCTGAATACCGAGATCCACTCCCATGAGATCGAGTTGGAAGCCGGCGACCCGAACCGCTCGGCGATCGAGGGCGCCGAGCTCACCTACCCGGCCGGGGCATCGCGCACCCGTGTGGCCCACCACTGGCAGGACAACGCCCGTGCGTGGTTGATGTCGGGGAAGCCGGACAAGGCCCTGGTAGCGCTGAACAAGGCCCGTGCCGCGGCACCCCAGCAGACACGTTTGCACCCGTCGGTGCGGGAAACGGTGCACGGGATCGCGGCAGCGCAGCGACGGCAGAGTGAGGGCCTGGTCGGGTTCGCGTCCTGGCTTGGGGCGTCACTCTGATCCAAAGGCCACGAATCAGCAGTTAAGCGGGAAATATCGACCGGACTCGAGGGTCTGTACAAAAAACTTGACTGTGCCGCCGTCGAGTCAGGCCGGGGGTCGGATTTTTCTGGTGGAACGGCGACGGCCCGCACCGGCGAAGAGAGGAACGCAGGTGCGGGCCGTGTCGGACAACTACGGGCACCTGTTCGACGACGACTTCGACGGCGTGGCCGAGCGGATGGGCGCCGGATTCCGCACAGCGGCGGCCAACGCCGCGGCGGCCTCCCTTACCAGGACACCAGCACCGACCAACCCGACCGAACAAGGCCACATCCTCCAAAAACGACACGATCGCCGCAACCTCTCATACCGAGAGTGTTGCGTCGACCGCGTGAACCCAAGCGGGGGCAGTGAGCGCATGAAAAGGGCCTCTCACCTGCGGTGCAAGCGAGGGGCCCTTTGTGGGCCTAACGCTAACTAGTCCGAAACATCCGATGGCCGACGGCCCCGAACTGAGAATCAAACCGATAGGTTCGGAGCATCGTCTCGACGCCGATCAGATTCGGGAGCTGATCACAGGTTACGAAGCCGGGGCCACGGTGTACGAGCTGGGAGATCGGTTCGGGATCGACCGGAAAGCGGTCAGCAGGATCCTGCATTGCCATCAGGTACCGATGCGCCGCCGTGGCCTGACGCCGGAACAAGTGGACGAGGCAATCCATCTCTACGGCACGGGCTGGTCCCTCGCACGAGTCGGCCAGCACCTCGGCGTCAACGGCACGACCGTTCTGAATAAGTTCCGCGAACGCGGGATACCGACGAGGGACAGCCAGGGACGGCCCCCGGTGTAATCGGCCGTCACAGGTTCGCGCCCTGGGCAGGACACACAAAACATGGGCAACCGGAAAACGCCTGGTCATAGTGGGTGATTACCGAATCCAGGCGCCGCGACGTGCATGTAGTGGTCGTCCGTAGTTCCCATCTTCATTGATCACCGGGCAGGGCACATCTAAGTTCGGAATGCGGGTGACATGGGAATTGACTCTGGTCGGCTGTGTGGGGGTCAGGGGTTCGAGTCCTCTTCGCTCCACAGAAATAGCAGGTTGGGCCCGGTCTTAGACTGGGCCCAACCTGCTATTTGTGTCTGACCCCGCGTTCCCCTCGTTTGGTCCTGATCCTGTTTGCGGAAATCGCTGCGGTCGCGTTTGCAGCTGTGTCCACTGAGGCCGGACCGGCGGATTCGATAGCAATCGTCTTGACCAACCGCCCTGGATGCCGCGCGTGGCTGCGACCGCGGATTCGACCGCTGAGACACGGCCGCTCAGGTTCCGGCTACGGGACCTCTCCCCATTTTGTCGGTGTCGTCGTTGATCATGTTGCGGCAATTGTCGTAGACCTGCAGGGGAACTCATGATCGCCACACTGCTGTTGGACCAACTTCTCGCCGCCGCTGCTCGCGTGGGAGTCGAGCTCCGGCGTATTCCATCCGACGGCAATCTCTACATCTGGCACACGCCGGAGGGTGAAGTTGTCTACATCGGAAAAAGCGGGTCCAACCGCCGCGTAACCAACGAAGCCGAGTGGAGCAAGCTCCACCCGCGGGAATGGACCTACTCCGGGATCGTGATGCTTCTTCGGGCGAACAAGGCGCAGGTCCAGCCGCTGCACTACGAACCGGCCACGTTCGACGGGACAAAATGGAAGCTGATTCTGGATCAACAGGGGTGGGGAGGCACGGCGTTTGACAAGCTCGCCGTCACCCTCGGTTCAGGAGAAGCGCCGACTGTGGAGGAGATCGAGAAGCTGCTCGTCCGCATCGCGGTTCGCTACGGAACGCCTATCGGAAACTCGCAGTTCGCTTCTCAATGGGAGGCGCCCATCGGCTCAACCTCCGACAGCTTGGCCGCGCTGGCTGCTATCAGTGATCCAGACTTCTTCCCGCTGACAGGGCAGGATTCTGCTGTCTGAGGGACGTCGCCAACATGGACAGGCCCCGGCGAGCAACGGTCGCCGGGCCCCGTCCTTTGGGCTTCTAGACGGTGTTGCCGTGCACTATCAAGTCGGGCCGACGGCCACGATGCCGGCCCTGTACCGGGAATTCCGGTAAAGCTGCGCCCAGCCGCGGCGGCTCAGCGATGGCGCGGCGGAGCTGGGGCAGGAAAGGAGTTCGACGCTGTCGTCATCGTTGAAGGTCGCCACGACATGCCGCTCCTCGACCCCGATCCAGCGTCGAAGCAGCAGCAGGCCGACCGTCGACTGCTGCGAGTAGCCATCACCCGTGCCCGCCATCTCGTAATTCTCGTCCGGCCAGGCGGCGCATTAGCCTTGACGCCCCCAGCACCGCCGGGCGGTCCGCCACCATCCGCACCGGATTCCATAAATTAGTGACGGCGTCAATCGCCGTTCGGCGTGGCGCGAGGGGCTACTGCATGGATAGGTGACCCGTGACCTGATGCCGTTCAGCCGAACTAGCTTTCCCGGCGGCAGCGCAAGTTCGGTTCAGGCCATAGACCCAGCACGTTCACCTTGTACTTCATCCGATCCGAGTTGCATCGCTGGGACCAGTCGAAGCACTGGGCGCTGCTGCGGGATACCAAGCATTCGCCCCACCGTCTCCGTATTCCATGCGAGCTCCCGCGCGATCTCGGCGATAGTCAGGCCGAGATCGTTAGCCAGGGAGAACGCTCTAGCGAACAATGCCGGCTGTTCACCCGGGAAGTTGGCCAAGGGTTCTGGCATACCGAATCCAGGTGCGTCGGCGAGTTCGCGCAGGCGTATGTATGCACGGCTCGCTGAGGAATCCGACAGCAGTCCTAGTTCGCGGCAGCGGTAGACCAACGAGTGCACTGATACTCCCCATACTTCTCGCAAAGCAGAGAGCTTGTGCAAGTCAGCGCGGTTGGGTAGCTCAGCGGCGATCGAGTCGCGTGGGGTCAGGAATTCTGCAGCGAAGGTGTCGGCCTCCCGCTCTTGGGCCATGTCTCCGGGAGCTGTGTCGCCATGCAAGACCAGGTGGGCGAGCTCATGGGCGGCCGTGAACCGGTGCCGGTACACATCGTCAGTTCGATTGGGTGTCAACACGATTATCGGACGAGGCAGCTGCGAGGTGGAAAATGCGTCGACCAATCGGAGGTCTTCATCAGGCGGCGGGGTGACCACGACGATCCCGCGCGCTTCCAGCCTCCGTACGAGATGGGTGATTGGTCCAGTACCCAAGTCCCATGCCGTGCGCAATGCGCGGGCGGCTCCTGCGGGGTCGCGAGGCAAGGCAGTGCCTGGTTCGATTTCACCGCCCGCGAAGCCTGGCAAATCCACAGGCGGCAACTGAACTCGCTTTTCAAGGACGTATACCAACTCCCAAACCTGCTCGGTGAATGCCACTGCCTTTGCGCGCTGGTATGAGCGGGTAGCGCGCAAACTGCGGAAGTGTGCCGCCGAGGGATCGAGGCGGCCATGAGGGCGACCGGCGAGGAAAAAAGCCAGCGGTACATCGAGTACTTCGGCCAGACGTGGCAGCATGTCGGGCCGAGGACGGTTGGTGCCGATCTCGTACTGGCTGACAGCAGCGGGCGTTATCCCGAGTTCGTCGGCCAGCCACTTCTTGGTCCGACCAGCGAGATTGCGTGCCTGGGTCAGGCGAGCTGCATCGAACGCGTTGTGTACTGCTGCCGGAGTTGGTCGCACCCGGTCGCGTTCACGGCCGTTGTTCACGGTACGACCGGATGTGAGGAATGGTTGCTGAGGCTCATGCTCCTTCTCAGTCATCGTCTTGGGACGCTACATCGGGAGTCGTGGGTTCGATCTCGGACACCGGGAGCTCGTCTTTGCGAGACTTGGCAGTGACGTCGAGGTCAGGCTCGTCACCTTGCGCGAAGCCAGGTGCGCTGGTGGCGGTACCCGCCACCCGCAGGCCAGTCTTCAGCGTGCCGGTCGTGTATTGATCGGCAATGCCGAGGTCCAGCTGCTCGGGGAACCAGACCATGGTTCCGTCTTCCTCCAGGGAGATCGGTGTCCCCCACCATGCGGCCTGGATATTGTCGCTATCAGCGTTGGCGACGTACGCGATGTAAACCACCGTCAGGTTCAGGGCTCTCGCTTGCGCGGCCACCTCGCCGACTGTGGGGGAATCGATTTCGCCGTTGGCATCGGTCGTATTGTCGGCCAGGTCATCGAAAAGCGTACGCTCGGGCTGGACACCGCTTTCACGGGCGAGTCGACGCGGGATCAGGCTGCCCAGTTTAGCCTGGCTGATGGGCTTATTCATCGATGTGGCGTGTCGAAACGGGATCAGCACGCAGCTTTTGACGACCGCAAGTCGGTAGGAGGCACCTTTCGGTTTGATGACCTCGTAGCCAGGCAGGTCAGCGAGTTCGAACTCGTCCACGACCACCTGGTATCGGGTGTTCCACATGCTGCCGTAGGCATAGTTGTCGACGGATCCCTCGGCGCGAGCTGCGGCGTGTACCGCGCGGGCCTTTCGCTGACCGCGGATCAAACCTCTGACGACGTATCGAGCCACGTCGGCCACGTCATCACCGAACAGCTCGACTGACCACTCCGCCGGCTTACCCGTGCTGGCCATAGCTCCTCCAACCACCCTGCTTACTTTGTGATGATCAACTTACCATCTACGCTTAATTTTTCGTCATCTAATGCCCGAATGGGAGTGCTGGCCGGCTTTTGGTGTTCCATCGGCGGGGGGTCGAGTGCGTCTGGCTGGGTTGAGTCCCCTTTCGCCGGAGGTAAGACGATCGGCGCTGAGGTTGGCGGTGCACGATGAACGGAGCGGTGTCGAAGTAGTACTCCATGATCGGCATCGGCGGCGAAGACGCCCTTGAAAAAGGCCTGAGCTGGGTGCTGGCTGACAGCAACCCGTAGGATGCGGACCTGCGACCTGCGGTTTCTTGTCCCGCCGCACGAGCTGGCGAATTGAAACCAGCGTCTGACCTGGTCGAATAAGTTCCCGAGTGTGCCCTCGGCGGGACGCGTCGAAGATGGGAACCCAAGTGACGCACGAGGTTCGAGTGGCCGATTAGTGATCGCCGCCGCGCCCGGGGTCCTGTTCGTCGCCTGATTGCTGCGCGTCTTCGGCCTCGAATGGGTTAAAGCCGATTTCTGCTCTGAACGTAGCGGCGGCCTGAACTGGTCGTTCGTCCAGCTTAATGCTGAGCTTTCAGGAAATGCAGGTCCAGCCCGAGCTGTCATTGTGTGCAGCCTTGCAGTTGAACCATCGTTCGCCTTATATGGACAAGTGGCGCCGTCTCCTCGTCCAATTGATTCCGCGCGGTTGCGCGCGTGTCGGGATGGGATGGGTTTGAGCCGCTCGGCCCTGGCGCAACGGTGTGGGGTGTCGGAGCGGTTGATCTATCTGTACGAGACTGGTGCGCGTTCTCCGTCGCCCGCACGACTGGCGAAACTGGTCGCAGCTCTGGATTGTGAGATTGCTGTCTTGTCTGGCGGGCGGTCAGGGCATGAGAAGCTGGTTGATCTGCGATACTCTGCGGGCTTGACGCTGGCCGAGTTGGCTCGAGTGTTACTGCGGTCGGATGCCGGGCGCGATCTGCGGGTATCGGCATCGAAACTGTCGGAGTTGGAGCGGGGCCGGCCAGTGCGCGATCGCCGGTGGCGTGACGTGAATGAGACCGGGCGGCTGCTTGCGCCGCTTGCGCGGGCATTCGGTGTGCCTGTGCGAATGGTGGTCGACGCGTGGATGCGCTCGCGTCCAGGTGAACCCGCGCCTGAGGGTCCGCGCCCGGCAACGCGCCCACCGTCGCGGTCCGCAGTAACAATGTGGGAGTCGTTGAACGAGCGCCAGCAGCAGTTCCTCGCGGAAATCATGCGTGATGATCGGATGACCGAGACCGAGATGTGGATGCGCAGGTTGCAGCGCTTGCCCGTGCCGCCACCTCGGGAGTGGCGCAAACTGCCGCTGGCTCTCGATTCGCCGTCTGCCGGTATCGGCTACACCCGGTTGCAGGAACGGCTGCGGTCACGAGGTGTGCACGATTCGGGGGTCGGTTCGACGTTGTATGCGCTCGAGCGCCGGGGTCTGGTGGTGGTGTCGGAGGATGTTGTGCAGCATCCAGTGGCGGGTTCGGTTCGGCGGGTAATGGTGGAGATGACTCGTCTGGGCCGGGCTGCCGCTCGGGCCGGCGTCGGCGAACCCCGGGAGCCTGATCCCGCACCGCATCTGCTCTCGGAGTGGTTGTGGGGTGTTCTGGTACGGGTTGCTGTGGCTGAACCGGATGGTCTCGCCGAGGACCAGCTGGCCGGGCGCTCGGTGTTCTACCTCGGTGTCGGATATCGTGGAAAGTCGGGTAGCAGACCGAGTCGAGGGTTCGTGGATTCGGTGCCAGTCGTTGCTGCTGGTGGCACTCATGTGGCCGAATACCGGTGGCGGTTGACCGGTCTCGGCCGCAAGCATGTGGCCGCGTACGTGGACACCTATCGAAGCGTGTATCCAGCCGTCGATACGACAGGGTTGGAGTCGTTCGCTCGCGACCGCCAGATCTGATCGCCCGACCTCTGGTCGAATTCAGCGGGTTCTTGTCGGTGTCCGGGCGTAGTGTGCCCGCTCGTGACCAGAGTCCTGAGGGATCAGACGCAGACGGGAATCGACGACATCACGGTGCGCTCCTGCGTCATGCGCGCGGCACTACGCGCAGCGGAGGCTCAGACGGTGCCAGGTATCGGTCCAGCGGACCGATTGAAGGTGCTCAGGGAGTGTCACGGTGAAGTACTCGCTGTCCGAGGTCCGGGGAGTCCCTTGTCATTTGCGGACTTCCGGCGGGCTCTCGCTGAGGATCTGGCACGTCTGCTCCCCGAAGGGATGGCGTCCGGCGAGTTCGCGCAGCTGTCCAGTATCGACCAGGGGCAAATAGACTCGGCGGCATTCGATCTCGCTCTCGAAGAACAGATGGTCCTGAAGCACGTGCTGAAGAAGGCGCGTAGCTCCGGGCGACTCTCCAACAGGTCCGAGCTGCAGTCGGAGATCGAACAGGAGATGGTCTACACCTTTCTGCGCAAACCTGGGGAACAGCGCACCTACGAGGCAGGACGCCGCGCGTTGATCGAGCACCCGTACTACCCAGCCGAAGACCTGTGCGACCTGCCGATTCCGGTCTCGGTCGGGGAGTACTACCAACCTGTTCCGTATGGTTCGCTGTACCGCGGCTGGTGGTTCCCGTGTCCGATCTGCCGTTGGCCGATGCGAATCACCGCAGGCGCAGACCGCCACGTCCGTCGGGCGCAGTGCTGGCATCAGCCCCACACTGACATGGGCGCCATCTACCTGATCGACTCAACTCGCAAAGAGCGTGCACCTGAACTGATTCCCGATCACACGGTTGGACATCCGGAAGGGCCGGCATCAGTACTCCATCCCGATACGGGCACGATCCCGATAGCGCTTCCCGCTGAGGGGTATCGGGCCCTTGTCCGTGGAGTATGGCGGTACACCACGATCCCCGGGATCCCGGAGATCGCCCTGTACCACGCGCTGAAGTCACGCGGCTTGCTGGTCGAGCTGTGGCCAGGGCTGGATGCATACGACTTGCGCGTCGTAATCGGGCAGAATTCTTCGGAACGGGTATACGCGGTCGATATCAAGGATTTCACCAGCGCGAGGACCCTCGGTGAGTTGATCCATGCTCAAGAAGGTGATGCGGGAGGTGCCGACTGGCTGGTCGTTCCCGACCACCGCGCTGCTCAGCTGCCGTTGCTGTCGGGAGTTTGCGAGCAGTACGGGCTGCAGGTAGAGACGGCAACCGGATTCGCCGAGCGTGTCTGTGCGGAGGCTGGGGTGGTTTGGGAGTGAGCGAGCCATCGGTCCAGGAAACGGCGGTACTGGCGGCTCTGGCGTTGGCTGCCCACTATTTCCCGCAATCTGTCGCCGGGGAAGAACGGGTTGCGGGCCCGTTTGATCAAGCAGCATTTCTATTGTCGGGAAAGTTCCGGGCGTGGGACAGGTGGTCGGAACTGCCGCATGAGGAGAGACAGCGTATCGCGGGGGTGTACAAGATCGCTCCGGTTGCCTTGTCCGATCCGGCGAAGTTCGCGGTTGCGGCACAGGTGATCCTGGCACCATTGGTCGTAGACGAGGAAGACCAGCCGCTGGCCCTGTTCGAGCTCGTCGGAGACTCGCCGTACACCGCGACCGCAGCGATCCCACAGGTCGGCGGCGATCTGTTCGGATTCGTCGATCGTCGCCTTGCACGGTTTCGCAGACCCAGCGCCCGCCCGAAACCGATTCCGTTCGCGGGTCCCGGAATCTGGACTACCGATGAGGTCTTTGACAAAAAGGCCGGGCTCATCCACGGCCGGGTCACGATCCCGAAGTTTCCCCAGTTCACCGAGGCGTTCGACCACGACCGGCTTCCAGAGGTCGCGACCGCGCAGTATCTGTCCGAGGTGCCGATACCCACTGCAGAACTCCTCGATCTCGCGACCAAGATCGATTCTCGGCTCGACGAGCCGTACCTGTTCGCTGTGCTGGATGGCCTCTTCAAAGCGCTGCAAACCACCGACACTGTGTCTGCAGCCGAAATGCTTGCGCTGGTGTCGGGAAGCACGCAGATACTCAACGCTCCCACCGGAACAGGCAAGAGTGTCCTCGTGCGAGTCCTGGCTGCTTGGTTCGCCAAGAACAACCTTCGCGTTGCGGTCGTGCTGCCCGACATCACAGCCTGTCTGTCCACTACGGACAAGATCAAGAAAGATCTGGCCTGCCTGTACCGGATGCAGGAGGTAGATCACGAGCCGACATGTGCGCACCTGATGTCGTCCGGCGGGATGCTGGAACGTGCGGACACGCTCGCTTCGTTGATTACCGAGAACGCGGATGCACCGGGACAGTGGGGCGAGCGTGCTGACCGAGACCTCAACGCCCTGTCATACGGGTGTGCGCTGGAAACGCACCTCGATGCCACAGCGCCGTATCCGGCCGGACGAGAGCCCTGCCTGTCGCTGCGCACACAGGGCGTTGGCGCAGCGGCCTGTCCCTGGATCCCGACCTGTGGAAAGTTCACCCCTGTCTACCAGGCGTGTGAGGCAGATGTCGTAGTCATGAACCACTTCATGTTCATGCAAGGCAATCTCCGTATCGGAGTGAATCTCGATGGGCGGCCGGTTCGGCGAATGACCGCCGCTGAGTTTGCATTGCGTACCTGCCATACCGTTCTCATCGACGAGATCGATCAGTTCCAGTGCCGGGCCATCGACAAGTCCACCAGCGACATATCACTGCATTCGAGGCGGCATTGGTCAGCTGTCCCACAGGAGTTCGATGTCGATGCGAAGCGGATGCCGATCGCCGACGAGCACGACCTGCTTCCTTCGGTCAGCCAGGTTCGTCTGATGGCGGAATTCCTACTCCTGAGCATCTGCCAGAACGCCTTGAGCTTGCACGCGACCGAAGACGAACGAGCGCGGCACCGGGTGCCGGACCAGACCAGCACACGCTGGCACCTTGCCAGGGGGCGTGACCGTCGACTGATCCGCTTGCTTTTCCCGGACCTGGACTGCACCTCCGATTCCGAGGTACCTGAGGACCTCTTCCCCAAAATCGATGCCGTGATACCTGCCCGGTACGGCGACGCTGTTTCAGCACCTCCGGGCTCGGGGTTGCCTCTGCCGCCGGAGTGGCCACAAATCAGAGAAGCCCTCAGCGCCCTCGTCGCGCCGCGAGGGAGGCATCTGCTCGATGCGGTGAAGTTGGAACTGCACAAGCTGCTCGACGATAGGATCAAGGACCCGCACGACAGGGCAATGGCGGTCAACCTGCTCGTCACTCGCACGGCGATGGTCGAACTGGATGAAGCCTTGTCCGAACTCCAGCAGAAGGCGCAAGGCCACCGTGGATCGGGATTGCAGTCGGCGCACAGGATCGTCGAAAAGCTGCAGTCCTCGGCAATGATGACGGCATTCCCGCAGGGAATGCTGGGCCGGTCGATCACCGGCTACCGGGTCACGGGGCTCGACGACAAGGAACGCAATGCCGAGCTCGTTGCACAGACGATCGCCGGCGACCCACACACGTTCACCGCCGAACTCGGCGGCCTCGTTTCGCTGACGTTGGCGGGCCATGAGCGACCCGTGATGGGCTTGTCCGCTACCGCCTACTTCCCGCAAGCAGTCCGCGAACATCTGCACGCCTCGGTGAAATGGTGGATGACCGACGCACAGGCCAAGTCGATCCGGGCCAGGCGCCACCGCATCGACTACAGCGAGGATCATCCACTAGCCGGCGAGCCGATCCACATCTCCGGCATCCACGCGAGCCGGAAGAAAGACGCATTGATCGAGTTGGGCAGCCAGCTCTACGATCTCAAGATCCATCGCGAGCTGGAGACGGCGCGGAAGAAGGACCCCGACCGCGCCCACGTCTTGGTCGTGGCGAACTCCTACGAGCACTGTGGATGGATTGCCCAGGGCATCGCCCGCGCAGGACGGTACAGTGGCGGGCTGTGTGTGGCGGTACGCACCGAAGACCGCAACCGCACGGACCTCGACTTGCCCAAACCCAGCATCGCGGCACGCTTGACCAAAGAACAGTTCGAAGAGTTCCCTGCTCACGGCAATATCCTCGTTGTCCCGCTCTCGGTGGTCGCCCGCGGGCTGAACATCGTCACCGGTACCCGATCCGCAGTTCGATCGGTCTACCTGTGCGTCCGGCCGCTGGCCGACCTCAGTGAACCTGCCGAAATGTACGGCAGCATCAACGCCGCCGGCATGAACGCTCTGCCACCAGGCGGCAGCTCCGACCCCGCCGCCGCCCTGCGGCATGCGGCCGAAGTCGCCTCGGACCGTGTAACGCTGCTACTACGCAATCCACCCCAATTCACTTCCATGTACAAGACCTTGCAGGAAGAGATCGTCGCGGGGATCGTCATCGATCTGATCCAACTTGCCGGACGGGCACGACGAGGGGGCACCGAAGCAGTACTGCATTTGGTCGACTACGCGTTCGAGGCCGACGCCTGGAGCGCGGATCTCCCCACCATCTTGCGTCGCATTCACGCCAAATGGCCGCCGGATGTGCGCCAACGAATGAACGACCTCTACGGGGAAGCGCTCAACGCGTTCCTGTCTTACGCGGGGATAGACCCCGCCGCCCCTGTCATCCCCACCCTGCCACCCACTGATCCTGAAGAGGAATCGTGACTCGATTCGATCGTGCACCCGGCAAGTACCTCGACTCATTGGCGTTCCGGTGCACCCCAGAACTCGTCGGCGACGCAACCGTTCACGTCCGCCACCTCGACACCGAAACCGCGAAGCTGTGGAACGACTTCGACAACCAGTGCAAACAACGGTACGGAAACGACTCCGCACAAGCCCCTTACTCGATCGCCACCCTCGTTCTCAGCGTGATCAGCGGCGGATACGTCCACTTCGACCCTGACCGCCGGCACCCGTTCCTCGCATCACGACAGGCGCTCAATCCCAAGCTGCTGCGGCGCGCTTTCACCCTCACCCACGGGCTCGCACTCGGCGCAGACGCCGACAGTATCGACCTCACGCAGCCACCAGAGCTCGCCGATCGTATCGCCGACACCACCGAGGCAAGCCACCAGTTGGCCGATCATCTCGAACCGATCGCCGGCGAGCAGCCACGGGTTCCGAACTGGGTATACCGCACAGTCACATGGGACCTCGCCGAACGTCTCGCCGCCCAACGATGGGCGATATCTGACAACCGCAAGATCACATTGCGGCCCGACACTACGGGCGGGCTGGTTGCCCTCGACCAGCCATGGGCAAATGACCAAGGCGGTCGATTCGCGCTGTCGCGCACAGATCTGCAGCTGATTACCATGCCGCATCTCGTGAACCCTCTGCTCATCGCCACGTCACGAGTCACCCGGATATCGGACTCGCTGATCTTCTGTCGCACCGCTCTCGCCGACCGCGGTCCCGGCTCGCCCGTGCTGGAGGTATCGCTCAACGGACGCGGCGGCGCCCGCACCGTCAATCACCTCGCGCTGCAGGCGCTGAGCCGCCTCGAGATGGACCGCTCTATTCTCGACGCGATGGCAACGCGATCGATGCAGGAACAAGCTCTGCGTGCCAAGGCGAAAGAAGAGGACAAGCGTGTCCAGTTTCCGCGCCAGCACCCCGATCGGATCTGGCCGATCCTGCCGAAGAACAAGCAGTTCCCCATCGGCGTCGGTGTCGGCATGCACCACATGAGGATGCTGCGCGAACACTTCATCGAGGTCTTCGGTGATGCTGCACAGCAGCCCGAGATGGTCGAAGTCGGCAGTCCCATGCCGCATCGACCCAACGACGCAGAACGAATCTCCACCCATGAGTACCAGCGGCGAAAAGAAGAACGGGACAGGGGCGACTACGAGGGTCCCCTACGTCCGAAAGGCGCCCTCCTGCCCAACCCGGAAGATGTGCTCGCAGCTGTTGAAGCAGCAGGATTCAGCGGCTTGCGTATCGCGTGCCTGTGGTATCGGGATGAGGCACGGCTGCGGATGCTGAACATGCTGGTCAAGGCATTCGGCATCGACACCGCAGCGCTCGACCCTGCCAACGCCTCCGTGCTCGACCTCTATCGCGGCCATATCACTGCAACGTTCCATTATGCGCCGAACTTGCTAGAGCCCGGACCGGTGAACGGCCGAACAGCCGCTCTGGAAACCAGCGGAATTCCACTTGCCGCCGCAGACGGCGACACCCTGGTCGGCGCTTGGTGTGAAACTGAGTACCCATCGGCAGGACAGAACTCCGAAGGTTCCAACGCGATAGCCGTACTCGACGACATCGACGCGAAACACCAGACCCGCCGCCTGTTCGGAGAGCGTGATATCGCCAACCAGTATCTGCTCGGCGTCGACTCTGACGGCAACATCATCACCCCCAAGGCCGATGACCACCCCGCGATGCTGGCGCTTCTCGACCTCTACCGCAGTCTCGGCATCGTCGACCAGCGATTCGCCAACGCGCTTCCCGAGACCACAATCGACTATCCCATCGACCAGATTGCCCATGTCGGCTTCCACATCCGGCAGCAAAACCGGCGCCCTGGTGAATACGGCCAACCCAAAGTCATCATCACTGCTGCCGCCTTCGTCCCACCTACCGCGGCGGGCGGTGTATGGACGATGCTCGGCTGGTCCTCGACCCGACCCGAATGGCAGCCCTACCGACTCGCCCAGACCGCCTTCCACGCCACCGGCTACCCACAGCTCCACGGGGAGAAGAAAACATACCGGCAACGATGGGACGACGCCGCGACGCAGATCGAATGCGCACTCGGAGATCTCACAGAGGAACTTTCCGGCGCCCCGTACGTCGTCACTATCGACGAACAAGCCAGTCGTCGCATGTGGGATGGCCTCCATAACGCACATCAAGGCACGAACCCAGAATATGGGGATACCCGCTACCGCCATCCCGGAGCATCATTGCCGCATGACGAACGCCCCGACGCCGTCATTCGGATAAACATTGACAGGGAAAGGGTCGTCCCGGCAACCGGCACCACCCAAGTGTTCAAGGAGCCAGGTAAGGAACCGAAGACGTCCCGCACCACTAGGAAGCTGTACCAGGTCACCACCGATTTCGGCACACCAGTGTGGGTGCTGTGCAACGTGCCACTAGCGTTCGACGGTCAGAGCGGAGGTCGGTTCGGTGAGCATTACACGCGATGGGATGCAGCGCGGTCGGTGTACTCCGACAATCCGAAAGAACGCCGCAAGAGTGAGATGCCACAAAACTGGTATTCCATGACCACCACCGAGATCTACCCGATGTTCGCGGCACCTCGCGTCGATGCACAGGCGCTGGCCATCACTACGGCCAACCTGTGCCACCAAACCATGGCCTGGACCGACCGATCCCGATACCCCGCGCCGCTGCACGCTGCGAAGAAGATGGACGAGGACCACCCCCAATACCGCCGCTCCGCAGCGCCCGGTGATTCGGAAGACGTAGAGCCTGGCGACGATTGAGGCAACATAGGTAGACGCTGGGGCCTGCTGCGGAGACAGGTCAGGGTGTCACCTATCCATGCAGCAGACCCTTGGGCTCTATAATATCACTGATAGGGCCTCCCCCGTGGTTGCTCACGGTCAGCTCGTTCCGTGGAGTGCTGACTCTGTCGTTCAAGCTCGCGCCAGTTAGGCACCAGAGCGGACATCATGGCCTGGAAACGCTTGCCGTGAGTCCGATACCGGAGATGCAGGAGTTCGTGCACGATCACGTAGTCTTGGAACGTCTCATCGGTGTCCGCCAGTTCATCGGCGAACGTCACCACGCCATCGCTCGTGCAGGAGCCCCACTTCTTAGGCATCTCGACAATGTCGACGCGCTGCGGGTTTACCTTGAGTCGGAGCGCCCACGCCATGGCGCGCCGTTTGAGCTGTTGGTCCGGATAGAGCGAGGACATCAGTCTCCTGCCGTCTGCTCAAGCACCTGCATCATCTGTTCGACTGCCCGCTTGCCCTCGTCGACCCCTAGCTTGATCACCGGCTTGTAAAGGTTGAGGCGAAGGCGGCGCTGCTCATCCGGGTTCTCGACCCAGTTCGGGAACTTGGCGAGGACGGTCTCCGCTTCTTTCGCGACAGCGAGGGTGTCCAGGCCAGCCGCTGCAAACGACTCATCCTGCTTCAGCTGCCAGTGAACCGCGAAGCCGACATCGCTCAAGCCGGAGTTCTGTGCGGCCTTCCGGGCCTCATCCTTCTCGACGACCAACGCCGCGATCTCATCCATTGCGGCCATGCCGGTGATTTTCCGCTCCTCCAGATTCTTGATCACCTGGTCCGCGCGCTCTTTGAGGGCCCGGAGCACCACGGCCTTGGCGGGGTCCTCGTCCATCTCCTTCCGGAGGCCACGTAGTAGGTTGTAGACCTTGCCCTCGTCTGGCCCGTCCTCACCTCTGAGCTGCTCCAGCGCGTCGACATCGAATGTGACGACTTTGGCGATGCGGCCCAGGCCCTCCTGCTCCGCACTGGTCTCGATGAGCCGGCGGGTCTTGTACTCCAAGTCCCCAAGGAAGGAACCGGTTTCGGAGTAGGCGTTGCGCACTGCAGCGTACAACTGACTAAGGTGCTTGTACGTGTGAAGGTGATCGCGCAGCTCCGCCGACGGTGAAAGGATCTCCCAAAGCGCCTCGATGTCCTTGTAGTCCTCGAAGAATGTCTTGCGGGTCTCGGGGTTGATGAAGCGGCTATAGACGACCTTCTCGAGCTGCTGGTCGGGGCTGTCCTTAGGGTCGACCTTGAGGTAGTTTTCGGTGGCTTCCCCGATGCGGCGGTGCAGGTCTTCCATCATGGTGTCGAGATCCTCGATCGCACCGTCGATGTCGGCCGAATCAAAACGCAAGGCCTTCTGGAGCTCCCGGAGCACGCCGACGAAATCGAGTACCAGACCGACCCGCTTCTGGACGCCCTGGGTGTCGACGTACGGGCGGTTGACCCGAGCGATCGCCTGGAGGAGCACATGGTCGCGCATCGGCTTGTCGAGGTACATGGCGTACAAGACCGGAGCGTCGTAGCCGGTGAGCAACTTGTCCGTAACGATCAGGATCCTTGGCTGCTCGGTGGGCTTCTTGAAAAACTTGCGTACCTCTTGCTCGCGGGTATCGCTGAGCTGCAATTCGGCTACTTTAGGCCGGTCGACGGCATCCGAGGCATTGCTGCTATAGACCACTTCCGACCACTCCGGCGGCAGATGTCGGTCAAGTGCCATCTTGTACTTGGCGCAGGTCTCACGGTCGACCGCCACAAGGAACGCCTTGTAGTGCAGCGGGTCGATATTCTCCCGGAAGTGGTTCGCCACGAACTCCGCGACTTGCTCGATCCGATCATCGGCGCTGAGGAAGGCCCGGATGCCGACGGCCCGGTCGAGCACCCGGTTGAGTTCCTCGACGTCGGTGACGTCCTCGCCCTCAGCAAGCGCGAAGAATTCCTCGTCCAACTGCTCGGTGGGGATCGTCATATTGGACGGCGCCATCATGTAGCGGATGGGCAACGTGGTGCCATCCTCGATGGACTCTCGGATGGAGTATTTGTCCAGGTAGCCGGTCTCGTCCTGGCCGCCGAAGATCTGGAAGGAACCGGAGCCACCTTTGGCATTCCCCACGGGTGTTCCGGTGAAGCCGATGATCGTGGCGTTCGGTAGTGCGGCCATGAGATAAGTACCCAGGTCTTTGGCGACTGAGCGGTGCGCCTCGTCGATGAAGACGAAAATGTTGTCGCGCGGCGAGCTGTCCTTCTTGATCTCCTCGAACTTGTGGATCATTGAGATGATCAGGCCGCGGAAGTCTGCACCAAGCAGCTCTTGGAGCTCGGCCTTGGTGTTGACCCGGCGCACGGCAATGTCGTTCGCCTGCATCTCTCCGAGCAGGCGGTCGACCCACTCCCGAAGCTGGCCCTCCAACTCGATGCGGTCGACGACGAGGATGACGGTGCCGTTATCGAAGCGGTCCTTGCCCTCCAAAATCAGGCGGGCAGCGGTGAGAAGGGTGAAGGTCTTGCCGGAGCCTTGGGTGTGCCAGATGAGACCACGGGTTTTCTCGGGGTCGGCGCAACGGGCGACGATCTTGTCGATCGCGCGGCGCTGATGCTCGCGGAGTACCGACTTCCGGGTCTCGCCATCCTCGACGTAGAAGAGGATCCAGTGCTGGAGTGTGCGCAGGAAGTCGGTCGGCTCGAAGAATGCCTGGACGGCGATCCGGTACTCCTCGTCCGGTGTTTGCTTCCACTTCGAGATAAATCGTCGATTGGCATTCCACGTAACGCCGTACCAGTAGTCAAGCACGTGCGTGACGTTGAAGAGCTGCGGAGCCGCCAACAGCTCCGGAGTCTCCAGCTCATAGCGACGGAGCTGCTTGACGGCGCGATCAAGCGCTCCTCCGTCCTTCGGGTTCTTGTGTTCGACGATAGCGACCGGCAGCCCGTTGATCACAAACATCAGGTCAGCCCGGTTGCCCTTGCGTGCCAGTGGCTCGATCTTCCACTCCCACGTCACGACGAAGGAGTTGCTACCCGGGTGGACAAACTCAACAACCTGGACCGGACGGTGCCGCTTCTCCACCTCGTCGTACCACTGCCGCTCTCCCCGAATCCAGCCGAGCACGTCGCGGTTTCCCTCGATCGTCGCCGGCAGCGCCTCGATAGTATCGACGATGGCGCGCGACTGGTCGTCGCTC
This sequence comes from Nocardia brevicatena NBRC 12119, assembly GCF_000308495.1. Classification (GTDB taxonomy): domain Bacteria; phylum Actinomycetota; class Actinomycetes; order Mycobacteriales; family Mycobacteriaceae; genus Nocardia; species Nocardia brevicatena. Next base: position 12,324 of record NZ_BAFU01000070.1, on the reverse strand, counting down.
AGCCAGGGGTTGAACTCGACCAGCTTCGCTTCCAACTCGTCGCGAAAAATCATGTTGGCGCGTCCCTGGCGCTTGGCCTCGGCCTCGGTGGGCGTCATGACCGTCCAACCGACCTCCGTGACATGCTTTACCATGGGAAATTGGACCGTGTAGCTTTCGCCAATCTTCAGCGTGGTCATGCGGCGCTCCCCCCTGCTGACGCGCGAGTCGGAACGGCCAGTTCGTCGATGAGGACTGCTCCGGTCATGAGGTCGTACAGCATTCGCTGGTAGAGCTCGTTCAGTCGCACGAGCTTAGTCCGATGGAGGTCCAGTTTCTGGTCGATGGTACGCAGAACGGCCGCGATCTCCTGTTGCTCCCTAAGTTGAGGCAAAGGCACAAGCAGCGAATCAATGATTCCAGTGTTCAGATTGAACTTGCCATCCGCGGCGGGCGTTGCACGAGAGCCGATCTGGTCTATTCCGACTGGCGAACCCATGAAGTAGGCGACGAAGTCGGGATCTACGCCATCCAGCAGTCGGGCGCGGATCAGGTACGAGGCATACAGCGCCTTGTCGGGATTGCCTCGGTAGACGGCACAGAGACCGAGGCGTTCGATGACGCCGTTGGTGCGGATGAAGATGAGGTCGCCGTCCTCCAGTCCGTAGCGCGCCGCTTCCTTGTCCGTGAGATCGCAGTACTTCAGGTCCGCAGCGTCGATCCGGGCTGACAAGATGTTCGGGATGCGGAGGACCGGGTACGTCGCCGGCGTCGCGGAGCAGCGCTGCGAGGTCCCGTAGCGCAAAGACTCACGCAGCTGAGAGAACTCGATGACGCTCCAGCTTTCAGGAATATCTCCGAGCTGGGAGAGCTTGGTCGATTCACCGTTGAGGCCCTTGGAGTAGACGGACAACATAGTGCTCGTCCGAAGTGAGTCAGCAGCAGCGAGGCTGTCCTCCTGAATCTTTAACGCCTCCCGGATAAGCGCGAGCGCGTCAACGATGGCCGACTGCTCCGAAAGAGGCGGATGAGGTACCTCCAACGCCGCCAGGCGCCTAGAACTGAGGTTCGGTATCGTGGTCTTGTTGCCCGCGCCCTCGAAGATCCCCAGCTGGGTGAAGGCAGCCTGGAGAAAGTAAACGTAGAACCGCGGGTCGACGTCATGAACTTTCGGGCGTAGACGGTGCAGGTGGTTCTGGAAGGACATCGGGGCGATCGAGCCATCCCAAATTGCGGCCCGGCCGATCTCGCCACCCTCGCACACGAGGAGGTCTCCAGCCTCCAAGAGCTTGTCCGGCAGTTCGTTCGGCCGGATAGACATCTCGTCAACAGCGCTAAAGTCCAGTCGATCCCAGAAGACGTTAGAGGTGCGGAGGAACGGCACCTTGTTCTGGCCAGCGCGAGCTGCGGCCGACATGGTTTTTCCTGCGCCGATCTCGAAAAGCTCCCCTAGGGGGCGCTGGGTCCAGGTATCGTTCACAGCTTCTCCAGCATCTTCATGAGCGTGAGGTCGATTTGTTTCGCCCGCTCGTCGAGGCTCAGGAGGTCCGCGACGATCTCCTTGATCGTCCGGTGCTCCTGGTCGCTAATCCGCGTGACCCAACGGGCGGGACTCAGGTTGTAGTCCGCTCCTTTAATGTCGTCTAGTTCGACGACCGCCACCTCGCCGTCGATCGGTTCGCCCGTGTTGAAGAGTGTGGCCAGCTCCTTGATGGCCGCCTGACCGAGGTAGTTCTTCGGCCTGCCCTTGATGAACCGTTGGCTGGCGTTCACCAGCACGACCTTGTTCTTCCGGTTGGCAGGCTTCCGCTTGTTTAGAACGACAATTACGCCTGCAGCCGTCGTGTTGTAGAAGAGGTTGTCGGGCAGCAGGATCACACCGTCGATCATGTCGTGGTCGACGAACCACTGCCGGATGTTGCGCTCCTTGTCGTCCTTCGCTGCGCCCGAGCCACGCGTGACCGCGCCGGTGTCTAGAACGACTGCGGCCCGGCCGCCCTCGTTCATGGTGGCGAGGGTGTGCTGGAGCCAGGCCCAGTCGCCCCGACCGGAAGTCGCACCGCCCGACTTCATGAACCGGTCGAACGGGTCGTCGGTAAACAGCCCAGGGTCGAAGGGCTGATTCCACATGGGGTTGGCAACGATGACGTCGAATCGGACTAAGGAACCGCTGGCATCACGGAACTTCGGATTGATCATGGTATCGCCGCGCTGCAGGTCGACGTCCATGTCGTGAATGATCGTGTTCATCCGAGCGACGGCGTAGCTCTCGGCCTGAAGCTCCTGGCCGTACATCTTGAGCGGCACCTTGCTGGTGGGGTCGAGTTCGCGCGCGACCAGCTGCAGCTTAATCAGGAGCCCACCCGAACCACAGGCGTAGTCGTGGCACGTCTCCCCAGGCTTGGGCCTCAAGATGTGGGCCATTAGAAATCCGACCTCAGTAGGCGTGAAGAACTCACCCGCGCTCTGGCCCGAACCCTCAGCGAACTTACGGAGGAGGTACTCATAGGCCCGCCCAAGGAAGTCGGGCTGTACGTCGGCGAGGCCCAGGCGATAACGCGGGTCGGAAAAAGTCTCGACGACACCGCGAAGCTTGGCCGGGTTGATGTCACGCTCGCCGTTGCGCTCGGCAGCGAAGTCGACCACATCGATGACTCCTGAGAGGTCGGGGTTGTGCCGTACGACCGCACGCACCGCCTTGGTGAGGTGTTCCCCGATGTCCCGTGGCTGGGTCGAACGACCGCGCTCGTCGACCGGCCAGTCATACGACGTACGGCCCGAAATTATGCTCCAGCGAGCCACGGCTGGCAGGTAGAAGCGCAACAGACTGTGGTCCGATTCGGCGATTGCAAGGGCGATCTCCTGGTCACCGAATTCCTCAGCAAGCCGACCGATCTCATCGTCGAAAACATCGGAGAGTCGCTTCATGAAGAGCAGCGGTAAGAGGTAGTCCTTGAACTTAGGCGCGTCCTTCTCACCCCGGATCGATGAGGCGGCGTCCCAGAGCATCTGTTCCATGGGCTTGGTGCTCTGTGCGGCCGGCGCACGGCCACGGCCTCGACGGCGACTTGGTGCCGGACCAGAGGTTACTTCGGTGTCGCCGGCGTCGATCCCGGCCTCGGCAGCCACGTCTAGGATCAGCGCCATGGCCGCCTTCTGGGGCTTGTTGCCGCCCCCTTCCCACCGATTGACTGTCGCGAAGGAGACTCCGAGCTTCTCAGCCAGCTCAGCCTGGGTGAGGTTGAGGTTGCCCCGGATGGTGCGCAGCGTTGCAGGCACGTCCACAGATGTCATGTTTGATATCTTTGCGATATGACATAGCAAAATCAAGCGGCATCCCGAAAGTTGGCTTGCAACTCTCGGATGACCGCGGCCAGTTCAGACTGATCAGTACTGCGCCAGACGTAGACCGTCTGGTCAGTGGTGCTCACGTCTGCAGCGACCTACTCGATCGGACGCGCGGCGGCGACCGATCGAGGATCTTGTGACGGAACTTCTCGGGATAATGCTTCGGCACGAACAAGTCTCCTTCGAGACCTCGTGACCACCCAACGCCAACTGCGCCGCAGGTGACCTGCAGAAATTGCTCTGGTCGACTGACGATCTTGCCGGAGCTTGGCCATGCATGAGGGGAACTGGGTCTTCACCAGGCCCCGATTTGCTTGCTTGGGGGCTTGCTGCTGTCAGGGATGGCACCGTCCCTGGGGTGCCAACGGAGTTCGATCCGAGACTGCCAGGAAGCAGCAGCGGCACCGCCATGCATCAGGGGTAATGCAGGCTGGCGGTGCCGCTGCTCGTCGCAGCCGTGAGCTGCGGAGTGGACCGGCCAAGGGGGTTCAACCGGCCTGTGGCCAGGCTAGCACCGGCTCCCTGTCACGAGTAGCCGCAGCTTTCGCAGCTGAATTAGCTGCCGCAGTTGAGACTTTGATCAGTCACTGACGTAGCGGTCCGTGCGTCCACGTCAGAAGCTCGTCATAGTCGACCGCACTGGACACCTGCATTGATCGTCCGTGGGGTGTGGCGGACAGGCCCGCATCCGGATGTATTGTGATTCGCTCAGTGCGAAAGGTAATAAAGGGTAGTCCGAGCGCGGCACTGAGCGGCAGGAGATCACGCAGCCAGATTTGGGGTTTGCGGGCTAACCATGCCCGTAGGTGTATCGCCAGCAGATCCGCCCACCCTGGTGCGGTCGGGCGGTCGAGCGCCTGAAGAAGCGGGGACTCGAAGGTGATCTGGAGGGCGTCGGAGTCGGTGTGGTCGCCGAGCACCAGACGCGGAGCGTGCAATGCACGCAGGGCGAGCCCAGTAGACGTGGGATCGGTACGGAAAGTATCCGAGACGGGCCTCTTACCGTGGTAGCCCTTGAGCGACCCGCCCAGTTGGGGGACCGCCACCCGGTCGGCGATCTCGGGCAGGCGGGAGACGACGGCAGCAAGGTTGGACATCGGTCCCAACCCCACCCACTGGATCCGGCGGGCGGCATCGCAGAGTTCGACAACGGCGGCGATCACGCGATCGAGACCACGGATCCGTTCGAAGAAATCGTCATCCTGCGCCGGGGTCGGGTGGTCGTTGTCGATGAGGAACCGGTCCTCGCCGCCCAGATCGAACCCGGAGATCGCTGCAACGCCGTTGCGGTCGAGCAGATTCAGGGCGTGGCGGACCAACTGTGCGCGACGGCCCCGGGTTTCGTCTGCGGTGACGACGACCAGATTCGGCACTACACGCCGCGATCACCAACGCCACGAGAGCTCCGGGCCGCCATCCGATACCGGTATCCAGGATCACCAGCTCATCGACTGCCGTGCGGCACAGTGGCCTCTTGGCGAAGCACGGATACCCTCCCGAGGAGGAGCGCGAGGCGATCGACCAGGTCCTCAAGCAGCTGGACACATTCGCAGACGAATAGGCACCTGACGCGGAGGAATGAGTTTGCGGCGGACGGCCGCCGATTGCCGGGAGCGGGATAAGAAGGGTTTTCGTGGCCGCGAGCGGAGGTGGCGGTGCTCGCGACGTGTCCGGTGGAGTACGTTCTGGCGTGGAGGCTGAGACCCCAGGCGCTGGAGGGCCTGTATCGTTGCTGAACCACAATGGGCGAGGCGAGTAAGGGGAACCGTTGTCCGATAGGTTGTTTCGCGCATTGCAGACGGTGCAACAAAAGTATCTCCACGATCGGAACCTCAACGACGCGGCGTCGTTGAGAGACCGGGTGCAAGAGCTGGAACGGGAACAGGAACGTATCGCAGGGGCGGAGTGGGATCGGCTGGTTGAGGATAGGCGCCCGGGAACGCTACACGGTGTCGAGGCAGTCCAGAATATGCTGGCATTGTATGCGGCAGCGGAGGACCAGGTGATCGAGCGTGAGATCGTCGCTCGGCTCCCAGTGCGGGCAGTGCACGAACATCGGCACAAATGGGCATATCTGGTCTCCGAGATCACTCCGCCGATTGACCCCGAGCTGATATACACCGGTGCCGGGAGCGCTCAGACGTGGCTGGAGCGGGCTGCAGCAGCTGGATTGGAAACCGAACGGGTCGATGACCCATGGGATTATCACGGTCTCGATCTGATCGAGGAGCTCGCCCTCCCTCCTGACGTCTCGTGGACAGACGCGGATAAGAAGGCTGCGATGGAGAGCTGGATCAACGCCTTTGGCCTTGAACCGGGGCATTGGATTGAACTCGATTGGCCACCTTCGGCGAACCTCTGGTCACCGGGGTACCTATACCGGACCGAGTTCGAACCATGTGAAGCCCACTCTGAAGCCTACGATGACGTCAATGGTGACGAATCATACTTCGAGGACTGCGCGGATTGTAGCCAAGTTGAAGTGATCGTCGAAGAGATGGCGCAGTGGAAGTGGTCGACATCAGTAAACCTGATGAAGTTGTACTTCAGCTCGGAAGGTGAGGAAATCGACCGGCGGGTCGATCGAGACGGCAGTTTCGAGATCTGCACCATGGAGCAGGATCCCCGGGACATCGTCATCGGACCGCCCGGTCGCGGTAGCCGCTGGTAAGCCGCGCGGCGACGCTCTCGACAGGACTAAATCCAAACGGACATACGCGCCAGCCGAGACATTCGCGATTGGGTCGCGGCCGTGGGGCTCCGCTTGGCGCCCTCCAGGGTCGGGCAGACGGCGAATTCACGGTGGGGATGCTCAGCATTGGATAGGGTGTTTCGGGTGTTCAGCGTGGAGATGAGCCGCCGCATCGAGGTGAGGCAGGGACTGTCTTCACCGGTGCGGCAGGCTCAGGGGCTGGCGCCGATCACAGTGGCTTCGGTCACGATGCGGGTGGGTTTCTCGTTCGTGGACGACCAGCTCGACGCTCATGGCCGGTTTGTCGATACCGATCCGCTCGACGAGGTTCTCGACGAGTACGCGAGCCGCTTGTCGGCCACCATTTGGACTGAGTTGTTCGAGCACAGAACGACTTTCGAGCGCGTTGCTCAGACCTTGTACCGGGAGTTGATACAGCGGATCCCGCAACTGGTCTACGTGACCTTGGTCAACGACACGGCAGGCGTGACCACCACTTACCAGGGTAGGGCGGACTCTGGGGGTGAGGGCGTGCTGGTGGTGATCCGCGGGAATTCTGCGTCGGGGAAGTCCTCGACTGCCGCGGCGGTTCAGCGGCGTTTCGACCATAGCCGCTGTGCAGTGGTCTCGCAGGACACCGTGCGGCGCAACATGCTCCGCGAGTTCGACGAGCCCGGGGGGTTCAATATCGATCTCATCGAGCAGATCGCCAGGTCATGTCTGACTCGGGGGATGGTGGTGATCGTGGAGGGCATCCTCGATGCCAACCGTTACGGGCCCATGCTGGAACGGCTCGTCACTTCGGCGCGCCGGGCCCTGTTGTACAGTTTCGATCTCACCTTCGCTGAAACCCTGATCCGGCACGCCGGGCGGCCTCAAGCCGCGACGATTCCACCGGAGCAGATGGCCGGCTGGTACCACGGATGGCAGCCGCTGCCATTCGCCGACGAGACCCGCATCGACGCCACCTGGACCCTTGATGCCATAGTCGACCGGATCTACCACGACATCGAACACGAACTGGCCGACGGCGGCAAACCCGAAGGATCTGCCGTCGGCTCCGACCCGCCAGCCCCAGAGACGAAATTCGATGGTGAGGCCGGTCTGCACGCTGCACGATGATCCAATGACCGAGATCGAAGCCCCGGTGTCCCGGATCCGGTGGAGCGGTGTACCGGTGGCGGTGCGCGCCGAGATCGAGGAACGGTTGGGTGCACGAGTGCGTTCGGCATCGACCCAGCCGGGAGGGTTCAGCCGCGGAATGGCTTCCCGGCTGGTCTTGGTCGACGGTCGCACCGTGTTCGCCAAGGCCATCCCTACCCAGGAAAGGTTCGCCCACCGATACCGCGTCGAGGCCGAAACCGCGGCGCAACTGCCACCGCAGATCGCAGCCCCGGCACTGCGGTTCACCCTGGAGACCGACGGGTGGCTCGTCCTGGTATTCGACGACATCGCAGGCAGACATCCCCGCTTCGATCAGCCGGCGGAACTAACGGCGGTTCTCGCTGTGATCGAGGACCTGACACGGACGCTGACCCCGAACCCACTGGCAGGGGCCCCGACCCTGGCCACCGAGTACCGCCCGAAACTATCGAGCTGGCGGGCGTGCGCCGAGGACGGCCCGCCCGGCGACATGGACGGTTGGGCGCGCCGGAATCTGGATCGGCTGGCGATCCTCGAGTCGCGATGGGAGGCTGCCGCGGTGGGCGAGACGCTGTTGCATACCGATCTCCGCGCGGACAATATGCTGCTGCGCCCGGACGGCACGGTCATGGTGGTCGACTGGTCCTGGCCGTGTGTGGGCGCAGCCTGGGTGGATCTGGTGTTCCTGGCCCCCGCATTGACCCAACACGGGGTCGACGCCGAACCGATCTTGGCGTCGCACCCCCTCACCCGCGACATCGATCCCGCCGCGATCACCGCCGTGGTGTGCGCGCTGGCCGGATATTGGACCCGGGAGAGCCACCGGTCCCCCGGGGCGCAGTCGCCAGCTCTGCGTCGACATCGAATCGAAGCCGGCCGCGCGGCGATCGCGTGGTTACGGAGACGAGTGGGCTGGAGGTAGCCACTGCGCGTCCCAGCGGTCGGCCCCCGGGAGGCTGCCGCTCGCGTGTGGATTGGTGGCGCATGCCTGTCCGGAGGGGAGTGGCGGTGGGGCGCTTGACGCGGTTCGCCGCGGGGTGTGACGATCGCGTCAGGCCACAGTGGAATACACGCGCGGCCGGTTCGCGGGGCCGTTATCGGCGGTGGCTGCCAGTTTTGGTACAGTGCCGACCGCGTTGCTGCTGCCGTGGCTCGCGACGAGTCTGGATCGGCTGGTGTTGTGGGAAACCCAGTTCTCGACCGCTGAAGCTGGAGGTGCGCCAGCCGTGGGAGGGCGCCACCTCGACGCAGTTCTCGCCGTTGCCGCTGAAGGTGGATTTCCGCCATTCGAGGCGGTTACCGGTGATCACCGTGACTCCTACTCTGCAAGTTCCCTGATTCGGCGGTTGATCGCATCGGCGGTGTCGGCCGTGGACAACGCTACAGCGAAGCCGGTCCGCTGCCATTTTATACAGGGCGACTTGGTCCTGTTCCTGCACGTAGAGGGCCCTGTCTGTGTCCGCACCACCGATAGCGACATGCGGGACAGTTGCGTGTGCCCGCAGTAGCCACCCGGCAGGGTGGCGTGTGCGTCAGGCCCTATGCCGGGGTGCAACACCATCGCGATCCCTTGCAAGTCGCCGATGCTCACCACTGGACTTCGAAGAACCGGTGAGCGATATCGTTGTGGCGAGATCGTGCCCACAGCCAGCGTTGATGCGCGGAGTGCCCCACCGAACAGCGCTCCCATTCGGTGATCGAGGCAAAATCTGCCGCGAGCAGACAGAAACCATCGCCGGGGGCGGCCGAGTGGAACCATTGCTCGGCGGCCTGGACCGACACCCTATGGGCGACGAGCACCACGGTCTGGCCGTAGTGCTCGTCGGCGAGAGCATCCAGAGTCGCGCCGACGCGGTACACCCAGCCTGACCACGTTTCGGCTCTCCCAGAGATCGGGTTATCTAGTGCTGGCTCCGCCGGGTCAACGAGGCTGGCCAGCATATCCTCCCTCGCCCAGCCCTGGGTCGGTCCGAACGCTGGGCATGGCAGCGAATCGACCACTGGTGCGTCGACAGCCTCGCCGATCGGTTCGGCGGTCTGTGTCGCCCGCAGCGCCGGCGAGCTGTAGACCGCCGCCACCTTGTGCTGCTCCACGGCCAGTGCCATAGCAACTGCTGCGGCCTGCCGGTGCCCGCGCGGAGTGAGCCCGTCACAATCCTCGGCTCCGGTCACCACACCGCGCACATTGCAGTGCGCTTCGCCATGGCGGACCATCAGCAGCCGCACCACTGGTGGCCGCTCGCATTCTGTGACTCCGGCCGTCCGAATCCGCGCGGTCGCAGAATCTGCCTGTGACCGGACTCTGCGTGGGCGTGTAGTCACGGGATAACCCCTGGGGATTTCGTCATCGCCTCGGCCTGCTTCAACGCGATCTCGACTACGACCGCGCTCTCCAACCTGTGGGGGCCAGTCGGCTCGATCCGCCAACATCGACCCGGATATCCCGGGGTCGGCAGGGCGATTTCGGCCCCGTAGCCGGATTGCTTGGCGTGGTAGGGGAACAGCGGATCGAACAGCGGCGAGGCTGTGGGGCGCTGCGTGAGAAACCGCCACGAAGAGGATTTGTCATCAACGACAACCGGTGTGGAAAGACCCCTCCGTGCCAGCTCATCTGCTACGGCTTCGCCCAATCTAGCGGGCAGGCGGATGCAACCGACGTCGCCGGTGTGCACCACGATGCGTCCGTGGTCGCTGACTTCGGCGTTGATCCCGTATTCGGTGCGGTAGAGCCCGACGCAGGTGGCGAGGTCTGTGGGTAGCGCGGAGGTGCTCATATGTTCTTTACTCCGGAAAGGGTGCCAGCAGTTGATTCGCGGGAAGTTGTCGATTGGGTAGGGGTGGTTACGCCGGGCCACCCGAGGCTGGGCCAGGATTTCGGGAGGATGATCAGGCCGTTGAGTACGAGGCGGGTCAGTCCTGCGTAGCCCTGCCGCATTTCGGCCAGGTGGTCCCAGGCGCGGTGACGCTCGACCTCGTCGAGGTCGTGGTGCAGGGTCCAGTGCGCGCATGCCCACGCTTCGGCGACACGGGCTACGACGCCGCCGATGGAGTCGGTGCCGGGGGTGACACCGCCCAGCGGCCGGGGCAGTAGCCCGTGGATCCAGGCGTCGATGGCGTTGATCCGCTGCCCGATCTGGGTGTGCAGGGTCCGGGTCTCGTGTGGTGGCGCGTCGATCCATCTCTGGTAGAGGGCGGCCAGCTCTTTGGCGTGGACTGCCATCGGTGAACGGGTTTCGGTATGCCCCTGGACCGCTGCCATAAGCTCTTCCGGCGGCAGGAATGGTGCACAGTCGTCGCTGCTGCTGATCAGGGCTGTCGTTGTGTGAGGGCCCATCGCGATCACCGCCGAGGCTGTGTGGGCTGAACCATGGTGGGCTGCAGCGTGTCGGGTAGGGCGAGCAGGCAGCGGGTGAGGGTGCCGCCGGTGTCGCTGCGCCACCGCTGCGGGGTGGCGCCCGTCTGAATGCAGATCCGCTGGAGGCCGTCACCGATTGGGGCCTGCGAGTGATCTCGGGTCTCGACCACGTCGATGACGACCGTGGTGTTTTCCGGTGGGCACAGCACGGCGATGTGCAGCTGATCGGGGTTGCCGGGAGTGCGTGCGGAGGCATACATTGCCTCGGCGACCATCTCCGTGAGCAGTGCGTCGACCATGGGGGTGATGTCGGCGAGCCCGGCGCGTTGCAGGCGCTGCCGGACTCGTAGGGACACGATGTCCTGTGCCAGTGCGGCGGCGGGTACGTCGACTGCGACGATGACACCGCGACCGCCTGCGGGACGAGTATCGAGGTGCACCACGTGCACGTGCGGCGCCAACCGTGAAATCAGCCGTTGTATCAAAGTTTTGGGGACTCCGAGGCCGTCGAGGTGTTCCGGGGAGGGCATGAGCAGGTATCCGGCGTCGGGGTGGGTCAAGGCATCCAGCAGTGCCCACAGCGCGGAGGTCGGCGGCGGAGCTGTCAAGAGTGTGTGTAGATCGGTGCCGGACTCTGAGGCGAAGCGCTCCAGGTCCGCGGCGATGGTGCCGCCGTGGGCGTGGTCGAATGCCGTCACCAGTGCCCACAGTTCGCCGACCGGAGACGGTTCCTGGGCGTATACCCGCCCCCAGATCGAGCCGCCCAAGGCGTGGGCGGACTCCTCCAGTTCCTCGATGATGGTGCGCGGCGAGGAGCCGATCAGTCCGGGTTGCACGTACGCATACATCGCGGACATTACGGCGCCTCCCATTGTGTTGCGAGGTTCATGTGGCATCACCCCTGCCTGGGCCACGGAACCGTTCCGCGGCGGATTTGCCGATCGGCTGGGGCCGGGTGGCCGGTGACGACCGACACAGGGAAGGTTATGCAGCAATAATTGCAGCGTCAAGGTTCAAAAATATTGCAGCAAGTCGCGTAGCATCGGTGACAGGAGAAGAAGCGGCATCGGACGACGGTCCACGACGTCGATAAGGGAGGATTGGGATATGGCACGGACATCGCCCACGGTTGCGAAGTGGGAGCTCAAGCTCCGGCTCGGCCGGCTGCGCCGCGAGTCCCAGCTCGACGACGCCGAGGTGATCAAAGCTGTCGGGATCTCTCAGCCTTACTGGTCGCAGGTGGTCAACGGCTCCCGTATCCTCACTGAGGACAAACTGCGGTCGCTGGCCAGGACCTATGGCTGTGATTCCGATGAGCAGGACGAGCTGGTCGCGATCCGGGAGATCGCAACCAAGGGCCGTGGCTGGTGGACGAAATACCCGGCGCTGATCACACCGGAGATGCAGCGGCTCTACGGCCTCGAACACGGCGCGCACGCCATCCGCTGCTACAACTGCCTACTCATCCCCGGGCTACTGCAATCAGAGGGATACGCGCGCACCATCATCGGCGCCTCCACCATGATCCGCCCGTTCGAGGTCGACCAGCATGTTTCGATCCGGATGCAACGCCAGACCCGGCTCACCGGCGACGACCCGCTCCGCGTCACCGCAATCTTCAGCCAGGCCGCTCTTATGCAAGAAACCGGCGGCCCTGACGTACTCCAGGAGCAACTCCGCCACCTGGTATCGCTGATCGAGGACCACCCGGACACCATCGAGATCCGGATCATCCCGTTCACCGCCTCCGAAGGCACCGCCCTCGGAGGATCCACCTTCCACCTGCTCGATTTCGACAGCCCACAGC
>NZ_BAFU01000071.1 GCF_000308495.1 Nocardia brevicatena NBRC 12119 | reverse complement strand
AATACAACGGTGTAACTCCCGACCAAGGAGTGGCACTTGATATCTGATGTGACGACGGCCGGTGTGGTCGATACTGCTGCGGTGGCGAAGCGTAAGGATGCGAAGGCGCCAGCGGTGGATGCCGAACTTGTGGGCCGGCTGGTGGCCCAGGCCCGAAGTAGCGGTTTGCAGCTGACCAGAGAAGGTGGGCGCTGCAGCAGTTGACCAAAATGGTCGTCGAATCCGCCCTCGATGGTGAGATCACTGACCATCTCGGATACGACCATGGCGACCCGGCTGGTCGTGGAACAGGCAATTCTCGCAACGGGACCCGTTCGAAGACGGTGGTCACCGATGTCGGGCCGGTCGAGATCGACGTCCCCCGTGACCGGGACGCCAGCTTCGAGCCGCAGATCGTGCGCAAACGACAGCGCCGACTCGACGGTGTGGAGAACATGGTGTTGTCGCTGTCGACCAAGGGGCTCACGCATGGGGAGATCTCCGCGCACCTGCGTGAGGTCTATGGCGCCGAGGTGTCCAAGCAGACGATCTCCACGATCACCGACAAAGTGATCGACGGCATGAACGAGTGGCAGAACCGGCCGCTCGACAGTGTGTATCCGGTGATCTTCTCGGCACGCCCGCCTTGGTAATGGTCTCTGCGTGCTCGGATGATGTTCGGAAGTTGTTGCCGCACTTGGCGGATTTGGTGATAGAAGCAGTCGATAGGGTGGGTGATCGGGTGGTGATCCGGGCTGTGGTCACTGCACCGACTGTCCGGTGTCCAGGATGTGAGTCGGTCTCGGCGCGTGTGCATTCCCGCTATCAGCGAACGTTGGCCGACGCTGCAATCGCCGGCCGAGTGGTGACTGTTCAACTGGTAGTTCGGCGATTCTTCTGCCCGAATAGCGATTGCCCGGTGAAGACTTTCGCTGAACAGGTGGCCGGTCTGACGGTGAAGTGGTCCCGGCGTACGAGCCAGTTGACGTCGATGCTCGCTGCGATCGCATTGGCGATGGCCGGCCGCGCCGGTGCCCGGTTGGCGGGCCGATTGGGGATGCCGGCCAGCCGGGACACGTTGATCCGGCTGGTCCGCCGGTTACCGGACCCGCCGAACAGCCCGGTCGCGATCTTGGGTGTCGACGATTTCGCTTTTCGCCGCGGCCACCGTTACGGGACAGTTTTGGTCGATCTGGACACACGCAGACCGATCGACCTGATCGACGGCCGAGATGGTGACGCCCTGGCCGCATGGCTGCGTGCCAGGCCCCTGCCGCAGATCATCTGCCGAGACCGGGCCGGCGGCTATGCCGAAGGCGCCCGGTAGGGCGCTCCGGCCGCGCTGCAGGTCGCCGACCGCTTCCATCTGTGGCAGAACCTCGGCCAAGCCGTGGAGAAAGACCTTTCAGCGATTCGCCGAGACCTTGCCGCGGCCCTGACCTCGGAAGCTGTCACCGAGCCTTCCGGTCGAGCGCCTGTGGTCGTCGACCATCGTGAACTGAAGGTGGTCCGTCGCTTCCGGCATCAGCATGCCGCCGTTCACCGGCTGCTGCAGCAGGGACTGAGCAAGTCCACGATCGGTCGTGAACTGGGCCTGCACCCGGCGACCGTGCGCAAGTTCGCCAACGCTGAAACCGTCGATCCGCTGATCGCCAAGAACCAACAGCGCGCGTCCATCCTGGACGGCTACCACGAACACCTGCATCGACGCTGGAACGACGGCGTCCGCAACGGCGCCCAACTCACCCGCGAGATTGCCGAGATGGGATATCCCGGCACCGAACAGCAGGTTCAACGCTATCTGCGTCGATTCCGCACCAGAACCGGCCACATGCCAGTCCCCGCCCCGCGACCGCCTTCGGTCCGCGACATGCCCCGATGGATCATGACCGATCCCGCCAACCTCACCACCGACGACTCCACGCGCCTGCGCCGGCTCGGCAAACGCAGCAAAGACCTGCGCCGGTTGGCCAACCATGTCGAGGACTTCGCGGTCATGACGACCCGGCTCGAGGGACAGTGCCTCGAAGAATGGATCAGTATCGTCGAGAAAGACACACTGACCGCGATCGCCTCATTCGCCCGCAACCTCCGCCGCGACATCGATGCCGTCCGCAACGGCCTGACCCTGCCCTACAGTTCCGGCCCGGTCGAAGGCCACATCAAACGCATCAAAATTGATCAAACGCCAAATGTTCGGCCGGGCCAACCTGGACCTCCTCCGCAAACGCATCCTGCTACAGAACTGATCACGAAGACTGCGCCAGAGCCAAGATCCGCGACGGTCAGGTCGCCAACCGACCCGTCTATGTCGCGTTGGCAGTGACCGTGGACGGCACCCGCGACATCCTCGGTTTGTGGGCCGGAGACGGCGGCGAGGGTGCCACGTTCTGGCTGCAGATACTCACCGAGCTGCGTAATCGTGGTGCCGGAGATGTCTGCATGTGACCTGACCCCGTGAGGTCGGTCCATCGGCTGTGTGGGGTCTTGCGGCCCACGTTGTGGGCGGGAAGGCTCGATGGCGATGACCACGAGGAAGAGACACACCCCTGAGCAGGTCGTGCGCAAGTTGACCGAGGCCGATCGGCTGCTTGGCGAGGGCAAGGACGTCGCGGATGTGTTCCGGGCGTTGCAGATCACCGAAGCCACCTACTACCGGTGGCGTAACCAGTTCGGCGGACTGAAGGCCGACGACGCCAAGCGGTTGAAAGACCTCGAACGCGAGAACACCACGCTCGAGCGGCTTTTGGCCGAAGCGGAGTTGGAGAAGGCGGCATTGAAGGAGATCGCCAAGGGAAACTTCTAGGCAGTGTCTCGAAGTCGAGTAATAGTTGAGGGCGGGCGTGGGCCCGCCCTCAACTATTACCGAGCCATTGATTGATGGCGGCGATGTGGAGCGTGGCCAGGTAGCGGACGGCGAGTTTGTCGAACCTGGTCGCCACGGCCCGATGTTGTTTGAGCCGGTTGATACCGCGCTCGATGGTGTTGCGGTCCCGGTAGATCACCTCGTCGAACGCCGGAGGCCGCCCGCTATCGGAGCCACGCCGGCGGCGGTGCCCGGCTTGATCGGCCGGGACCGCGATCGTCGCCCGGATGCCACGCCGGCGCAGGTATTCACGATTGGCCCGGGAGGAATAGGCCTTATGGGCCAGGACCCGGTCAGGGCGGCTGCGCGGCCGCCCGCCCCCGAGGCGTGGCACCCAGATCGCTTCGAGCACCGCCGGCATCTGCGGGCTGTCACCGGCTTGACCACCGGTGAGCAGCATCGACAGCGGTTTGAGCCCGTTTTCGCAGGCCAGATGCAGTTTGGTCCCCCACCTGCCCCGTGACCGACCCAGGGCGTGATCAGGTGGTTCGGTGCCGAAAGGCCCCGGTGGTTCGGCTTGCGTGCCCGGGTCGCGGCGGGCGCCGGCAGCGTGCTGGTGAGCGCGCATGATCGTCGAGTCCACACTCACCTGCCAGTCGATATCGCCGGCTGCCTCGGCGAAGGCCTGCAGCATTTTCAGGATGAAGCACCATGTTCCGGCGCGTTGCCAACGCCGGAACAGGCTATAAATCGCCTGCCAGGACCCGTACTGCGGCGGCACGTCGCGCCAGGGCGAGCCGACCCGGGTTCGCCACCGGATCCCGTTGATGAGCTGTCGTTTGGTCCACATCGAGGGACGGCCGGTCTTCTTGGGTCGGGGCAGCAATGGCACCAGCCGCGCCCATTGGGCGTCGGTCAAATCCGCGCGCCCCGTCACCGCTACGCTGGTCATGAGGTCTCCGGTAATTCAGGTTCTTCTTCGTCGCTGAACCATTTACCGGAGACCTCGCTTGCATCGGGCCATCGACACACCAACGCAGGCAATGGTTCTCAACACACGAGTTGGGGATCGCCGCATGGCGGCGATCCCCAACTACCTACCACTTTGAAACACTGCC
>NZ_BAFU01000072.1 GCF_000308495.1 Nocardia brevicatena NBRC 12119 | reverse complement strand
CTGCTCGGAGAGGCTGAGGCTGGAGCCGTCGACGGTGAGCAGGCGATACGGTTGCCCATGCTCATGTCGGGTCTTGGCGCCCTGCACCCGGAACACGGTGCTACCGGCACGATCGAGCAGGGCGCGTCCGGGTTCGATGGCGATTCCGATTTCCGCGCGGCGCAGCCGGTCCGCGAGCCCGCCGTGATCGAGGATCGCGGCGAGCATGGCGGGACCGGGGTCGGGGAAGTGGTAGGGGTAGTACGACTCGATCCTCTTGCCGGAGTGGAACCAGCGGCGGTCGACCCGGCCCCGGAACTCCGTCCAGGCGGTCTCGGGGACATAGTCCACGCCGAAGCCGCCGCCGATCGAGATGGTATCGGCCGGATGACCCGAGGCGCGGGCCGCCAGACAGCGGTCGACCAGTTCGGCGGCCAGGTCGGCGCGGGGGATGGGGTCGTAGCCGGACAGGTGGAAGCTGAAGCCCGACAGTTGGATCGAGGGGTGGTCGCCGGCGGCGCGGACCGTCTGGTCGAGTTCGTCCGGTGTCATCCCGAAGCGGCTGGTCGAGGCGGTCGGCAGCACCCGCAGCAGTACCCGCACCGGAATGTGCAGGGCCGCGAGCCGGCGGAGTTCACCGGGAGCGTCCAGGGCGATCAGCGCACCGTGTCGCGCGGCCAACCACAGCAGGTCGTCGGATTTCTCCGGGCCGGTCACCATGAGGTCCGCGCCGCGCACCCCCTGTGCCAGGGCCGCCGTGAGCTCTCCGATACCGGCGACATCTATTCCTGCCCCGTGCTCGGCGCAGGCGCGGGACACGCAATGGGCCTTGTTCGCCTTCTTGCCGAAATAGACGGTCCCACAGACGCCCGCGGCCGCGAACGTCCGGTGGAAACCGCGGATATTACGGCCGACCCGCGGCGGATACATCAGATGAAACGGACCGCCCACCGCGAAGGCGATATCGCCCAGCAGGTTGGGGTCGTCGAAGGCGCGCCGTTCCCAGGCGTCGCGGTGTGCGGGCAGCGGGAGGGCCACGGTTTCGGTGCGTTCCGACCGGAGGGAGGACGAGACACTCGGCTGTGCGGGATTTTCGCCGAGGGGTGTGCCCTCGCACGGCAGGCGGCCGGCGCCGTCGGTGGATACCGCCTCGGTCCGGCTCAATCCCACAGCGCTACCTCCGTGCCCCGGCCCTCGGCGACGGCACGTTCGGCGAGGGCATGCGCGACCGCGATATCGGTGAGAACCAGGCCGCTGTTGTAGACGAAGATCCGTTCGTCCTCATGGCGCCGGGCCACTGCTCGGCGGGCGAGGATCTGCGGGAGTTCGGCGTCCACACCGCGCAGGACACCCTGCTCGTCGGCCATGTCGGTGCCGGTCAGCGCCATTTGCGCCGCGCTGGTGGCGATCACGCGGTCGGCGTTGTGCAAGGTGGAGGGGGCCAGCCCGTAGCCGACGAGCACCGTCACCGCGCCCGGTTTCAGGTCGGCCGATTCCACGGCGACCTCGGTGCCGGGGCCGGCGGTGGCCAGGATGACATCGGCGGTGCGGGCCGCGGCGTGGGGATCGTCGACGGTTTGCAGCACCGCGTGTGGCCGGTGGCGGGACAGTTCCCGGTGTACCGCTTCGATGCCTTCGGGATGGGTGCCGAACAGCATGAGCTTGCGCAGTTGCGGGTTGGCGGCGAGCAGATGCGGCAGGGCGTTGCGCCCCTGGGTTCCGGTGCCGATGAGCAGCGCGCTGTCCGCTTCCCGGCGCACGGTCTCGCGGACGAGCAGGGCCGAGACCGCGGGGGTGCGCAGCGCGCCCACCCGCGCGCAGTCCATCATGGCGATGGGGGCGCCGGTGGTGTCGTCGTAGAGCGTGATGGTGGTGTAGTAGCGCTTGGTGCTGCGGTCGTGTCCGGGATCGAACTTGTAGGAGGTCTTCATGGCGACCACCCGGCGCCAGCCGTCGCGTCCGAGCATGGCGTAGGCCACCGACCAGCCATCGGGGTTGGCGACACTGAGTTTGCGCGGGTTGTCCGAATCACCACCGGCGAAGGCGATATACGCATCCTCCACCGCGCGCACCACTTCCGCCGGGGAGATGGGAACATCGGCGAGATCGCTGCGGCTCAGCACCCGCAGGGGGGTCGTCCGGTCACGTGTGCTCAACGGATCCTCGATCATCTGTGCCGTCCCGCTGTGTCTGTGCCGCGGCCGTTTCCGGCCGGGCCGCCCCGAAGGGGGCGACGATCTGCTGACCGTATCCATTCTCCGCGGATTCAGTTGGGCGGCGCCGGCGTTCGGGTAGCCGGATGTTCACTCGTTTCAGCCAGCGATCGGTGCCGTCATAGCGCGCGGTGAACGGGACCCGCCCGTGGACGGCGACGTCGTTGTCGACGAGCAGCAGTTCACCGGGTTCCAGGGCGGCCAGGACGCATACCCGCTCCAGTTCGTTTTCCAAATGCGTGTAGGCGGCGCGGAATTCGGGGTCGGCCTCGGCGAGCGGGGTGTAGGCGGGATCGAAGCGGAGGGTGAGATCGTACGGGACGGTATCGGTGTCGAGTTCTTCGCTTTCCGACCAGATGGTGGGCACGGGTAGGGCGGCGGCCCGGTCGAATTCGGAACCATAGGAGACATCGGGCAGGATCGGCAGGGTGGGGGTGCCGAGGAGTCGGCGCTGTCGGGTATCGAGTTCCACGTGCCGCACCGACGAGACGGTGGTGCCGACGCGGTCGGGGTTGCGCAGGCAGGCGAGCATCAGCAGATTGGCGCGCCGCGGGTGGAACGCGTCCTCGGTATGCGGGCTGAGCAGTGTTTTACTGCTCGCTCCGGACTGTTCGTCCTCGTGACCGACGGCGGGGATGATGTTGTTGACCAGGCGACCGTCCTGCTGACCCCGCCAGCCGAATGGTTCGCCCGCGAGCGTGGCCAACAGCAGCATGGCGATATCGAGTGGGAACGAGCACGACCGGCGGTCCGGATCGCCGCTCCACCGCGCGGCCGTCCGCCAGTCGGGCGGGGTCGGGCCGCATTCGTCGTCGGTCAGGGGAAGTCTGCGCACCACCGCGGCGCCCGCGGCGGTGGCCGGCGGTCGCATGGCCCGCCGTACCTCGGTAGGGAGTTCGCCCGCGCGCGCGGTGATCCGGTCGATCAGCGCGGGATCGGTCAGGGTGCGGGCGGTCTCGCCGGGGGCGGAGCCGAATGTGACCGCGATCTCATGCGCCAGTTCGCGGACGGCGTGTCCGGCGGCGGGGGACAGCTCGCGGTACTCGATACTGTGTGGGTGAAGCGTTTTACGTTCGGGGAGAACGCTTTTCACCAGATATTCCCTTCTTCGCATCGGGTCGAAAAGCGGGTGGCGACGATTCGATCTGCGAAGCTAATGCTTCTGTTCAGCTGGGGCAAGGCTTACCTAAGTACCGCGTGGCGATAGCGATGCAGCATAGCTGGGAACGTATGCAGGTGATCGGGTGCGCGGTGGTTTCGGCGTGCTGCCTCACCGTGAGATAGAACACGATCAGGTTAGCCTGCCCTATGCCGTGCGCCAAACACTGGGATGACGCGAGAAGCAAGGCACCCCAACGGATTCGGTCGACGCGCGACAGGGCGCCGTGGGAGTTCCGGGGGACGAGCGGCGGTTCGTGGGCCTTCAGAGACTGTTGGCGAGCAGGGCGTACTGGGCCGCGACCTTCTGCCGTACCTCGGTCTCGTTATCGCTGGACACCGTGGCCACATAACGCTTGTACGACACGAAGCAGCGGTACCGGTAATGGCGCTGCGGGTCGCCCTTGTCGTTGAGCCGCAGGCATGTCGCGCCGGGTACGTCGCTGGGGGCGGTGTGTTCGTCGTAATGGTCGCCCGCGGTATCAATCAGGCCCCGGAGCAGCCGGTCGGCGCCCGCCGCGTCCCGGGTCCGGGTGACCGAGCTGTTGTCGATCAGCGCGATCTTCTCGAAACCCGACTCCTCGAGCAGGCGTCGCCGTTCGAGCTGCCGGTCCGCGGTGTGGACCATGTAGGTGGGACCGTAGACGGCGAAGTTCTTCGGATCGGGGATGCGCCCGCTGCGGTCGGCCACTACAACTCTGGCGAGCAGGTTCTCCGGATCCACCTCCAGCGCGTCGAGTTCGTCGATCGGGGTGGGGCGGAACCCGCGCAGTCGGTCGAGCGCGGCGGTGAAGGTCTTGTCGACCCAGTCGACCAGATCGGCGCTGTCGGCCTTCGGCCGCTGGATGAACAGCGAGACCACGAATTCCTCGTGCGCGAGGAACGCGCCGACCGTCGGGATACCGGGCCGCCAGTGGACGTACGCATCGGGGTGCTCGTCCGATCGAAGTTTGCGGTTCTCGCTCGACACCCCGATATCGGCGTCCTCGAGTTCTCGCGCCGCCGTGCGCGCACTGTCGGTGTCGGGGAAGCGGAGCAGCACCGTGGTGACCGCGGTGGCGTCGGGCCCGGGACGCGACTGGCCTTCCGGATCCGGCCGGTCGGCGCCGCTGGTCGCGTAGCCGACCACCATCTTGCGGTTCTCCAACACCGGTTTGGAGACATTGGCGAGGAATCCGAGCGCGGACTTCGGATCGGGTATCAGCATGCTGCCGCGGCCGTAATCGAGCGAGGGATCGACATTCACCGCCGGGGCAAGGGCCTCCGACATCCGGATGCCCTCCAGCGCCGGCCCGCTGTTACCCGCGTCCTGCGAATAGGTGTACCGATCGACGGGGAAATCACCGACGGCCAGGGACCGCACATCTATTTCTGCGGCGGTGGGGGTACCCGCCACCGAACCGCATCCGGACAGAGTGCCCATCAGGACCACGGCCGCCGCGGCGGCGATGGTGCGCGATGTCCGAAACATGAGGCCCCTCGCTCCTCTCGAGACTGCCCACGAAATTACCCGACCGGAACCGAGATGGGGAACGGTTGCCGCAATGGCGTGCAATACCCTGGTCGGGTGGCGACGAACCGGTACCGCGATCACGGCGGAGGCCGATTCCGGTGAGGGATCGGCAGGTCGAGGTCGTCGCCGGGAGCCACGTTCTGGCGCGGGTCGCGGGCGTGGTGGTGCTGGTCGCCCACCGGGAGTCGGGGCGCCCGAACCCGGAATCCACGGCCGTGGCGGCATTGGAGGCCCTGGTGGGAGTGGTCCGCGAGGTTCTCGCCCAGGGACCGGGCAATCCCGGGGAGCTCATCGTCCGGGCCGTGACCCGCTGGCTGATGAGGGATGCCGAGCGGATCAGTCCGGGGCGGCCCATCGATTTCGGCATCCTGGCGGCTGCCGGTCCGGGGCGGCTGACGGTCTTTCTGCACGGGGCGGTCACCGCAGTGTGCACCGGAGAGCGGGTAGAGCGCTATCGCGGCCGGGAGGCCCTGTTCACCGTCGACCGTTCCGTGGACACACCGGCCCACGCGGCGGCCCTGTTCGTCGACGATGCCGCGGGCGGCGTCCCCGAGCTGCCGGCCGAACGCGGAATCGGCTGGTTGGTGGAGGGAATCGCGCAGGGTGGCGGAGTGATCGTCTGGTCGGATACGGCGCTATACCGGCGCGGTTCGGCGATGGTCGCAGCGACCGCCGAGGACGAAGCCGGCGCCGAGCCGGCATCCACCGTGCCCGGCGACCGGGAGCAGCCCCTGCGACCGGCCCCGGTCGAACAGGGAAATTCGGCACCCGTGCAACCGATGCGGGCCGCCGATACTCCCATCGCGCCGACCGCCATACCCACCCTCGAGCCGCACGAGGCCACCGACGACGTCCCTGACCTGCACCGGGCCGCCACCGAGCAGGCCAACAGCCTGCCCTCCCCGCGACCGGCCCCGAATACGCCGGCGGTCGACCCGGAACTGCGGCGACGCACCGAGGCCACCGCGAAGGGCACCGCCCTGACCGCGAAGGTGCTGGGTTTCAAATGTGCCCGCGCGCATCCCAGCGATCCGCGCTCGGCATTCTGCACCGTCTGCGGTATCCCGGTCGACCAGACTCAGCCGCTGATCGAGGTGGTGCGCCCGCCGCTGGGCATGCTCGTCTTCGACGACGGCACGTCCTACCCGATCGTCGGTGACACTGTGCTCGGCCGCGATCCCGAACATTCCGAGCAGGCGCGGCGCGGACTCGTACCGCTGCGGGTACCGGACACCTCCGGCGGAATGTCGCGGGCGCATGCCGAACTACTATTGGTCAACTGGGATGTGACCCTGGTGGACCGGGGTTCGACCAACGGCACGCATACCCGGCTGCCCGGGTACCCCGCCTGGGTGCGGCTCCTGCCCAATCGGCCGATGGTGCTGGTGCCGGGCACCGAGGTGTCGATCGGCAACCGGGTGCTGCGCTTCGAGCCGGCCGCGCCACCGCCGTTCGGCTGACCGACCGGGCGGGGCGAACCCGGTTCGTGGTCAGTCGGAATACCGGGACATGCACGTGGTCTCGCCGTTGAGGACGCCCGCCCGGAACGCGTCCACCCGGGCGAAACCGCTCGGCACGGTTCGCCCCCCGATATCGCTGGCCGCCAGACCGTCGGTGAGCAGACCCGACACCGCCTCGTCCAGATCGCCCGCCGCCAGGGTGATATCGCCTCGGTCCCGGCCGGGTTCGGCCAGTTTCGCCGTCACCACCCCGGACAGGCAGGCCGCGCGGAGGCCGGCCTTGGCGCCGACCAGGTCCTGTCCCTGACTGTGCTGGACGGCCAGCGCGTAGCGGGCGATGAACACCACATAGCCGTTGTAATCGCCGTCCACCTCGAGCGGCAGCGGGTCGTCGGGATCGGTATCGGAGTCGCCGCGGGCGGCGAGTGCGTCGACATCGGTGGCGATGGTATTGGTTGCCGGGCAGTAGGAAACCGGTCGGGTGCTCACACCATCGGCGCAGTCGACGGTCGAACCGTTGTAGCTGTAGGTCGGGCTCTTCTGGAGCGGGAGGATCGCGTCCAGGGCCTTGCCGAGCTCGACCAGTGCCTCCTTGGTGATGGGGTATTCGCCCCCGCCCGGATCATTGCGGAAGCTCTGGGGGAGATCACCGCGTCGCTGCTCGATCTCGGCCATATCGATGCCCTTGCATGCCCGGGGACCGTCGGTGAAACCGATCTGCACGGCGGTGACCCGTTCGAAGGCCGAACCGTGCACGCTCTCCGGGTCGTCCGGGTCGGAATCGCGAATGGCGACGGTGGCGGCGAGCACCGAGTTCAGGCCGTCGGAGGTGTTGATGGTGAAATGCTTCGATCCACCTTCGGCCACATGGCGGATGAACGCCCCTGCGAAACAGTCGGCCTGCTGTTCCTTGACGATCACCGGTTCGTCCCGATCGACGATCTTGGCCATGGTCTGGATGGCGTGCCCGTATTCGTGGGCCAGCACCATCACCACCGACATCTGTCCGAAGGTCTCCGACATGGCGGGCAACAGCAGCGCCCGGTCCCAGCCTATGGAATTGTCCAGCCGACAGTAGCCGGCATTGACCAGCCGATGGGTCGACTCGGTGCAGAACTCGATGGACTTCTCGCGGGGAGCCTTGGCGCTCCAGGAGATCAGCTTGTCCACCGGCCGGAATTCACCGTCGAACTCCTGGCCGAAGTGGTCACGCCAGTATTCCTGGATGTCCTCGACGGCATTGAGGGCCAGGGTGTCGACCTCCCCGCCGTCGGAGTTGAGCGCGGTCAGTGAACTGTCCTCGGCGTCGGGTCGGGGACCGTTCGGGCCGCTGGTGGTGGGCAGCCCGGCCACCTTGAACGGATCGTCGTAGACGGATACCGCGCGGCCGTCCACCGATCGGGTGCATCCCGCGGCCAGGGCCAGGGCACACAGCAGAGCGGCGATGATCGCGGTGGCACGGAGTTGCGGCATGAACTCCCCCTCGTCGGCCCCTGGGGGCGTCTGGCGTGGCTCTCCGGAACGAGCGGTGGGCGCCACGAGGCAGTCGGTCGCGCATGACCGCCGAGGGCGTCCGCTCATGTCGAATGGACGCGGCCCGGACTTCACACCGAAACCAGGGGCACCTCCCATGTCCCGATAATCGAATAGTATCCGCTGCATGTCTTCACCGGGGGCACGCACCATCACGGTGCGTCATGACGGAACCGAACGTGTCTTCGATTCGAGCCAACGGGTCACCTTGGGGCGCGCTCCCGAGGTGACCTTGTTCGTCGACAGTCCGCTGGTCTCGCGTGTTCACGCCACACTCGCCTGGCGGTCGGGGGCGTGGGTGCTCACCGACAACGGCAGCACCAATGGCGTTTTCGTCGACGCGCGGCGGGTGACCCAACCCGTGCAGATCGATCGCCCGACCCAGGTTCGGCTCGGCGACGCGCTCAGCGGTCCGCTGCTGTCGCTCGTACCGGCCGGCGTGCCGCAGACACCGCAACAGCACGCGAGCGGGCCCGCTCCGCAGACCCGTCCCCCGATCCCGCAGCAGCGACCGACCGGACCGCAGCCCCCATCCCCGCACGCCGGTCCCGGTGTCGGACCACCGGGAGGCCACGCCCCACAGCAGCACGGCCGGCCATCGCACGCCGGCCACCGGCCGCCCGGTCCGCCCCCGACACCGCACAGCCGGCCGATTCCGTCGCACAGCGGCCCCCGCCCCCAGCCGCCGCACAGCGGTCCGCAGCCCACTTCACAGTCGTCGCCGCCCACCATGAACATGACGGCCAAGGCGAGCGTCGCGGCCGTACCGCCGGTGCGGGCCAGGGCGGGTACCGAACCCATCGCCCGCGCCGACCGGCTTCCGCCCGGCGGACTGGCCATAGGCCGTACCGCGGACAACCAGATCGTCGTCAACGATCCGCTCGCCTCCCGCAAACACGCCCGGCTCGTCGCCGGCCCCGAGGGTCTCACCATCGAGGATCTCGGCTCCGCCAACGGCACCTTCGTCAACGGGCTCCGGCAGCAGCGGACGGTCCTGCACGAACGCGACATCATCACCATCGGCAATATCGACTTCGAGGTGCACCAGGGCACCCTGGTGCACCGGCAGCGCCCGGTCGCCGAACAGGGTCTGCAGGTGCACGGGGTCGGGTTCACCGTCGAGGGCAACAAACACCTGCTCGTCGACGTCAATATGCAGGCCGGGCGCGGCACCCTCACGGCGCTGATCGGTCCGTCCGGCGCGGGTAAGTCCACGCTGTCCAGGCTGGCCGCGGGGACGACCCAACCCTCCGGCGGTGTGGTCACCTTCGAGGGCCGCAATCTGCACGCCGAATACGAGGCGCTGCGCTCCCGAATAGGTATGGTGCCGCAGGACGATGTACTGCACCGCCAGCTCACCGTGCGCCAGGCCCTCGGCTACGCGGCCCAGCTGCGGCTGCCGCCGGATACCACCAAGGTCGACCGGCAGCAGGTGATCGACGGTGTGCTGCGGGAGCTCTCGCTCACCGAGCACGCGAACACCCGGGTCGACCGGTTGTCCGGCGGTCAGCGCAAACGCGCGTCGGTGGCACTGGAACTGCTCACCGGCCCGTCGCTGCTGATCCTCGACGAGCCCACCTCGGGGCTGGACCCGGCGCTGGACCGTCAGGTCATGATGATGCTGCGGGAACTCGCCGACGCCGGCCGGGTGGTGATCGTGGTGACCCACTCGGTGGCCTGCCTGGACATGTGCGATCAGGTGGTGCTGCTGGCCCCCGGCGGTAAAACCGCGTACGCGGGCAATCCCGCCGGTGTGGAAGCGGCGTTGGGCACCGGCGATTGGGCGAAGATCTTCGCCGATGTGGCGGCCAACCCGGATCAGGCGTTCGCCGCCTACCGGGCGCGGCAGGCCAACGCGGTGCCGCCCGCGCCGCCGGCCCGACCGCCCGGCAGTGCGGGCTCGCCGCCCAAATCCAGCCGTTGGAAACAGTTCTCCACGCTGTCGCGGCGACAGCTGCGGCTGGTCCTCGCCGACCGCGGTTATCTGGCGTTCCTGATCCTGCTGCCGTTCGTGCTGGGGGCCCTGACCCTGGTCGTCCCGGGGGACAACGGGCTCACGCGCGGACCGTTCACGCAGACCGACGACGGCTCCTTCGTCCCCACCGGCGGCAGCGAAAGCCAGCAGCTGCTGGTGGTGCTCATCCTGGGGGCCTGTTTCATGGGGTCCACGCTGACCGTGCGCGATCTGGTCGGCGAACGCACCATCTTCCACCGGGAGCGCGCCGTCGGGCTGCACCCGTCGTCGTATCTGCTGGCCAAGGTCGTGGTGTTCAGCGTTTTCGCGCTGCTGCAGTCGGCTGTACTGGTCGGATTCGTCCTCCTCGGCAAGAAGCCGCCGGGCGAAGGTGTGATGCTCATCTCCGGGTCCGCCGAGCTGTACATCGATATCGCGGTCACGGCGGTGTCCTGCGTGGTGCTCGGGCTGTTGCTGTCGAGTCTGGCCAGGTCCAACGAGCAGGTGATGCCGCTGTTGGTGGTGGCGATCATGTGCCAGTTGGTGATGGCGGGCGGCATGATCCCGGTCACCGGACGGGTGGTGCTCGAGCAGCTGTCCTGGTTGTTCCCGGCCCGCTGGGGCTATGCCGCGGGCGCGTCGACGGTGAACATTCGCGAACTGTTCATCCAGGCCCAGCCGGATTCGCTGTGGGAACACAGCAAGGACGTCTGGACGCTGGACCTCGGCGTGTTGGCCGCGCTCACCCTGGTGATGGCCGTACTCACCTGGTATCGCCTGCGGCTGAAGAAGTCGGCCGCGTGAGCATGATGATCGGGCGAGAGCAGGGCGATGCGCGCGAGTCCGTGGGGGCGGCGAGCGTGTCGCGCGCACACCAGGCACACTGATGCCTGTGACGGTGCGAGTAGGGGCAATACATCTCGGGTGGGATGTGGTGTCCGTGGCCGCGGGCGGTGGTGGGATGCCCATCCGTCCGGTGCAGGTCGAGGGTAGCTACACCACCCCGGCATATCTGTTGGCCGATTCCTCCGGGCGGCTGCACACCGCCGGCGTGGACCGGCGGCCCGATCTGGGGCTGGCCATCTCGGATGTCCGCGACATTCTCGGACATGCGCAGATCATCGTCGCGGGGGCGACCTGGCCCGCCGAGTTGGTGTTCCGTGCCCGGCTGTACAACCCGCTCGCCGCCGTGGGTGCCTACCTGCGAGGCAAACCCGACCTGCTCGCTCTGCCGTACCCGGACGGATGGCCGGACGAGAAGGTGGACCTCTACTGCGCGCTGGTAGAGCAGCTCGGCGTCGCGGTCGAGCCGATCCCGGAATCCATCGCGCTGTCGGGGTATATGCGGGCGTTGGGTCTGGTGCGGGCGCCGGACAGGCAGGTGCCGAACGGAATCGGCGCGACCGGGGTGTACAGCGACGGGCGCACCGTGCTGGTGGTCGCCGTACACGGGGACGACGAACAGCCCACCGCGTCGATGGAGTTGGAGCTGGATCCCGACGCCGCCCGGGAGACGCGGGTCGCCGACGATACGGTGATCGAGGTGATGGCCGCCGCGCGCCAGATCGGGGCGGACACCTCCAGCGTGCTGTTCGCCGGGAACGCCAGCGGCAACGAACGGCTGAAGTTCGCGTTCCGAAACCATCTGGGCCAGCGGTTCCACGCCGCCGACCACCCCATCCACGCGCTGGTTCTCGGCGCCACTCACCTGCTGCTCAGCGAAAACGCCGCCGAACCGTCGTCGAACGGCCGCCACGCGGAGCCGGAGCCGCCGCGGTATCCCGGTCCCCCCTCCCCGGCGCCGATGACGCGTCCTCCGGCGCCTCCGCAGGGCACGGCGCCACCCGCTCCTCCCGGGGCCCCGGGACCTTATCCGTCCGGCGTGGGACCGCAGTACCACGCGCCGGGTCCCGTACCACCCCATGCGGGGCCGCCGGCACAGCAGGGGCCCGAGCCCGGCCGGCCACCGATCGGCCCGGGCGGGTATTCCCCTCGCCCTCCGGCCGGTCCGGAGGCGGCGTCGGGTGACGATATGACCGTTCGAACGAGTTTCATGGACGCGTCCGCCGGCCGGCCTCCCCATACCGGGGAACGCGGTGAAGATCCACGCGGACACGCCGGGTCCACCGCCGACGAACAGTCGCAGCACGGGGGCAAGATCTGGGGCAAGATGAAGGACAACCTGTTCGGTGCCCATACGGTGGTCGGCGCGGTGGCCCTCGCGGTGATGGCCCTGCCGTCCCAGGGCGTGTTCGTCGCTCCGACGGGTGTGCACACCGAACTCGGGTCCGCCGTGGTCGAACCCGATCGGGTCGTATCCCCGGGTATCACGCCGGCCGGCTGTTCCCTCGCCCCGCGGGTGATGATCGACCCCCGTGACGATACCGCCGCCGGCGGCGATATCGTCACGACCGACCGCGAAGGCCCGGCCGAATTCGGTCCGGCCGCCGACGATACCGAGCGCTCGGCCCACCAGGCCGCTCGTCCCGACGCGACGGCCGCTCGTGACGGTGCGGCGCAGGGATGTCGGGAAGCGGAGATCGATAACCTCCGCTACCTCATACCCGGCCCGCCGGGCGCGGTCGATCCCGGTCCGCCGATCGATATCTAGCCGGCTCGCGGGTTCGCCGAGCACGGGTTTCGTCGCGCCGCGGCCGATGCCGTGGCACGCGGACGCGGGCGCGTACTCGGGTGTGATCCACGACTGGTATCGTGGCCTGCCGGTGTGTGGAGCAGTCGAGGCCCGGGTCTCAACCGGCCGCCGGGATCACCTCGACCACACATCGGGCCGGCAGCACCGACGACAGACAGGGAAACACTGTGCCTACGTACAGCCCGAAGGCCGGTGACGTGACCCGCAAGTGGTACGTCATCGACGCCACTGACGTAGTGCTCGGCCGTCTTGCCGTCCAGGCAGCGAATCTGCTGCGTGGCAAGCACAAGCCGACCTACGCCCCGCACGTGGATGGTGGCGATTTCGTCATCATCGTCAACGCCGACAAGGTTGCCGTCAGCGGCAACAAGAAGCAGGACAAGCTCATCCACCGTCACTCCGGGCATCCCGGCGGCCTGAAGTCCCGCACTGTCGGGCAGGTGCTGGAAACCCGGCCGGAGCGCCTGGTGGAGAAGGCCGTCAAGGGCATGATCCCCAAGAACAAGCTCGGTAACTCCATTGCCGGCAAGCTGAAGGTCTACGCGGGACCGACCCATCCGCACGCGGCGCAGCAGCCCGTTCCGTTCGAGATCAAGCAGGTGGCCCAGTGACCGCTCCCGAGGAATACAACGAGTACGACGAGGCGGTTGTCGAGGACGCCGCCGCCGAGGTCCTCACCGACGGTGAAGGCTACGCCGAGGAGTACACCGCCTACGCGGCCCCGGCTCCGATCGACCGTCCGGTGCAGGCCGTCGGCCGTCGCAAGGAGGCCGTGGTCCGGGTGCGGCTGGTGCCCGGTTCGGGCAACTTCGTGCTCAACGGCCGGTCCATCGAGGACTACTTCCCGAACAAGGTGCACCAGCAGCTGGTCAAGTCGCCGCTGGTGACCGTCGAGCGCACCGAGACCTACGATGTGCTCGCCCGCCTGCACGGCGGCGGCCCGTCCGGGCAGGCCGGCGCGCTGCGCCTGGCCATCGCCCGCGCGCTGATCGTGGCCACTCCCGAGGATCGCCCCGCGCTCAAGCGCGCCGGGTTCCTCACCCGTGACCCGCGTGCCACCGAGCGTAAGAAGTACGGCCTCAAGAAGGCGCGCAAGGCGCCTCAGTACTCGAAGCGCTGATTTCGGCTTTGCCGCTGTCGCCGTTCCACCGGCCGTGCCCTTCCGGGGGTGGCGTGTGGGTCCGGCGGCAGCCGCCATGAGAGCAGGCAGCCGGCTGGAGCCGGTTGCCTGCTCTCATGCTATGGAACCGGTAGCCGGGCCGCAGCGCTCGGCGAGAACCACGACAACGCCGATAAGGGCAGATATGGGACGTTTGTTCGGTACCGATGGGGTACGCGGGCTCGCCAATGATTCGCTGAGTCCGGAGCTGGCGCTCCGGGTGTCCGGTGCGGCGGCGCAGGTACTGGGCGTGGACGCGCGCGGTCGCCGCCGCAAGGTGGCCGTGGTGGGCCGGGACCCACGGGCCAGCGGGGAGATGCTGGAGGCCGCCGTCACCGCCGGCCTGACGGCCGCGGGAGTGGATGTGCTCTCGGTGGGGGTGCTGCCCACACCCGCGGTCGCCTATTTGACCGGCCTGTACGACGCGTGCCTGGGTGTGATGATCTCCGCCTCGCACAACCCTATGCCGGACAATGGCATCAAGATCTTCGCCGCGGGCGGGTTCAAACTCGACGACGCCGTGGAGGACCGGATCGAGGCCCTGGTCTCCGATGGCGATCTCGCCCGGCCCACCGGGGCCGGGATCGGACGGGTACTCGGCGCGTCCGGGGCCGGTGAACACGGGCTCGATGTTCCGGAACAGTATGGTGTCTCGGGCACACACGAGCGATACGTCGAGCACCTGGTGGAGGCGACCGGGCGGGATCTGGGCGGAGTGACCGTGGTTGTGGACTGCGCGCACGGCGCCGCCTCGGAGGTCGGGCCCGCCGCGTACCGGGAGGCGGGGGCGACGGTGATCGCGATCAACGCCGAACCCGACGGGCTCAATATCAACGACGGCGTCGGTTCCACCCACCTGGACTCGATCCGCCGGGCAGTTCGGGAGCACGGCGCCGACCTCGGGCTCGCCCACGACGGTGACGCCGACCGCTGCCTGGCGGTGGACGCCGCGGGCGAAATCGTCGACGGCGACGCCATCATGGCGATTCTCGCGCTCGCCATGCGGGAGGCCGGAACGCTGGCGGGGGACACCCTGGTCGCCACTGTGATGAGCAATCTCGGCCTGCACATCGCCATGCGGAAGGCGGGGATCACCGTGCGCACCACGGCGGTCGGGGACCGCTATGTGCTGGAAGAACTGCGTCGCGGCGGGTACAGCCTGGGCGGGGAACAGTCCGGGCATGTGGTCATCCCGCGGTTCGGCACCACCGGCGACGGGATTCTCACCGGACTTCGGCTGATGGCCCGGATGACCGCGACCGGCCGCTCACTGGCCGAGTTGGCGGGGGTACTGGAGACGGTTCCGCAGGTGCTGGTGAACGTCCCGGTCACCGACAAAACCGCCGCCACCACCGCGCCCGAGGTGCGTGCGGCCGTCCGGGAGGCCGAGCTCTCGCTCGGGGAAGCCGGCCGGATCCTGTTGCGGCCCAGCGGAACCGAACAGCTTGTCCGGGTCATGGTGGAGGCCACCGACCGGACCCGGGCCGAACTCCTCGCCGACGATATCGCCAAACTGGTCGCCGGGGTGTAGATCGGCGCGGTCACGGCGGACTGGGGGACGACCCTGATATTCCACCGGGTGAAATCAGGGTGCGATTCGGTAGCGGGACCGATGTGGAAGGGCCCGGATTCGCGGACCGTGGAAGGGGTAAATCCGAAGAGTTCGAAAGGGAACACCATGACCGCCCCTGCGCGCCGTCTCACCCGATCCACCACCGACAAGTGGATCGCCGGAGTATGCGGTGGTATCGCCGAATACTTCGGATGGAGCCCCGCTGTCGTCCGCCTGCTGTTCGTCCTGTCCTGCCTGTTGCCCGGGCCGCAGTTCGTCATCTATCTGGTGCTGTGGTTGTTGGTCCCCAAGCGGCGGTAATCGGGGCTGCGTCCGGAATGCTCGGATGACAGTATTGAGGCCGGCGCGGTGCCGCCGCACCGGCCCGATGCCGTCACGAGTCCGTTCAGGAGGAGTAGTGGTCGCCCCGAGCGAATTCCCGGGCCTGGATACGTCCGGCCTCGACGCGCCCTCGTCGCTGGAAGGGCTCGGCCCGGTGGAACCGACCGATCCCACCCAGGACATCGATGGTGATGGAACCCTGGACACCATTACCGCCACCGGCGACGGTGTCACCTCCGTGTGGACCGATACCGACCTCGACGGGCTTGCCGACCGTGCGAGCATCGTCGAGGTCGACGGCGACTACTCCGCCTGGAAATATCACCGCAACCCCGACGGCACCGGTGAATGGAGAAAGACCGACCAGGGGACCGTGGGGGAATAGCGAGTCTCGACGCATCCCACGCCGGATCGGTTCGATTCCGGTGGAACCGATCCGGCGTGGGATGCGTCGAAGTAGGTGAAGCGATCACGCGGGCCGTGGAACACGGGTCCGGGGAATGTGGCGGAGCAGTACGGAGGGGAGCGGCCCATGAGCACCGGGCAACCGCAGACGGTCGGCGTACAGACGGGTGAGTTGGGGAAGTTGGGCAATGATCTGCGCGCTGTCGCGGGCGTGGTGCGCGACCAGACGAAGAAGGTGTCCGACAACCTGGTCGGCCCCGGTGAGGTAGGCGTCCACTACGCCGAGCAGGGCAAGAAGATCCAAACAGGACTGGAGGCGGTGCGCTCCCGGCTGGAGGACTGGGCGGAGGCCACTACCAATACCGGTGACGCAGTGGGGGCCTCGGTTGTCGTCTACTCCGATGTCGATCGGGAGAACTCCGCCGCGATCACCAATACGGGAAGCTGAGTCCGATGGCGGAACAGCAAGGCGTCACCGCTTTCTCGGTCCCTCAGGACGGGACCGTCACCCAGTTGCTCGAAATCGGTTCTCGGGGGCTGCTCTACTTCGAGTATTTCGAGCCCCGATACCGCAGGTATGTGAAGAGCCTCCCGCCCGGATTCCTCGACTATGCCGCGCTGCACGAGCGCTTCTATCAGCAGAACGGCATGAGCGAGGACAAGATCCGCAATACGGCCGATACCTTGAAACAGGTTCTGGAGTCCGCCCGGACGCAGCACGGTCGACAGCAGACGCTGGCCCAGCGGCTTCCTTCGATCTGGAGTGGGGACGCGGCCACCGCGGCCTCGGATATGCTCGCCACCCAGCTGTCCATGGCGGAGTCGGATATCACCGCGGTGCAGCATATTTGGGAGGCATTGGACAAGGCTCCACAGGAATTGCGGAAGGCGGTGCGAGACAAGGCCGAGATCGTGCTGCAAATCCTGGAGAACGGCGTGGACATCAAGATCGATGGCAAATCCGTGGAGGACGTCGACACCATTCTCGCGGGAGCAGAGGGCCTGGGGCCGACCACCATCTACAGCACGGACAGCGCGATCAGTAAACTCGAGCGTATCTTTCCCGATCTCCGTGAAGGTGTGCAGGACCGGCTCTATCGAATCGCAGGCGCGGGAATACTGGGTACCGGCTCGAGATATGACGGGTCGGTGAAGAACCGCTGCCGCCACTGGTTGGACAACGTTTTCAAGCCGGATTACGAACGGAAGACGGCCCTGTTCGTCGATATGTGCAAGGCGACCGACGATTTGGTCAACGGGGTGTATGGCATCGTGATCTCGGCGTTCGAAGGGCTGTCGGAGGCCCCCTATCCATGCCCGCAGGTCACACCCCGGACACAGACCTCGCAACAGCCGCAGACCCAACAGCCTCGGACTCCCTCTACCGGAATACCCACCGATACGGGCACTCCCGTGGGTACCGATACACCCACGGTCCCGTCGACCACCCAGGCGACAACCACGGACAACCCGCTGAGCACGCTGTCGAGCCTCGGACAGAACGCGCTGTCCACCATCGAACAGTTGGGGACACAGGCGGCTTCAATGGCCGCAGGAATCGGCCAAGGCCTGGAACAGCTGATGGGCACGGTCGACCAGGACGTCGGCGATACCGTCGCAAGCACCCTGGAGCAGCTGCGCGCGGAGGCCGAGAAGTACATCGACACCGACGGCGACGGCACCACCGATGCCGAGGACACCGATGACGACGGCGACGGCACGCCCGATGATTCCACCGACGCCGGACCGGACAAGGACGAAGACAAGGGCGATGGAGAGGACGAGGACAAAGGACTCGAGCTCGCCGGTAGGCAGGTCAAGCTCGAAATGGGGCCCGACGGGCAGTTGAAACTCATGTTGACCGATGCCGCGGGTAAGACGGAGGAGTACAAGGTCGAACTCGACGAGAGCGGTAAGCCCGTTCTCGTGGGCGAGGAATCGCCGAACGAGCAGGACGATCCGGCGATAACCCATCCCGGTGAACAGCCCACCGAATCCGGAGGCACCCGGCAGCAGCCCACCGGACCACAGGGTCCCCCAACCGGGCGCAAGGACGAAGACGGTGAATACCAGCCGCAGTTCACCGTGCCGCACGAGAACCAGCCGGAACCCGAGCCCGAAGCTCGGCCTCCCGCGCCGCCGGCGGTCGATGCCGGTGCCCGACTGGCCGAGGCCGGGCCGCTGTGATGGGTGGGGCCCGAGGAGGATCGACATGGTGAACTACGGCGACGAGATCGAGCGCGCGGGTGAAGAGACCCGCCGGCGACTCGCCCGCCTGCGCGAGGACATGGCCGACTGGAACCAGCGAATCGCGGCCACCAGCCGTGCGCTCACCGAACAGTCGGCGCACGAGATGCGCCAATTCTGGACCGAGCAGGAACGGATACTCGCCCAGCGGCAGGCCGATGCCGAACAAGGTCGCGCCGAACGGGACCGCAGGGACGCCGAGGAGCGGCAGCCCCGGGAAACCCAGGCCGTGCGTCTCCGTGGGGAGGCGCAGCGGCCGGCCGACAAGGAGGCCCGCAAGCAGCGCGAGGCCATTGCCCGTTCCGCCGCCGCCCGTCGCGCGAACGACGTCGTCACTCCCATCGACGATGACGGCGATGAGGAGGCCGAATACTACCGCCGTCCTAGCTGGCTGGTGTGAGCGGCTATTTCCGGAGTGTCTTGAGAAGTTGCGCGAGGACCACCGCCGGCGGCTGATGCCTGTCCTCCTCGGCGTCCGCCAGCGCTACCTCGGGATCGATGACATGTGTGCGCGTGATCTTGGTGGTGGGATCGGTGAACGGCGCATAGGTTTTGTCGCCGAGCAGGGTGTGCAGGAGATAGCCGGTGAGCAGGGCGCGGGTCAGTCGGGTGATCTTGGCCTCGTGTTTGCCACCGCCCAACGCGGCCGGGATCCGGCGGCCCTCGACGAGACCGTTGCGGCTCGCGTGATCCAGAGTGCGCAGGATCGACGGGCCGCCCCACGCACAGGCCAGCGGAACGGCATTGGAGCCGAGTGAGTCGATATCGCCGGAAGCGGCGACGATCAGTGCGGGCGTGTCGATATCGGGGGACACGGACTCCGCCGCGGGGGAGGTCGGCGCCGGAAACAGCGCGGCGACCGCGGCCACCCGCCGCTGCGCGGCGGCGAGGACGGCGGCGCCGGCGCCCATGCCGTGTCCCGCCAGCGCCAGCCGTTCCGGATGCACGGTGATGGTGCCGTCACCCAGCCGGACGCCGGTGCAGATATCGAGTGTGGTGAGCAGGTCGGTGGCCAGGCCGCGGTGGGATGGGACCGGGCCGCGTTCGGTATCGGGTGCGGCGGTGACGATTCCCCAGGAGGCGAGGTGTTCGAGGAAGGTCCGGTAGTTGTTCGGACCGGTCAGCCAGCCGTGTCCGAAGGCGACGGCGGGCAGGTCCCGACCGGTTTCCGGGGTGTAGACGACACCGGGCTGGCCCGCGATGGCCAGGTTGCCACGTAGCACCCGGTGCGGGCCGCGGACCGTCAGGGTGCTCAGAAGTGATTTCACAGACGCCGACACGACGTGAACGTTATCCGATAAGTACTCTGGTGAGCCATGTGCGGAATCGTGGGGTACGTCGGGTACCGGGACGCTTTGAGCGTCGTTGTCGCCGCCTTGCGCCGCATGGAGTACCGCGGCTACGACTCCGCCGGTGTGGCGATTCTCGACGGTGCCGGTGGCATCGCGGTGGAGAAGCGCGCCGGTCGGCTGGCGAATCTGGAAGCGGAACTGAACGGATCGGAGCCCGGGCGTTGCGCCGGGACCACCGGTATGGGGCACACCCGCTGGGCCACCCACGGGGCGCCGACGGATCGCAACGCGCATCCCCACCAGGACCTGAGCGGCACGGTGGCGGTGGTGCACAACGGCATCATCGAGAACTTCGCCCCGCTGCGCCGGGAACTGGAGGACGCCGGGATCGAACTGCGCAGCGACACCGATACCGAGGTCGCCGTGCACCTGATGGCCCGCGCGTACGCCGCGGGGCCGACCGCCGGTGTTTTCGAGGCCAGCGCACTGGCCGTGCTGCGGCGATTGGAAGGCGCGTTTACGCTGGTCTTCGCGCACGCCGACCACCCGGACATGATCATCGCCGCCCGCCGTTCCACCCCGTTGGTGGTGGGTGTCGGCGAGGGCGAGATGTTCGTGGCCTCCGATGTGACGGCCTTCATCGAGCACACCCGCGAGGCCGTCGAACTAGGGCAGGACCAGGCGGTGGTGATCACCGCGAACGACTACCGGGTCGTGGATTTCACCGGCGCCGCCGACGGGGTGCAGATCCGGCCGTTCACCATCGACTGGGATCTCGCCGCCGCCGAGAAGGGCGGCCACGACTATTTCATGCTCAAGGAGATCGAAGAGCAGCCCGCGGCCGTCGCCGACACCCTGATCGGGCATTTCGATCAGAGCCCCGGCGGTTCCGGCCGGATCATGCTGGACGAACAGCGACTGTCCGACCAGGAACTGCGCGATGTGGACAAGGTGTTCGTCGTGGCCTGCGGCAGCGCCTACCACTCCGGGCTGTTGGCCAAATACGCCATCGAACACTGGACCCGACTGCCGGTCGAGGTGGAGTTGGCCAGCGAGTTCCGCTACCGCGACCCGGTGCTGGACCGCTCCACGCTGGTGGTCGCCGTCTCCCAGTCGGGTGAGACCGCCGACACCCTCGAGGCGGTCCGCCACGCCAAGACGCAGAAGGCGCGGGTGCTGGCGATCTGCAATACCAACGGTGCCCAGATTCCCCGCGAATCCGACGCCGTCCTCTACACCCGGGCCGGGCCGGAGATCGGTGTCGCCTCCACCAAGGCGTTCCTGGCGCAGGTGACCGCGAACTATTTGGTGGGCCTGGCGCTGGCGCAGGCGCGCGGCACCAAGTACCCGGACGAGGTGGCGCGCGAGTTCGGCGAACTCGAGGCGATGCCGAAACTGGTGGGCCGGGTGCTGGAGACGGCGCCGCAGGTGCGGGCCGTGGCCCGGCAACTGGCCCAGGCGTCGACGGTGCTGTTCCTCGGCCGCCATGTGGGGTATCCGGTGGCGCTCGAGGGTGCGCTCAAGCTCAAGGAGCTGGCGTATATGCACGCGGAGGGGTTCGCCGCCGGTGAGCTCAAACACGGCCCGATCGCGCTGATCGAGGAGGGGTTGCCGGTGATCGTGGTAATGCCCTCGCCGAAGGGGCGCGCGGTGTTGCACTCGAAGCTGCTCAGCAATATCCGTGAGATCCAGGCCCGCGGTGCGCGCACCATCGTGATCGCCGAGGAGGGCGACGAGACGGTTCGCCCGTTCGCCGACGACCTGATCGAGATTCCGTCCGCGCCGACCCTGTTCCAGCCGCTGTTGTCGACGGTGCCGCTGCAGATCTTCGCGGCCGAGGTGGCCCAGGCCCGCGGCTACGACGTGGACAAACCGCGCAACCTGGCCAAGTCGGTCACGGTCGAGTAGCGAGCGCTGTCGTCGGTGGCCGAGCGCGCCGGGGTGCGCGCATACCGGCCGGCGCGATCCGGCGCGGTGATCGCTTACTCGACGGTGACGGTTCCCTGCATATCGGGGTGAATCGGACACAGATAGCGGTACCTGCCCGGGGCGGTGAAGGTGTAACTCCACTCACCCTTTTCGAACAACGGGCTGTTGATTCCCATCGCCTTGTCGCCGATGCCCTGGACGCCGTGTGGTGCGCTGTCATCGAACTGCCAGATGACGGTGTCACCCACGGCCAAGGTCAGCTCGGCGGGAGCGAAGCTCATATCGGAAACCTGGACGGTGACCGTGGTGCCCGCGCTGTCGTCCCGGTCGGTTCGCGTCGACCCCGGCGCCTCGGTCTGCGAGGCGCCGGCGGGCGAAGGCGTCTCCGCGGAACCGCACCCGGACAGCAGCGCCGCGATCAGGGCCAGGCCGATGATCGGAATGGAGACGGTTCGATGGCGCAGGAACATGACGGCCAAGCGTAGTCTGCTCGCGGTACCGCCCGACGAACAACGGAGGTGTGTGCATGGCCGGTGGGCGCGGATACTTCACCGTCGACGAGGTGCGAGCGGCCGAAGCCGAGCTGTTCACCCGCGTGGCCGCCGGGGTGCCGATGCGTCGCGCGGCCTACGGGCTGGCCGGTGTGGTGGCCGCGGAACTGCGGGCCCGTACCGGCGGTATCGCGGGGCGGTCGGTGGCACTGCTGGTCGGTTCGGGTGACAACGGCGGCGACACGCTGTGGGCCGGTTCGTTTCTGCGCCGACGCGGGGTGGCGGTGACGGCCGTGCTGCTGAGCCCGGACCGGGCACACCCGGAAGGGCTTGCGGCGCTACAGAGGACCGGCGGTCGGATCGTCGACGAGGTCGGCGCCGCCGATCTGGTGCTAGACGGCATTGTCGGTATCTCCGGTAAGGGGCCGTTGCGGCCGCGGGCCGCGGAAATCGTTGCCGGACTGGACGCTCCGATTGTCGCGGTGGATCTGCCCAGCGGTGTGGACCCGGACACCGGCGCGGTCACCGGACCGGCGGTACGGGCGGCGGTCACCGTCACCTTCGGAGCCCATAAACCGGTGCATGCCCTGGCCGCGCCGTGGTGCGGACGAATCGAACTGGTGCCCATAGGTTTACGGCTGCCCCGGCCGAATCTGGTGGCGCCGGCACCCGTGGATATCGGTGCCCGGTGGCCGGTGCCGGGGCCCGCCGACGATAAATACACCCAGGGTGTCACCGGTATCTGCGCAGGCAGCGCGACCTACCCGGGCGCGGCGGTGCTGTGCGCCGGGGGCGCGGTCGCCGCCACCTCGGGAATGGTCCGCTACGCCGGAACGGCCGCGGCCGAGGTGGTCGACCACTACCCGGAGGTCGTTGCCGCACGGGAGCCCGCGGAGACCGGACGCGTGCAATCGTGGGTTTTCGGACCTGGGGCGGGCACCGATCGGCGGGCACGTGATCGGCTGGCCGAACTGCTCGCCACCGATCTGCCGGTGGTGGTGGACGCCGATGGTCTGACCCTGCTCGCCGCCGAACCCGATCTGGCGCGCCGGCGCTCCGCCGTCACGGTGCTGACCCCGCACGCCGGCGAGTTCGCGCGGCTGACCGGCCGGCAGCCGGGCCCCGACCGGGTCGCCGCCGTCCGCGCACTCGCCGAGGAATGGCAGGTCA
Organism: Nocardia brevicatena NBRC 12119; assembly: GCF_000308495.1. Classification (GTDB taxonomy): domain Bacteria; phylum Actinomycetota; class Actinomycetes; order Mycobacteriales; family Mycobacteriaceae; genus Nocardia; species Nocardia brevicatena. The sequence goes on along the minus strand of NZ_BAFU01000072.1, from coordinate 105,374 downwards.
CCGTGCTGTTGAAGGGTCGTGCCACCCTGGTCGCCGCACCCGGTGGCGGTCCCGTCCTGGTGAACGAGGCGGGTGGTTCCTGGGCCGCCACCGCAGGGGCCGGCGATGTCCTGTCCGGGGTGATCGGCGCCCTGCTCGCCGCCGGCGGCGAGCAGGCCTGGTCCGCGGCCGCCGCCGCCCGCGCCCATGCCCTGGCCGCCAACCTCGCCGCGCATTCCGGCCATCCCGATGCCGCCGGTATCTCCGCCACACCACTGCTGCGGCATCTGCCCGACGCCGTCCGCACGCTGCGTGCGCTGCGTCCCGTTTCCTAGTCTCCGACGGCCTCCCGGCCACCGGCGCCGCTTCGGCTCCGTGCGGCCGGGAGGCCGTGTACCCGAATCGATGGGTGGCGCACACCGCGCGGTTCGGTGGGGATGGCAGGATCGGCAGACGTGAACGCGCAAGTGGAGACGATCGTCGATCTGGATGCCATCGCGCATAACGTGCGGATTCTGCGCGAGTATGCGGATGGGGCCGCCGTGATGGCTGTGGTGAAGGCCGATGGTTACAACCACGGTGCGGTCGAGGTGGCGCGTACGGCCCTGGCGGCGGGCGCGGCCGAACTCGGTGTCACCACGGTGGAGGAGGCACTGCAGCTGCGGCGGGCGGGGATCACCGCGCCCGTCCTGTGCTGGCTCAATGTGGCCGACGCGGACTACACGTCCGCCATCGCCGCCGATATCGAGATCGCGGTGTCCTCGCAGCGGCAGTTGGCGGCGGTCGCGGCGGCGGCACGCCGGCTCGGCCGCCCGGCCACGGTCACGCTCAAGGTGGACACCGGGCTGAACCGCAACGGAGCGTCCGCGGTCGAATACCCGGCGGTGCTCACGATGCTGCGGAAACTGGTCGACGAGCAGGCGGTCCGCTTCCGGGCCATCTTCTCCCACCTAGCCCACGCCGACCGGCCACACCACCCGGTCATCGATATGCAGCGCGACCGGTTCCTGGAAGCCATTGCCGCCGCCAAGGAGCACCGGCTGGAGCCGGAGCTGGTGCATCTGGCGAACTCGGCCGCCACCCTCACCCGACCGGACCTGGCCTTCGATATGGTCCGTCCCGGTATCGCGGTATACGGGCTCACCCCGGTACCCGATAGCGGGGAATTCGGTCTGGTTCCGGCCATGACGTTCCAGGCCGAGGTCGCCCTGGTCAAGCGGGTCCCCGCCGGTGAGGGCGTCTCCTACGGACACGAATGGATCGCCCCCGCGGATACAACCATCGCGCTGATCCCCGCCGGGTACGCCGACGGGGTCTTCCGCCCCCTGGGCGGGAGGATGCAGGTGTGGCTGGGCGGCGCGCGCCGGCCTAATGTCGGGCGGGTGTGTATGGATCAGCTGGTGGTCGACCTCGGCGACAATGCCGCCGGTGTCGTCGAGGGGGATACCGCGACCCTGTTCGGTTCCGGCGCCGCGGGAGAACCGCGCGCCCAGGATTGGGCGGATCTGCTCGACACCATCCACTACGAGATCGTTTGCGCGCCACGCGGCCGGGTGATGCGCGGTTATCGAGGCGGTGGTCGGTGAAACCCTGGGCCGCCCTGCTGCGCGGGGGACTGGCCACCGTGGGCACCGTGAGCGCTCTCGCCGGGATACATGCCCTGCGGCGCGCCGGCTCCCGGGTGCTGTGGCCCCCGGTCCGGGACGAATACCGTGACGAGAACTTCGGACTGATCGACTCCGACCGCCCCGGTGAGGTGATCGCCGACGACGGTGTCTGCCTGGCCACCCGGGAGTGGGGTCCCGGCGACGCACCGGCCACCGTGGTTTTCGTGCACGGTTTCTGCAACAGTATGGAATCTTTCCATTTCCAACGCCGACACCTGGCGCGGCGCTGGGGTTCCCGGTTGCGACTGGTGCTGTTCGACCTGCGCGGACACGGTCGTTCCGGTACCCCGGAGACCGAGCGCTGCACCGTCACCCAACTCGGCGACGACCTGCTCACCGTCATCGACGCGCTGGCGCCGCGCGGCCCGCTGATCCTGGTCGGGCATTCCCTGGGCGGGATGGCCATACTCGCCGCGGCGGCACGCGCGCCCCGGTTGTTCGCCGCCCGGGTGCGCGGGGTGGCGCTACTGTGCACCACCGCGACGGAGGTGACCTCGTCGGGAATCGGGCAGCTGCTGCGCCACCCGGCGCTCGACGGATTCCAGGTGGCCGTGCGCGTCGCCCCCGCGCTGGTGCAGGCGGGGCGGGCCACCGCCCGGCATGTGATCACACCGATCCTGCACGTGAGCTCGTTCCACGGTCCGGTGAGCCCGACCCTGTCCCGGTTCACCACGATGATGATCGACCGCATCTCGGTGGAAACCATCGTGAAATTCCTGAAGGCGTTGGAATTGCACGACGAATCGGCGGCGTTGCCGGTGCTGATGCGGTTGCCGGTGCTGGTGGTCGGTGGCGCCCGGGACCTGGTGATACCCTTCCGCAATTCGCGCACCCTGGCCCGGGAACTACCCGACTGTGAACTGGTACGGGTTCCCGATGCCGCGCATATGCCGCAGCTGCAGTATCCGGAGATCGTCGACGCCGCACTGGACCGGCTGCTGGTCCGGGCGGGAGTGGTCGACGAAAGCGACGCGCGGGCGGTGGGCGATGGCTGACCGCTCCGGACAGCGGGCGCGGCCGGAGGGTATGCCTGTCCGACGGCAGGAACGCACGCTGCCCACGGTCGCCGATACCGAGGCGCTCGGACGGCAGCTGGCGAGCGGGCTACGCGCCGGTGACCTGGTGGTGCTGGACGGTCCGCTCGGCGCGGGCAAAACCGCGTTGGCCCGCGGTATCGCGGCGGGACTGGGTGTCGAGGGCCGGGTCAGTTCGCCGACCTTCATCATCGCCCGCCGGCATCGGGCCGGGGCGCGCCCGGATGGCCCGCCGGTCCCGCTGGTACACGTCGACGCCTACCGGCTCGGTGGGGGCCTGGACGAACTGGATGCCCTCGACCTGGATACCGACCTGCACGACGCGGTGGTCGTGGTGGAATGGGGCAGCGGCGTCGTCGAACACCTGGCCGAGCGCCATCTGCTGGTGCGGCTGTCGCGCGAACCGGATTCCGAGGTGCGCACCGCCACGTGGGAATGGGTGGAGGGAACACAGCCCTGAGATCCGTGCCCGTGGCTCGGCCGTGACCGGGAAGAGTAGCGCGGGTCCTTCAGGGCCGGGTCGAGCGCGGAACGGGCCGATGCCCACCGGGAGCTGCCCACGGTGCACGGTGGTCGAACCGGTATCGTTGACCGAATCATGCTCGTACTAGCCCTCGACACCGCGACACCCGCCGTGACGGCCGGCCTGGTGGAGTTGGGGCAGGCGGCGACCGGTGCAAAAACCCGTGAATCGTCGGATACCTCGGTCTCCGCCGGTCCGCGCACCATCGCCGCTCGAGTGCATGTAGACGCCCGCGCCCATGCGGAGGTCCTCACCCCGCAGATCCTCGAATGTCTCGCCGAAGCCGACCGTGCCCGCACCGATATCGCGGCGATCGTGGTCGGTGTCGGACCCGGACCTTTCACCGGGCTGCGAGTGGGAATGGCCACAGCGGCGGCATTCGGCGACGCCCTGGGCATCCCGGTCTACGGCGTGTGCAGTCTGGACGGGATCGCCGCCGACTGTGCCCCGGACCTGACGCCGGACGCCGAACTGCTGGTGGTGACCGATGCCCGGCGGCGCGAGGTCTACTCGGCGCGCTACCGCGACCGTGGCACCCGCCGGGTGGCGGGACCGCAGGTGGGCAAACCCGCCGGGTCGGCCATCGGCGAGGCGAACATCATCGCCGGCTCGGCCTCCCATGTCGACCTGTTCGACCTGCCCGTGCTGCCGGTGGAGACGCCCTCACCGGCTGGTCTGGTGCGGGTCGCCGCCTCCGCGATCACGGCGCACGCGACACCCGAGCCCCTGGTCCCGCTGTATCTGCGCCGCCCGGACGCGGTCGAACAGAGCTACCGAACCCTGGATCGGACGGGGGCCCGATAATGGGCATCAGGATCGAACCCATGGTGACCACCGATATCGCGCGCTGCGTCGAACTGGAACATCTGCTGTTCGCGGCGGACGACCCGTGGCAGGCGGCGGCCTTCCGCTCGGAGCTGGCGGCGGGGCACAACCGATATGTCACCGCCCGGGACGAGACGGGCGGCCTGATCGGCTACGCCGGAATCGCCTTGCTCGGTGATACCGCACACCCCGAGGCCGAGGTGCACACCATCGGTGTCGATCCGCTCCGGCACCGGGCCGGCGTCGGAACCCTGCTGCTCGAGGCGTTGCTCGACACGGCCGACCGGCGCGGCGGACCGGTGTTCCTGGAGGTTCGCACCGACAACGAGCCCGCCATCGCGCTGTACACCAAACACGGATTCCACATCATCGGACTGCGCAAGAACTACTACCATCCCAGCGGCGCCGACGCCTATACGATGCGCCGGCCCGCGACCGCGGCGCCCGCCGCGCAAGGGACCCCCGAAACGGACGAGGTGCTGTCGTGATCGTCATGGGAATCGAGAGTTCCTGCGACGAGACCGGAGTCGGTATCGTGCGCCGGAACCCCGACGGCGCCTGCGAACTGCTCGCCGACGAAGTCGCCTCCAGCGTCGACCAGCATGCCCGCTTCGGCGGTGTGGTGCCCGAAATCGCCTCGCGCGCACATCTGGAGGCGCTCGTCCCCGCCATGCGCCGTGCCCTGTCGGCGGCCGGGATCGTGGCGCCCGATGCCTTGGCGGTGACCATCGGTCCCGGCCTGGCCGGTGCCCTGCTGGTCGGGGTCGCGGCCGCGAAGGCCTATGCCGCGGCCTGGGATATCCCGTTCTACGCGCTCAACCACCTCGGCGGCCATGTCGCGGTGGACACCCTCGAACACGGACCCATGCCACCGTGTGTCGCACTGCTGGTCTCCGGCGGCCACACCCACCTGCTGCACGTCACGGATCTGGCCGAGCCGATCGTGGAATTGGGCAGCACCGTCGACGACGCCGCGGGTGAGGCGTTCGACAAGGTTGCCCGGCTGCTCGGACTCGGCTTCCCGGGCGGCCCCGCCCTGGACGCGGCCGCGGCGGATGGCGATCCGAACGCCATCGCCTTCCCCCGCGGTATGACCGGTCCGCGCGATCCGCGCTACGACTTCTCCTTCTCCGGCCTGAAAACCGCTGTCGCCCGCCATGTCGAGGCGGTCCGACGTTCCGGTATCACCCCCGACCAGTTGCCGATACCGGATATCGCGGCCTCCTTCCAGGAAGCGGTGGCCGATGTGCTCACCATGAAAGCGGTACGCGCCGCGCGGGATGCCGGGGTCGACACCCTGGTACTCGGCGGCGGGGCGACCGCGAATTCCCGAATCCGGTCGCTGGCCGAAGAACGGTGCGCGGCGGCGGGTTTGACCCTGCGGGTACCGAAACCACGGCTGTGTACCGATAACGGGGTGATGATCGCCGCGTTGGGTGCACACGTGATCGCGGGCGGGGCGAAGCCCTCGTCGTTGGATGTGGCATCGGATCCCGGCCTTCCGGTCTCCGTCAGCTGTGTTTGATGGCGCTGGGTTCACTTGCGCCGCCTTCGGCGGCGCGGGGTTGCGGCCCTGGCGGGTCTCGCGTGTCAGCGCCCGAGGCCCGTGCCTTCGGCACATGCGCTTCGGGCGCTGACACGCGAGACGGGCCGCCACCCCTTGTGGTTCCGGTGAGCTTGGATCTTCGTTTTCTGCGTGCCACCGCTGCGTGATGGCACTGCGGGCGGTCCGGGGGTGGTTTGTGTTGGATTGCGCCATCTGAGGGTGTTGACGGGGCCCTGGTGCTCCTGGTCTTGCCTCTCTCCGCGAATCCGCCGGCGCGAATTTGCTCTGATCACCCCCGGACCTGGGCAGGGTAGGCGCTGACCACCGGGATCGGATGGGTGAGCACGTCCGCCTTCGGTCTACGGCCGGTTTCTGTCGGCTGGGCCGGGTTGCCGTAACAGAGCGGGGTTTACGGCGGCTGAGTGCTCAGCTGGACGAACCGGCTCCCGGTAGCACCGGCTGGGCCGTGCGAGTGGGTGTGATGCTCTGTTCGTCGCTGGTGGGAGAGCTCGGGGGACGTGGTGAGGGCGGTGGGGAACTCTCGGGGCTCAGTAGTTCCGGGAACGGGATATGCGGCAGGTTGGGGTCGGGGCGCAGCGTCGGCTGGACGTGAGTGTCGGTCGAGGGGTCGGTCGATGTCGAGGGGTCGGTGGCCGAGGGGTCGGAGTCGATATTCGTCGGATCCTGCGCCGGGTAGGTCACGGTTGGTGCGATCGTCTTCGTGGGTGGTGGGGCCGTGGTCGGCTCGACCGTGGGGGTGGTCGCCGGAGAAGTGGGTGTGCTCGGCGCCGTCGACGGTGGGAGCCGGGCACCGCTGGTCGTCCCCGCGGGCGAAATCTCCTCGTCCGAGCCGGATGTCATGGTGTTCACGCCGTAGCCGATGACCAGGCCGACCACGACGGCCGCCCCGGCCATGGTGCCCAGTACCTTGGCCAGGGTGTTCGACGGCTGGGACGAGCGGGCGGTCAGCGGCAGGACCGAGGGGCGGGCGGCGTCGGCGATCAGCGCGGCACCCTTGGCGACCACCGCGTCGGGGTCCGGCAGCGTCAGCACGGGGATGTCGAATCCGCGTTCGAGTGCGGTGAGCACCGACGGGATGTGCGCGCCCCCACCGATCACGGCCACCGCTTCGGGCGCGCGGTCTCCGCGGCGGAACGACAGCGCGGTGAACGCGGTCAGATCGCGCAGCAGACCGGTGATCAGTTCCTCGAAGTCGGTACGGGTCAGTTTGAGAGGGCGTCCCGCGACGTGGTCGATGGTGACGGCCGGCGCGATGGACAGATGTTCCTTGGCGGCGCGGGACCGGTTGATCAGCGTGCTCCGGTTGGGGCGGGTGCCGCGCCGGGCATAGTGCTGGTCGACCAGATGACGGTAGATCAGATCGTCGATGGCGCGGCCGCTCACGGTGGTGGTGCGGGCGGTGTGCAGGATCTCACCGTCGGCCCCGTCCGCGACGCTGACACTGCATCCGGAGGCGCCCAGGTCCACCAGGGCGATGGTGTCGTAGCGGTCGACCAGGCCGGTGCTGCGCAGATAGGTCAGGGCGGCGGTGGTTTCCGAAACCAAATGGGGGTTGTGGCGTTTGCCGACGGCCAGCCGGATCGCCTGCGCCTGTTCCTGGTTGCGGTAGGCCACCGTGACGCCGGGGGGTGGGCTGTCGATCTCGAGGGACGACTCGTACTGCGTGGTGGGCAGTTGGGTGGTCATCAGCTCGATCGAGGAGGCGACGAGATCGCCGAGATCGGAATGCGCATCCGCGGAGACGACCCGATAGTCGAAGGTCTGTGCACCGTTCGGCGCGGTGGTGACCAGTGCCGAGCACACGACCTCGTTCCCGGCGGAGATGCCGAGTGATTTTCGCAATATATTCACCTCCCTTCGAGTGGAATGGGCGCTGCCCGCGGTACCGGTATGCAGCTGTATCGGGCGGCTGGGTGACACCGGTCCGTACTGTTCGTTACCGACGGTCGTTCCGGTGGCCGTTTGACGTCCAGGCTGTTTCGAACAATATCGTCTCGAACCGTTATGCGAACGTTACAGACTTCGGGAACCGTTGGGAAGCCCTGAGTCTCCCCAGGGTCGAGACCGGTCGGTCCGTGAATTCTGCCAGGAGGCGGTCCGGCTCCGGCAACCGCCTCTGGGTGCGGCGAAACCACCGACTTTGGCACCTACCGGCCTTGAGCGCTGGCACTCTCGCGTATAGAGTGCTAGTCGGCACCAATTGTTGCCCGGTGCCAAGCTTGACACTGAGCAGGCGGTCCCGGCACCCGCGACGACGGGGCTTTGCGCAGGGTCAGCATCGTGACCGAATCGATGGTCCGGGACAACAGTTCCGGACGACCGTTATCCCCTGAAAGTGGAGGGCTCAACGTGGCGAGCGTGAACATCAAGCCGCTCGAGGACAAGATCCTCGTCCAGGCCAACGAGGCCGAGACGACGACCGCCTCCGGCCTGGTCATCCCCGACACGGCCAAGGAGAAGCCGCAGGAGGGCACCGTTGTCGCCGTCGGTCCAGGCCGCTGGGACGACGAGGGCGAGAAGCGCATCCCGCTGGATGTCCAGGAGGGCGACACCGTCATCTACAGCAAGTACGGCGGTACCGAGATCAAGTACCAGGGTGAGGAATACCTGATCCTGTCCGCGCGCGACGTGCTGGCTGTCGTCGGCAAGTAACCCATCGCCGCGCATGCGTTCCGCCCCGGTGCCGACTCAGTGCCGGGGCGGAGTGCGTTGTACCGAGCGCAACTGGACAGCACGGTCGGGGCCGCGTCCCGGGTCTGGACTGACCGGAGCGAATTCGCGTCAGCGGATTCGTGGAGGGAGGGAAGACCCGGGACACGAGGGCGGCCCCGACCGCGCCGCCGAAGGCGGCGCCATCGAACACGTCGGGGCCGCGTCCCGGGTCTGGACTGACCGGAGCGAATTCGCGTCAGCGGATTCGTGGAGGGTGGAAAGACCCGGGACACGAGGGCGGCCCCGACCGCGCCGCCGGAGGCGGCGCCATTAGACACAGGAGCGAAAACTTATGGCAAAGCAGATCGAGTTCGACGAGTCGGCTCGCCGGGCTATGGAGCGCGGTGTGGACAAGCTCGCCGACGCGGTCAAGGTCACCCTGGGTCCGCGCGGTAGGCATGTGGTGCTCGCCAAGTCGTTCGGCGGCCCCACCATCACCAACGACGGTGTCACCATCGCACGCGATATCGATCTCGAGGACCCGTTCGAGAACCTCGGAGCCCAGCTGGTCAAGAGCGTCGCCACCAAGACCAACGATGTCGCCGGCGACGGCACCACCACCGCCACCGTGCTGGCGCAGGCGCTGGTGCGCGGCGGGCTGAAGAACATCGCCGCCGGCGCCAACCCGATCGCGATCGGTTCGGGTATCGCCAAGGCCGCCGACGCGGTCTCCGAGGCGCTGCTCGCGATGGCCACCCCGGTATCCGGTGAGAAGGCCATCGCCCAGGTCGCCACCGTCTCCTCGCGCGACGAGGAGATCGGCGAGATGGTCGGCAAGGCGCTGACCACCGTCGGCAAGGACGGTGTGGTCACCGTCGAGGAATCCTCGACGCTGAGCACCGAACTGGTCGTCACCGAGGGCGTGCAGTTCGACAAGGGCTACCTGTCGCCCTACTTCGTGACCGACACCGACAGCCAGGAAGCCGTACTGGAGGACGCGTTCGTCCTGCTGCACCGCGAGAAGATCAGCTCGCTCCCCGACTTCCTGCCGCTGTTGGAGAAGATCGCCGAATCCGGCAAGCCGGTGCTGATCGTCGCCGAGGACGTCGAGGGCGAGCCCCTGTCCACCCTGGTGGTCAACTCCATCCGCAAGACGCTCAAGGCCGTAGCGGTCAAGGCGCCGTTCTTCGGTGACCGCCGCAAGGCGTTCCTGGACGACCTGGCCATCGTCACCGCGGGCACCGTGGTCAACCCCGACCTGGGTATCAGCCTGCGCGAGGCCGGCCTCGAGGTCTTGGGCAAGGCCCGGCGTGTGGTCGTCACCAAGGACGACACGACCATTGTCGATGGCGCCGGTTCCGCGGAGGACATCGCCGCTCGCGCCGCCTTGCTGCGTCGGGAGATCGAGTCCACCGATTCCGACTGGGACCGGGAGAAGCTCGAGGAGCGGCTGGCCAAACTGGCCGGCGGTGTCGCGGTGATCAAGGTCGGCGCGGCCACCGAAACCGCGCTCAAGGAGCGCAAGTACCGGGTCGAGGACGCGGTGAGCGCTGCCAAGGCCGCCGTCGAAGAGGGCATCGTGCCCGGTGGCGGTACCGCGCTCGTGCAGGCCGGTACCAAGCTGGACGAGCTGGTCGGCTCGCTGTCCGGTGACGAGGCGGTCGGCGCCGAGGTGCTGCGCACCGCGCTGAAGGCCCCGCTGTACTGGATCGCCACCAATGCCGGTGTGGACGGTTCCGTGGTGGTCAGCAAGGTCGTCGAGGGCAAGGAGGGCTTCAACGCCGCCACCCTCGCCTACGGTGATCTGCTCACCGAGGGTGTCGTCGACCCGGTGAAGGTGACCCGGTCGGCGATCGTCAACGCGGCCTCGGTGGCCCGGATGGTGCTCACCACCGAAAGCGCCGTGGTGGACAAGCCGGCCGAGAACGACGAGCACGGCCACGGCCACAGCCATTGATCGAGAATTCGATCGAGAGGTCGAAGGCCGACGGGCCGTTCATGTCCCCGGCGGACGTGGACGGCCCGTTCGGGTAAGGGGGCCGTTCGCCGGTCGGAACGCCGGGAACGTGGGGCGGGTGCCCGAGACGGATCAGGAAGCGACGGGCGGCTGTTCGGCCGAGATCGCCTCCAGCAGCCGGTCGCGCAGCCTGGCGGGCGGCGCGACGGCAGTGGCGGCGGCCAGGTCGGCGAGGGCTTCCCTGGTCTGCTGGATGAGCATGAGGAATTCCGTGCGCTCGACGGGGTCGTCGCTGTCGAGCAGTTGCTGTACCACAGGTAGGTCTTCGTCGTCGATCGATCCGAGCGCGACGGCGTGCGCGAGATCGATCCGGCTCAGGTGCATCTCACGTCACCCCCAAACTTTTCTTCAGTCGTGTCAGTCCGTCCCGAATGCGGGATTTCACGGTGGGCAGGCCCACATCGAGATGAAGGGCCACCTCCGAGTAGGTCCGTCCGCCGTAGTAGGCGAGCGATATGGCCTCGCGCTGGGTCGCGGTCAACGAGGCAAGACCTTCCAGCACGGCCCGTTGTTCGAATTTACGTTCCACCTCCTCGGTGACCTCGTCGAAATCGTTGCCGAGTACCCGTATCCCGTAGGCGACCTCGCGCTGGGTATGGGCTTGTTCGGCGCGGACCCGGTCGACAGCGCGGCGGTGCGCCAGCGTCATCAGCCAGGTCACGGCGGATCCCTTCCCCGGATCGAAAGTCGCCGCGGTCCGCCAGACCTGGAGATAGACCTCCTGGGTGGTCTCCTCCGCGTACCCCGGGTCGTGCAGGATCCGCAACACCAGACCGAAGACGCGGGCGCATGTCCGGTCGTACAACTCGGCAAAGGCTTTCTGATCCGACTGGCCGCAGCGCTGGAGAAGAGCTGCGAGCTCGATACTTTCGGCTGCGCGTGCCGATACCGCAGATTCCACCTCCGGTGGAAGGGCTTCCCCACGGAACGAGTCGCCCTCTGCGGCCGGCGGCCGCGTTGTCACAACGCTCCATTCTGTGTCATCAATCACTACCATAACGCTTCGCTATGACCTTCCCCCACAAGGGTGTCCGCGACAGCGCACGACGCCGCTCGACAGGCGGATTCGGTGGTGACCGAAGCCCTGACGCACGCGGTCTCAGGTCGGGCGTGTCGGCAGGTACGAGGCTCGACCGGGGTCCTTTTCTCCGATGTGGCCGGAGGTTGCTGCGCTAGGAATTCGGCGCACCGTGGTTTACGGATGGGGTCGGATCGGTGCCGAGCGATTCGATACGGCGGATCGCTGAACCGGGCGTACGGGTTGCCTCGGGGCTATACCGTCACGCGGCGCCGGTTGCGGCGGGCGTGCATCTCCCGCTCGGTCTCCGACATACCGCCCCAGATGCCGTAGGGTTCGCTGACCTTCAACGCGTGCGCACGGCATTGGATGAGTACGGGGCAGGTACGGCAGATCTCCTTGGCGCGCAGCTCCCGTGCGGTACGGGCGCGACCGCGTTCGCCGTCGGGATGGAAGAACACCGCCGAGTCCACACCACGGCAGGCACCGCGCATCTGCCAGTCCCAGACGTCGGCGTTCGGTCCGGGGAGGTGGGTGGGCATGGGCATGGGCATGAACTCCTCGTGACGCGAGCTCGTCGGCATTGTCGAGCGAGTGATCGGTAACGGTCGCCGGCGCTCGGCGATCGTCCGAGCGCCGGCACCACGGTCGGCGGTGCCGGTAGGCCCGCCGTCGATGGTCGCTGCGATTTCGCGCTGCACCGTCTGTGGCGTGGAGTTACGTTAGGGCTAGCGGCGAAATTCCGTCAATAGTTCGGTGCATCCGATTTTGGGAGTGTTTTGGCCGTGGAATTTGACCTGGAGGCTGTTTACTTTCGCTAATCCTCCGGGGATACTGCTCGACTGGCCGGGGGCGGATCGGGTGTGGTTCCTGCTGTTCCGGCATCATCGCAGGTAGGCATCTTTTCCGGCTTCGAGGTAGGGAAGTGGCGCGCGGTTGCGTTCGACTCATTGACCGAACGAGGATGAACACTTCCATCTCGGCACCATCACGATGACCTAATCGCGTCGGTCGGGTTAATTGTGAGAAACGCATACGAATTCCATGCGCGCATACGCACGGTTTGCCGGCTCTGGATTTACCTGGTGGAAACATGTCGTAACGAGTGAATGCTGAGTGATTGCTGTCACAGTGGTTCGGCCGGTGAAGCCCCTCGCTGCCGTTACGGTTGGACGGTGTGCGGGATAGAGTGCGGCGGTGTTCGTGCCTGTTCCCCGCTCCGAGACCCGCTCCGCCCTACTCGCCGACGCGGCATTCGGCGCCCGACCCGATCGGTCCGCTGCCGAGTTGCCGGCAGCGGAAAACGCGCTCGGAACCTGGTGGCGAGCCGTCGTTCTCGGGGGTCAGGGCCGCTACGCCGCCGCGCGGGCCGAACTATCCGAGCTTCGGATCGGTACGACCGACCCGGTGCTGCTCGCCGTGGGCGCCGCCACCGAGGGGTCGCTACTGCGTCAGCTCGGTTGGCATGCTCGCGCCGCCCGCCATGACGGTCGCGCCGCCGCGCTGATTCTGCCGCTGCTGTCGCGGGCCCGTCCACGACAGAGCCGGGACACGTCCGGGCCGGATGCCCTCGAGGCCGCCGCCGACGCCCTGACAGGTCTGGCCGCGGACGCGCTCGGCACCGGGCGGCTCGAACTCGCCACTCGGCTGCTGGACCGCTGTGCCACGCTGCTGGAGCGGAATTCGGCGGCGACGCGGTGGCGGCCGCTGGTGCGCTTGGGGTGGGTCCGGGCCGAAACCGCTCTCGCGTCCGGACAGGCGGCGCAGGCGCTCGGCGAGGCCGAGGCGGCGCTCGGACTCGCCGAACGCTCTCCGTCACTGCGACATGAGGTGAAATCCCGGCTGCTGGTCGCCGCGTCCACCGCCGCGGTCGGTGATACGACACGAGCCCGGGTGCTCGCCGAGACGGTCGCACAGCAGTGTCGGGACAACGGCCTTCTGCCGCTGTGCTGGGCGTCCGCCATGCTGCGGACCGGTCTTCCCGCCGAGGGGAACAGGCCCTCGGATACGCCGGCCGATCAGGAGGCGGCCGTATGCGCCGCCGTCATCGCTCGACGTGGCGGTCGGTTCCGTCCGATGGCAACGCCGTGAGTGTCCCCCGGCTGATCCGGTTCCCGAACCGGTATCGCTATTGTTGAACCGTTCCGCCGGCCGGCGGAAGCATGGGTCGAAACCGGCCGTGCCACTTGTAACGCCAGGAATTCCGCTGACGATGACGCACACGGGCGAAGAGTTGGACCTCGCCGTCGCTGCCGCTGCGCAGGGCGACAGATCTGCTCTAGCTCAGGTACTGGAGATGATCCGCCCGATGGTGGTGCGTTATTGCCGAGCGCGGATCGGTTCCGCGGAGCGTGGTCAACTCTCCGCGGACGATGTTGCGCAGGAGGTCTGTCTGGCAGTCATGACAGCTCTGCCCAGGTATCAGGACCAGGGCAGACCGTTCATGGCTTTCGTTTACGGAATTGCTTCGCACAAGGTTGCCGACGCCCATCGCAATGCCTCGCGTAACAAGGCGGAGGCGATGGCCGAAGTACCAGATGTCATATCCACCGACCAGGGGCCGGAGCAGCGAGCTCTCGAATCGGAGACGAGCCGGCAGATGAACCGTCTGCTCGCCACGCTTCCGGAGAAGCACCGGGAGATCCTGGTCCTGCGCTTGGTTGTGGGTATGTCGGCGGAAGAAACCGCGCTCGCCGTGGGCAGTACGGCGGGGGCGGTACGGGTTGCCCAGCACAGGGCGCTCGCGAAACTGAAAACACAAGTGGCGAGGGCAGGTGAAATGTATGGCTAGGGATGGCGGGCGCGGTCGTGGCGACCGGAAGTCGCGACGTGAACCGCAGGGTACCGGTCCCTATGCCGAGGGTTCCGGCGGCAACACCGGACCGGTCGACATCGTGGCGGTACGCCGCGACGATGCGCTGATCGATGCCATCGCTGCGGGCGGTCCGGTTCCGACCGAGAGCACCGAGGAATTCCAGCTCGCGGCTCTGTTGGCCGATTGGCGGATGGAGATCATCACGCCGCCGCTACCCGACGCACCCGACCTCGATACCGTGGTCGCGGCGGTCAACCAGGAGATCGGCGCCCGGCAGGCCCGATTGGCCGCGCGCTCGGGTGGCAGGCTTCGACTGCTCCGGCCGATCGCGGGCACCGCGGCGGCCGTGGCGTTGGTGATCGGTGGTATGACCGCCTTCTCCTACGCGGCCGAACCCGGCGATCCGCTGTGGGGCGTCAAAGAGGTGGTATTCAGCCAACAGGCCCAGGCGACCGTGGTACAGCGGGCCGGCAACGATATGGCCGCCGCGCAGACCCTGATCGACCAGGGCGATTCGGAGCAGGCCCGGGTTCGTCTGGAACAGGCGGCGACCAACGCCGCCCGGGTGGACGATCCGGAGAAGCGCACCGATCTGATGGACCTCTGGCAGCGGTTGCTCGCGGAACTGCGCAAGGTCTCTCCGGAGGCGGCGCAGCAACTGGAACAGAGTGTGCCCGCTCCGCCGTCGATCGAGCCGGACCGGACACAGTTGCCGTCGCGCCCGGGGAACGTGGTTCCCGGCACGTCGGGGCGGGAACCGGCGCCGGGTGTGCCCCTACCGGCCACTTCCTCCGAAAACCCATCGATTCTGGGTACCGAGTACCCGGTACAGCCCGGTGGTCCGCGGCCGACGCAGCCCGCAGGCCCGCAGCCGACTCGACCGTCCGGGCCGGGCACAACGATCGCTCCGGGCACCGGTGTTCCGAATATCCCCGAGCTCCCGAATACCACAGTGGTCCCGACCCCGTCACGGGATGTCCTCCCACCCCCGGCCACCCCCTCCACTGTGAGCTCGCCCAGCCCGGCCGGACCGGCGCAGCCCACGGTGGACAGCGGCACCGGGATTCCCGCACCGCCGACCCAGCACTACAGCGAACCGGCGGTGCCGACAGGTATACCGCAGATTCCCGGTATAGGACCGAGTGGGACGGGGCCGAGCGGAGCCAACTGAGGTCGAACGGAGCCAACTGAGGTCGAACGAGCGCGAAACCGAATATGAAAGAGCAGGGACCGACCGCCGTGGCGGTCGGCTTCTCCTGTGATCACCTCTTTCCGTGTGATCAATATCTCGAGTGGTAGCGAGATCGGGTCGTGTCCGGCGTCATGCGGGCACACCGAACTCGGCGTGCACGGCTCCCGGCCGTGCTCCACCGGAAACCCGCGACGGTCCGCGCAGGCGGAACTACGTCCGTCTAAGCGTCGAATCCGTCGCCGTGGAACGCCTCGTTCATCGATGCGTCGGCGTACCCGCGGCAATAATCCCAGGTGACATACGCTTCCGGGGTGGGGTCGTAGGCCGGCTCGTGCGGCCGCACCGTGCCGTCGACCAATAGTTGCAGCAGGTTGGCGCGCAACATGTCCCAGTCGTGGTAGTGATCCTGCCTACAGTCCTCGCAGCTCACTACCAGGCCGCGGATCCCGCGATGGGCCAGCAGCGCTTCGTAAACCGCGAGGTCGGCGAGATCCTCCTCGACCGCAAGGCGCTCATGAGGATCCAGCGGCTCCCCCGGCTCGATGGCATCGAGCGCGGCGGACGGGTCGGAGGGGTCCCCGGCGAACGGATCCGGCGGCAAGCCAGGTGGTAGATGGTCACGCACACACCCACGGTACGCAGAACAGGGTGGTCTGCGCCAGCGCTGCACGCCGTCAGTTTGCCGGCGGCCTCGGTTGATCCGGTATCCGCCCCGCCCGATACCATGGGTGCCGGAGGCCGACGAGTATCCGATACCTGCTACTACCTCGGTGGTGCGGGATCGAACTCGCGCCGCAGTCCATCCCGAGCAACAGTTTGTTACCCGGTCATACCGGTGTAGCCCTGTCGACGTCCAGGAGGGGTCGATCCGAATGAGTAGTCCCGTACCGGGCGAGCGAGTCGATGTCCGCCCCTCTACGGGTGGTGACGATCCGAACAAGATAGCCATGCTCGGCCTCACGTTCGACGATGTGCTGCTGCTGCCCGCCGCCTCGGATCTGATCCCCAGTTCGGTCGACACATCGAGTCGGTTGACCAAGGAGATCCACCTGCGCACCCCGCTGGTGAGTTCTGCCATGGACACCGTCACCGAGGCCCGGATGGCGATAGCCATGGCCCGAGCGGGTGGTATGGGCGTATTGCACCGCAACCTCTCGGTGGCCGATCAGGCGGGCCAGGTGGAGACGGTGAAGCGGTCCGAGGCCGGTATGGTGACCGATCCGGTGACCTGTCGGCCCACCG
Organism: Nocardia brevicatena NBRC 12119; assembly: GCF_000308495.1. Lineage (GTDB taxonomy): Bacteria > Actinomycetota > Actinomycetes > Mycobacteriales > Mycobacteriaceae > Nocardia > Nocardia brevicatena. The sequence continues at coordinate 88,843 of NZ_BAFU01000072.1, read as the reverse complement.
ACACCCTCGCCGAGGTCGACGCCATGTGCGCCCGGTTCCGGATCTCCGGCCTTCCGGTGGTGGACGAGACCGGTGCGCTGGTGGGCATCATCACCAACCGCGATATGCGGTTCGAGGTGGACCAGAATCGCCGGGTCGCCGATGTGATGACCAAGGCCCCGCTGATCACCGCCCAGGAGGGGGTGACCGCGGAGGCGGCGCTGGGCCTGTTGCGCCGGCACAAGGTGGAGAAACTGCCCATCGTGGACGGCAACGGTCGGCTGCGCGGACTCATCACCGTCAAGGACTTCGTCAAGACCGACCAGTACCCCGACGCCACCAAGGACCGTGACGGCCGGCTGCTGGTGGGCGCGGCCGTCGGTGTCGGTGACGACGCCTGGTCGCGGGCGATGACCCTGGTCGACGCCGGGGTGGATGTGCTGGTGGTGGACACCGCGCACGGCCACCAGGTGCAGGTGCTGCGGATGGTGTCCAAGGTCAAGGCCGAGGTCGGCGATCGGATCCAGGTCGTCGGCGGCAATATCGCCACCCGGGCGGGCGCCGCCGCGCTGGTCGAGGCCGGTGCCGACGCGGTGAAAGTCGGGGTGGGTCCCGGTTCCATCTGCACCACCAGGGTCGTGGCCGGTGTCGGCGCGCCGCAGATCACTGCGATCCTGGAAGCCGTGGCGGCCTGTAAACCCGCGGGGATCCCGGTGATCGCCGACGGCGGCATCCAGTTCTCCGGCGATATCGCCAAGGCGATCGCCGCCGGCGCCTCCACCGTGATGCTCGGTTCCCTGCTCGCCGGAACCGCCGAATCGCCGGGCGAATTGATCCTGGTCGGCGGTAAACAGTTCAAGAGCTATCGCGGTATGGGATCGCTGGGCGCCATGCAGGGCCGCGGCCAGGCGAAGTCGTTCTCCAAGGACCGCTACTTCCAGGACGACGTCCTGGCCGAGGACAAGCTGGTGCCCGAGGGCATCGAAGGCCGGGTACCGTTCCGCGGCCCGGTGCGTCAGGTCATCCACCAGCTCGTCGGCGGTCTGCGCGCCGGTATGGGCTACACGGGTGCCCAGACCATCCCGCAACTGCAAGAGGCGCAGTTCGTGCAGATCACCGCGGCGGGCCTGAAGGAAAGCCACCCGCACGACATCACCATGACCGTCGAGGCCCCCAACTACACCGGCCGCGCGTAGCTCCAGGTTCGGGCTGCGGTCCGAGAACCAGGACCACCCGGAGCGAGCGACGTCTGCCCGTCACGTTCCCGGACCGGCGGCCACGGCGGTGCCCGTGGTCGGGTCCCCCGGGTCGTGCTCTGCCATGCCGTCTCCCGGTCGACGCACGGCCCGAGACGGATAGCCGGAGGCTCGGGCGAGCGGTCGCGTCGCGACGTTTCGCCCCACGCCGTACCCGGACGCCCTGAAGAGGCGGGCATGTCACCACGCCCATCCGCGAATCCACCCTCGGTCCTGAAGCTTTCGCGGTCGCTTCGGTACAACACACCACCACACCCGCGCCACCCACCAAGCCACTTCCATACGCTGTGTATCGTTCATATCTGGACATGCGCGGCGGTACCCGCCCAATCAACCCCGTCGGGGGCCGCGCCGTCGCGGCCCCGTTCGCGGCCCGTCTCGTGTTTCCGCACCCCGAAGCGCCGTGCCGAAGGCACAAGTCTCGGGGTGCGGAAACACGAGACCCAAGGGGGCCGCGAACACGCCCGCGCGGAGCGTGGGCCAAACAACACAGGAGAATGCAAGTGCGCGATATGGTCGAGATCGGTATGGGGCGGACGGCGCGCCGCACCTACGAGTTGGACGATATCGATATCGTCCCCTCGCGCCGTACCCGTTCGGCCAAACTGGTATCGCTGGCCTGGCAGTTGGACGCCTACCGCTTCGATATCCCGTTCCTCACCCACCCGACCGACGCGCTGGTGTCGCCCGAGTTCGCGATCGAAATGGGCCGCCAGGGTGGCCTCGGCGTCATCAACGGTGAGGGGCTGTGGGCGCGGCACGCCGATGTCGCGGCCAAGGTCGACCAGCTGATCGAATTGGCCGGCAAAGACGGACAGGACCGCGCCGTCGCGCTGCTGCAGGAACTGCACGCGGCACCGATGCAGCCGGACCTGCTGGCAGCGGCCGTGGCCCAGGTGCGCGCGGCCGGGGTGACGGTGGCGGTACGGGTGAGCCCGCAGAACGCGCAGACGCTGACGCCGGCGCTGCTGCAGGCGGGAATCGACCTGCTGGTGGTGCAGGGCACCATCATCTCCGCCGAACACGTCGGCAACGGCGAACCGTTGAACCTCAAAACGTTCATCGCGGAACTGGATGTTCCGGTGGTGGCCGGCGGAGTGAGCGATCACCGGACCGCGTTGCATCTGATGCGCACCGGTGCGGCCGGCGTGATCGTCGGCTACGGCTCGTACCCGGGCGCGACGACGACCGGTGAGGTGCTCGGTATCGGAGTGCCGATGGCCACCGCGATCGCCGACGCGGCCGCGGCGCGGCGCGACTATCTGGACGAGACCGGCGGTCGCTATGTGCATGTCATAGCCGACGGCGATATCGCCTCCTCCGGCGATCTGGCGAAGGCGATCGCTTGTGGTGCCGATGCCGCGATGATCGGGGTGCCGCTGGCAATGGCCGCGGAGGCGCCGGGCCGCGGGTGGTACTGGCCCTCGGCGGCCGCGCATCCGTCGGTACCGCGGGGTTCGCTGCTGCAGGTGGACGACCCGTGGGGTGTGGGGGACACGGGGGCCCCGGTGCGTCCGAACCTCGGGCGTGTGCTGTTCGGTCCCTCCGACGACCCGTACGGTTCGTTGAATCTCGTGGGCGGCCTGCGGCGGTCCATGGCCAAGGCCGGGTACTCGGATTTGAAGGAGTTCCAGAAGGTCGGGCTCAGCGTCCGGGCTTGATACCGCCCAGGAACTGCCGGAGGGCGCGGTTCATCCGTTCCGGATGGGTGAGGGTGACCGCGGGCCGGGCGCCGTCGATCTCGAGATAGGTGGAGTCGCTGATCCGCTCCGCCAGCTGCCGGACCCGGGTGCGGTCGATTCCGCTGTGCGTGGCGTGTACGACCAGAGTGGGACAGGTGATCTCGGAAAGCCGCTCCAGCACGGAGTCACGACCGAGCAGACAGCCCACCGCGGCTTCTATTCCGTCCCGCTCGGGTTCGCGCCAGCGTTTGATCCAGAACCGGCGGTGTCGTTCGTCATCGCCGAGCAGCCAGTGGGCCAGTTGTTCGGCCGCACGCGGCCGGGAGGCCTCGTCGTACCACTCGTCCAGGAACCGCCGGGTGGCGGCGGCCTGCTCGAGGGATGCGGCGTGGGCGTCGGCGCTGATCAGGATGAGCGCGGAAACGCGTTCCGGGGCGACGAGCGCGGTGCGCAACGCGGTGAAGCCGCCGTGGGCGCTGCCGCCGATCACCGCGCGTTCGACACCGAGATGGTCGAGCACGGTCAGCGCGTCGCGGGCCGAGGTCCAGTAGGTGAACGGCAGCCCCTGGTCGCGCGTGCGGCCGTGTCCACGCGCGTCCCAGGACACCACGCGGAACTCCGGTGCGAGGGCGGACATCTGGGCGGCGAACATGGTCCGGTCCATGAGGAATTCGTGCGCCAGCAGCACTGTCGGCCCATTTCCCCCGGTGTCCTCGTAGTGGATGTCGGCATCGATCGCACGAGCGAATGGCACGCCGTCGAGGATAGCCGGCGGCACCGGGGCACGGCGGCCGATTCCGGGCCCGGTGGCCCCGCTCAATAGACTGTCGGGGTGACCCAATCGCAGAGACCTGTCCTCGTTGTCGACTTCGGTGCGCAGTACGCGCAGTTGATCGCCCGCCGGGTCCGTGAGGCGAGTGTCTACTCCGAGGTGGTTCCGCACACCGCGTCGGTGGATGAGATCGCCGAGCGGAAGCCGTCGGCGGTGATTCTGTCCGGCGGTCCGGCCAGTGTCTACACCGAGGGTGCGCCGCGGCTGGACCCGTGTCTGTTCGACCTGGATCTGCCGGTTTTCGGTATCTGCTACGGCTTCCAGGCCATGGCGCAGGCGCTGGGTGGCACGGTGACCAATACCGGCACCCGGGAGTACGGCCGCACCGAACTCGACAGCGACGGCGGGCTGCTGCACGGTGGGTTGCCGACGGTCCAGCCGGTGTGGATGAGCCATGGCGACGCCGTCACCGACGCGCCGGAGGGCTTCGAGGTCACCGGTACCACCCCGGGCGCGCCCGTCGCGGCGTTCGAGCATCGGGAGCGTCGGCTGGCCGGGGTGCAGTATCACCCGGAGGTGCTGCATTCCCCGCACGGCCGGCTGGTGCTGAGCCGCTTCCTGCACGATATGGCGGGTATCGCACCGACCTGGACGCCGGCCAATATCGCGGAGGCCATGATCGGGCAGGTCCGCGCGCAGATCGGCGACGGGCACGCTATCTGCGGTCTATCCGGGGGCGTGGACAGCGCGGTGGCCGCGGCTCTGGTGCAGCGAGCCATCGGCAGCAGGCTGACCTGCGTTTTCGTCGATCACGGCCTGTTGCGGGCGGGAGAGCGCGAACAGGTGCAGCAGGATTTCGTCGCCGCCACCGGCGCCCGGCTGGTGACCGTGGACGCGGTGGACAAGTTCCTCGGTGAGCTGAAGGGTGTCAGCGATCCGGAGGAGAAGCGCAAGATCATCGGCCGGGAGTTCATCCGGTCGTTCGAGGACGCGGTCGCCGAGGTCGTCAGCGAGCACACCGCCGAGGACGAGGCGCCGAAGGTGGAGTTCCTGGTGCAGGGCACGCTGTATCCGGATGTGGTGGAGTCCGGCGGCGGCAGTGGCACCGCGAATATCAAATCGCATCACAATGTCGGCGGACTGCCGGAGGACCTGGAGTTCGACCTGGTCGAGCCGCTGCGGCTGCTGTTCAAGGACGAGGTCCGGGCCGTCGGCCGGGAACTGGGGCTGCCCGAGGAGATCGTGGCCCGGCAGCCGTTCCCGGGACCGGGTCTGGCGATCCGCATTGTCGGCGAGGTCACCGAGGACCGGCTGCACGTGCTGCGGCAGGCCGATGCCATCGCCCGCGAGGAACTCACCACCGCGGGGCTGGATCGGCAGATCTGGCAGTGCCCGGTGGTGCTGCTCGCCGATGTGCGCAGCGTCGGTGTCCAGGGCGACGGCCGCACCTACGGGCATCCGATCGTGCTGCGTCCGGTGTCCAGTGAGGACGCCATGACGGCCGACTGGACCCGGCTGCCCTATGAGGTGCTGGAGCGGATCTCCACCCGCATCACCAACGAGGTCGCCGAGGTCAACCGGGTGGTGCTGGACGTGACGAGCAAGCCGCCGGGCACCATCGAATGGGAGTGAGCGTCTGGACGCCGCGGGCGGTCGGCGCGGTACCGCGGTAGGGGAGGGCTCTCCCTTACGAGGGACCCGACCCGCGCCGCCGGCAGCCGGAGTTACGGCTCGGGCACAGCACCAGCGTCAGTCCCACGACAATGGCCCCGCCCACCACGATCCAACCGATGGGGATCATGCTCGCGGCGGGCCAGGCCGACGGCCCGACCAGCGCCCAAACGCTCAGCGCCAGTGCCAACAGTCCGACGATCAGCAACGGGAGCGACGGGCCGTGTGAGGCCCCGGTCGCGGTGCGCTCGTCGGTTCCGTTTTCGGTACGCGGTTTCTCAGCCACGGGTCACCTCCGCTTGTCCGGCTCGGACCTGCACGTTCAGATTCAGTACCGGGGCGTCGCCGCCGGGGCCGGTCACCCCGTCCGGGCAGTGCGCCTCGCCCATGTTCACCGAGCATTCGGTGCGCACGGTCATACTCTCGGGAAGCAGAACCCGCGCCTCACCCATCTGGACCGATACGCCGACCGTGCGGTCCTCGGTCAGGGACAGTCCGCGCAGGTCGAGTGTGCCCGAACCCATGGTCACGGTGTACTGCGGGCGCAGGTCGGCGATGGTGGCCGGAGTCCAGTTGCGGTCGCCCATGGTGGCGCCCTCCCAGTCGACGGGACCGATCAGCGAGGCCAGGACAACGAATCCGGCTACGGGGGCGATCGCTACGAGCAGTCCATGACCGCGTCGCAGGAACGCGCCGAACACCAGACCCAGCCCGATCACCGCCAATGCCACGGCCGCGATACGGGCCGGTGTCATCCACTCCGCGCCGGCGACGGCCGCCGCCCCGGCACCCGCGGCGGCGAGCACCGCCAGACCCAGTACCACCGGCGTGAACCGGGACCGGGGTTTGGGCGGCGCGGGCCGGACCGGGGTGCGGGCCGGTGCGGGCGCCGGCAGATCCCAGGCCAGGGGGGCCACGCCGAGCGGATCCCAGGACGGTGGGGTCCGACCCGCGAAAGCGGTGGGTGCGAAGCCGGCGGTTCCGGTCTTGTCGAGGTCTATACGAGTGGTCGGGGCTCCGCGGTCCGGACCCCCGGTTCCGGCGAGGCCGGAGTTGTCGGTGGGCGTGGCCGTCGGGCGGTCGGTGCCCGTGGAAGGACCGGCGGTGTCGCCGTCTGCCACGGCGGTGTCGGAGGCGGCGAGGCCCGCTCCGGTTCGCGTCGACGCGGGGGCCTCGGTTTTCGCGAGATTCGGTTTCGCGGGTTCGGCATCGGCCGGCCCGCTTTCGGCCCGCGAAGAATCCACCTCGGCGGGCACGTCCCGCTGCGACCGGGCCGCGGAGTTCCCCGAGGGATCGTCCTTGCCGAGCCCGACGGTCGGGGAGCCGTCGGCCGGAGTGTCGGGGATGTACCGGTCGGGCAGTTTGGTGTAAGGGGTGTACGGACCGTACGCGTTCGCCGCGAACGGTTCCGAAGTGGTGGACGGGAAGACCGTTCCCGGATAACCGGTGCCGGTCATCGTGCTCGCCTCCGCGGAGGAAACGGCTCCGTGGGACAACGGCGGCGGCTCCGGGTTCCGCATGTGCAGCATCCACCACCCCGCCAGCATGAGCGCCAGGGCGATCACTCCGGAACCGCCCATACCGGCGCCCATCGGTCCCATGGTGCTGACCGCGATGGCCAACGCCACGATCAGCGCGATCGTCTTGGCCTGTGATTGCGAGCCGTCGCCCTTACCGGTCAGGGCCTCCGCCGCCGAGACCCGGCTGTCCGGTTGCGGGAACAGCAGCCATCCGAGGAGGTAGAGGACGACACCGGCGCCACCGAAAATGGTCGACACCACGAACGCCACCCGAACCAACACCGGGTCGACTCGATATCGGTGTGCGAACCCGGCCGCGACTCCCGCGATCGGCCCCTGCTGCGGCAATCGTGTCGGCCGGGTCTGCCACATGTGCTGAAGCTGATCACCGAAGCTCGTCTTGGTCATACACCTCATGGTCCGCCGCGTCGGCCGTAAAGCGCATCGGGGGGAACCCTGATCTATTCGGCTGTGTTGTCTGGCCCGCGCGTTCGCGCGGGCGTGTTCGCGGCCCCCGACAGGGTTGGTTTGGGTGGGTACCGTCGCGTGTGGCCCGCCGGACTCGGTGCCTTGTGGTGGGGTGCCGGGGTGTTCCGGGGCCATATCTCAGGGTGTTTCCCCATGGCTGTGGGGTGGGAACCCGTGCCAGTATCGAGGGTATGTACCCGTTTGTACCGGCATTCGATTCGCGCGGGTTCGATTCGCGTGGGAGTGGGCCGGGGGTCCGGCCGGGATCCGCGGCGGATAGCCCCGGACGGCTGGTACGGCGGTCGGGGGGCCGGATCGTCGGCGGTGTGGCCGGCGGTATCGCCGACCACCTCGGGGTCGACGTCATCAAGGTGCGCATCGCCTTCGTGTTGTTGGCCGCGTTGACCGGGGCGGGCATCGTCGCCTACGGGTTGCTGTGGATCTTCATGCCGGGTGGCGCCGACGACGAGCGTCCGTCGGGGCAGGAGCAGCGGCAGGCGATCGGCCTGGCGCTGCTGGGTGTGGGCCTGTCGGTGGGGGTGTCATGGGCCTTCAGCGGCACCGTGGCGAAGGTGATCGCGCCGATCATCGTGGTCGCGGTCGGTGCCGCGCTGGTGTGGCGGGAATACGACGCCGACGGTCCCCGCTCGCTGGTGGGGCTGCCCGCCCGACCCTCCGTGGTGACCTGGTCGCGCATCGTCGCCGGCGTCACGCTGGTCGTCGCCGGTCTCGTGGTGGTGGTGTTGGCCCGGGTCGACTGGAGTTCGCTGGGGTCGGTGTTGCTGGCCATGGTGGTCACCCTGATCGGTGCGGGTCTGCTGACGGTGCCGTTGGGTCTGCGCATGATGCATGCGCTCGACGCCGAGCGTGCGGCCCGTATCCGCAACGAGGAACGTGAGGAGATCGCCTCGCACCTGCACGATTCGGTCCTGCAGACGCTGGCCCTGATCCAGCGGCAGGCCGATGACCCGCAGGAGGTGGTACGGCTGGCCCGCAGCCAGGAACGGGAACTGCGGCGATGGTTGTTCGACGACACCGGTCCCGCCCAGTCCAGTCTGGCCGCGGCGCTGCGCACCATAGCGGGCGAGGTGGAGGACCAGCACGGGGTGAAGGTGACGCCGGTAACCGTCGGCGATGTGTCGATGGACGGGGCCGAGGCCGGTTCCGGTCTGCCGAAGGAGCATTTCACGGCCGTACTCGGCGCCGCCCGGGAGGCCCTGGTGAATTCCGCCAAACACGCGGGTGTCACGGAGATCGACCTGTTCGCCGAGGCCGAACCGCATCAGGTGAGTGTCTTCGTCCGTGACCGCGGTATCGGTTTCGACCCGGCTGCGGTACCGCCGGACCGGCAGGGGCTGGCGAAGTCCATTCGCGCTCGGGTGGAACGCCGCGGTGGTGAGGTGGAGATCCGGTCCACTCCCGGCCGTGGGACCGAGGTGCGGATCATCATGCCGCGCAGTGATTCGGGTGGGGATGAGCCGCAGACACCGGATTCCGATGTTCTCGTAGGCGCCGGACCCGCCCCGGCCGGCCCCGAGACGTCGTCGGCCCGATAGCGATGGCAGAGTTGGGGGCGGGTCGGGCGCGTGCGCGGCGGTCCGGAATTGTCCGGTGAGGAGAAGCAGGTGAGTGTGCGGGTTTTTCTCGTCGACGATCACGCGGTGTTCCGGTCCGGGGTGCGGGCGGAGTTGAGCCGGGAATCCGATATGGAGGTGGTGGGGGAGGCCGGCGGGGTGACCGAAGCGGTGGCCGGGATCGACTCCGCCCGACCGGATGTCGTACTACTCGATGTGCATATGCCCGACGGCGGTGGGGTCGCCGTGCTGAACGGCATCCAGGACGGGCCCGTCTGTCTGGCGCTGAGCGTCTCCGACGCCGCCGAGGACGTGATCGCGGTGATTCGCGCCGGTGCCCGCGGCTATGTCACCAAGACCATTTCCGGCGCCGAACTGGCCGACGGCATCCGACGGGTGGCGGGTGGCGACGCGGTGTTCAGTCCGCGGCTGGCCGGTTTCGTCCTGGACTCGTTCACCGGGAAATCCCCGGTACCGGAACCGCCGCTGGATCCGGAGCTGGATTCGCTGACCCCGCGGGAACTGGAGGTGCTGCGTCTGCTGGCCCGCGGCTACACCTATCGGGAAATCGCCGAAACCCTGTTCATCTCGGTGAAAACCGTGGAGACGCATGCCTCCAATGTGCTGCGCAAAACCCAGCAGTCCAATCGCAATGCCCTGACCCGGTGGGCGCATCGCCGCCGGATCGATTAGTTCGCCGACCTACATCACCGCTACCAGGATCACGATGATGATCGCGAGACCGATGAGCAGACCGATGGTGACGGCCACGGTTGTGTTGTTACCCGGGCGGGCGCCGGTGCCGCGCTGAACCGCCGAGACGCCCGCGGCAGGGCCGGTATGGGCCGGCGCGGCGCGGCGCGGCAGCGGCGCCGAGTGCGGGCTGCGCAGACCGGAGGCCGAATTGCGGGTGGCCCAGGCCGGGATGGTGCCGTCCTCGGTGCGCACCGGGGCGCCGATGATCTGTGCGGCGGTGCCGGGGCCGAATACGGCGGTGAGGATCTCGTTGCGGGCCTCGGCCATGGTCGGGCGGCGCCGCGGATCCGGTTCCATCATGTGCAGCAGTACGGAGGTGAGTTCACCGCTGCGGCCGGGGGGAATGATCTGGGCCATGGCCGCGCGTTCCACGATGGCGTCGCTGTTGTCGTCGAAACCGAACGGCGGTTGTCCCTCGACCGCCGTGTACAGGGTGGCGCCGAGGGAGAACACGTCGCTGGCCGCGGTCGGGTGCGCGCCACGGGCCACCTCCGGCGGGAGATACGCGGGTGTGCCGGTGATCATGCCCTCGGGCTCCTCGCCGGTATCGCCGATAGTGCGCGAGATACCGAAATCACTCAGCTTGGCCATGCCGATGGCGTCTCCGCGGTCGGCGACGAGGATATTGCCCGGTTTGATGTCGCGGTGCAGGATGCCCGAGGTGTGCGCGGCGGCCAGTGCGTCGGCCACCTGGGCCCCGATCTGCGCCACCTCGACCACCGGAAGGGTGTCGACCAGCCCGAGCGCCCTGGCGACACTGCGGGACGGCAGATGTTCCATCACCAGCCACGGCTCGCCGGCCTCCAGCACCACGTCGTAGACGGCGATGGCGTGTTCGTGGGAGAGCTTCGCCGCGATCCGGCCCTCGTGCACGATCTGGCTGCGGATCCGCTCGGCTTCGGCGGCGTCCAGTCCGGCAGTGGAGAGTACCTGTTTGATGGCGACAGCGCGGTCGAGCAGGCGATCGCGGGCGAGCCATACCGCTCCCATACCGCCGCCGCCGATCTTCGACTGCAGACGATATCTACCGGCGACCAGATAATCCGGGCCGACGGTGGGGCGGGGGCGATCGATCATGGTGCCGAGACTATCCGAATTCCGTGGTAGTCGTCCGGATTCGAAACGCGGATACGCCGATGTCAGTAATCGTCGCAGGCGGCGACCGCGCTGTCCTTGGCGGCGTTGAATTTATCGATGTGGGTGTTCATCTCGTCGGTGGGTGCGTTGCGCTCCAACATATCTGCCAGGGCGGTGCTGTCGGAGATGTAGTCGCGTAGGGCGGTCGTTACCGCGCCGGGCACCGTGGGGGTCAGCTCGGACTCGATCTTGCCGGCTCCGGAGCGCAAGGCGTTCATGGCCGTGTCCGCCTTGGCGCGCGTGTCGGGGGCGTCGGCGTTACTGGCGTCGATATAGGCGTTGAAGACATCGATCGAGTGCGAGTTGGCGTCGCGGAACGCGCTGCACGCGTCGCCGGCCGCCTGTTCGATCACCGCCGCCCGGGAGGACGAGGCCGCGGCCGAGGAAGCTCTGACCTCCGAGGTGTAAAGCGCGAGTTCGGTCTGGTTCACCTGCGCGGTACCGGTCACGGTGTTCGAGCAGGCCGCGATCATCCCGCCCGCTGTGAGGGCGACAGCAGCGGCGGCCAGGCTTGTGCGTTCGAGTCGTCGCATGGCGGTCCGGATCTCCCCTCGGATGCCCGGCGACCCCGCATCGCCCGACGTGCCGGGCATCTGAGACCGTCGGTCCTGACAACCGTACTGTGTCGCACACGCTTTCGCGCGGTCCGGCCGCGGAGGGATGACCGGTCGGAACGGTCGGTGTTCGTGGGCCGTGTCGTTATCGGGTGGCGATGTCGACGACGAGCCGGGTGGGGTCGCTGCCGGTGGTCACCGAGAAACCGGGCCGGTCGGCGTCGACGCCGATGAACGACTGGGTTACGCCCTCGTACACCGTGGTCCGGTACACGCCGATGATGGCCGGTGCGGCGGGATCGGTGGCCGGATCGGGGCCGGAATAGGGAGCGGCCCCGCTGTCGAACGGATACGCCGATCCGGTGATCCGTACCTCGAGGATGGATTTCCCGGCGATATCGAGGGCGGAGCCGCTGCCGTCCTGGACGGCCCGGTCGATATAACGCACATCCCAGCCCGGCGTGCCCGTCCCGTCCAGCAGGTACTCGACACGGTCGAACCCGTCGTGCCGGCCGATCCGGATATCGGTCACGGTCAGCCCTGCGCCGGCGGACTCCTCGGCCTGTTTCGGTTCCGCGTCGGTGGGTGCCGCCGCGTCGGAGGTGGGTGCGGCGATGGACGTGGATGCGGCCGCGGGTGTGGACGAAACCACCGATGGCGCCGACTCGCTGTCCGCGCAGCCCGCGAGTACCCCCAGCACCGCCGTCGCAATCATTACCCCTCTGATGCGCATATGACAGAGATTACCCATCGTCGAGGTCCGTCCGGGTAGGCAGGCGGCTCCGCCCCCCGCCGACGCCATACCGCCGGACTCGTGCGGGGTGCCGGCCGGTGCACCGTGCACAGCCCGATGACCACGGCTCGGCAACGATCTAGCACACTTGAGACGTGCGAGATGTGGAGGAGCTACTGGGGCAGTTGCGTCGGTATCCGGATGTGGAGGCGGCGAATCTGTATGCCGCCGACGCCGCCGACCGGCTGATCCTCGACGTTGCGGCCGAATCGCTCGCGTCCGCTCGCGGCGGTGAGGTCGTCGTGATCGGCGACGGCTACGGTGCGTTGACCCTCGGCGCGGCCGCCGCGCACGACCTGCACGATGTCCGGGTACATCAGGACCTGCTCACCGGGGAACTGGCCCTGGCGGGCAATGCCCGCACCCACGGGTTGACCGATCGGTATACCGCGCACGGACTGGACGAGAATCTGCTCAAGGGGGCTCGGGTGGTGTTGTTGCGGTTGCCGCGGGCGCTCACCGGCCTGGCCGAGATCGCCGATGTCATCGCCCGTTACGCCGATCCGGATGTCCAGGTGTACGCGGGAGGTCGGGACAAGTACCTGACCAAGGCGATGAACGATGTGCTGGCCGAATCGTTTTCGGTGGTGCGGGCCAGCCGGGGGCGGCAGAAATCGCGCGCCCTGCTGGTCAGCGGCCCGAAAACGGTGGGCGAACCGCGGTTTCCGGTACGTGAGCGGATCGGGGAGTTCGATATCGATGTCGTCGCGCACGGGGCGGTGTTCTCCGGGGCCCACCTGGATATCGGCACCCGGTTCCTGCTGCGGTATCTGCGGGCGATGAAGCCGGATGCCCGCGACGCCATCGACCTCGGTTGCGGTACAGGCATCCTGGCCGTGGCGTTGGCGAAGGCCCGCCTGGGTATCGCGGTGGTCGGCACCGATCAGTCCGCGGCGGCAGTGGCTTCGGCCTCGGCGACGGCCGTGGCCAACCGGGTGACCGATCGGGTGACGGTGGTGCGCGACGACGCCATGTCCACCGCCGCGGACAACAGCGCCGATCTGGTGGTGTGCAATCCGCCGTTCCATGTGGGCGCGGCCGTGCACACCGGTTCGGCGATCAAGATGTTCGCCGAGACGGGCCGGGTGCTGCGCCCGGGCGGGGAGTTGTGGACGGTCTACAACAACCATCTCAACTATCGGGGCGTGGTGGAGCGGATGGTCGGGCGTACCGATGTGATGGGCCGCAACCGGAAGTTCACCGTCACCCGTTCGGTGTGTGGTCTGCGTGACTCCATTCGACGGTAAGGTCCGTTTTGCCTGTTTGTCATCAGGGCCGGGGAACTGTCCCAGGGTGACAAACGTTGGACAGAACAGTTGGATATCGAACAGCGGCTCGCCATACCGGCCGGCGGTACCTCACCGCGGTCGGCAGTGCGAGTGGCGGTTCGACACTGACGGCCACGTTCGTCGTGGGCCACGAACTCCAAGAAAGGGACCTGCGGTGCGCGCCACAAGCAATCCGGTTTTCAAGAACCTCCCCAGACAGGAGGGCGGCTATGCGAACTTCGGTTCCGGCATGGCCGGAGCGGGCCAGATGGGATACCAGTACGGCAAACAGTACCCGCAGTACCAGCAGCCCTACCAGCAGATACCGGTCACCCGGTCGCTGACCATCGACGATATCGTCACCAAGACCGGTATCACACTCGGCGTACTCGCCCTCTCGGCGCTCGTCGCCTATGTCCTGTCGAGCGCCAATCCCGGTCTGGCGCCGCTGTTCGTGATCGGCGGCGGTCTGATCGGCCTGGTCTTGGTCCTGGTCGCCACCTTCGGCAACAAGATGGACAACCCCGCCCTGGTGCTGTCCTACGCGGCGGCCGAAGGCGTGTTCGTGGGCGCGCTGTCGCTCATGTTCACCGATGTCACCTTCGGCGGTGTCGGTGGTGCGGGCATGATCGGGCAGGCGGTCCTCGGCACCTTCGGCGTATTCGCGGGCATGCTCGTGGTGTACAAGACCGGCGCCATCCGCGTCACGCCCCGTTTCACGCGCATGATCGTCGGCGCCATGATCGGCATCCTGGTGCTGATCGTTGGCAACCTGATCGCGAGCCTGTTCACCGACGGCGGTTTCGGCCTGCGTGACGGCGGCCCGGTCGCCATCATCTTCAGCCTGGTGGTCATCGCGGTGGCCGCCTTCAGCTTCCTGCTCGACTTCGACGCTGCCGACCAGCTGATTCGCGCTCAAGCGCCGGAGAAGGCCGCCTGGGGTGTGGCCCTCGGTCTGACCGTCACCCTGGTCTGGCTCTACGTCGAGATCCTGCGCCTGCTGAGCTACTTCCAGAGCGAGTGACTGTGCTCGATCGCGCCGCCGTCGGCGGCGCGGGGTTGCTGTGTTGGATGGCCCGTGCGTTCGCGCGGGCGGGGTTGCGGCCCTGACGGGTCTCGCGTTTCGGCGCCCGAGAATCGTGCCCTCGGCACATGCGCTTCGGGCACCGAAACGCCAGACGGGCCGCAACCCGACCACCGCGAAACGGCCCCTACCCACGCCGAGGTAGGGGCCGTTTCGCCGTCTTGGGAATGTTCGGATACACCGCGGGTCCCATCACCGGATGGTCCACATTGGCGGTTGGGGCCCGCCCCGAATCCGGAGCGACGTCGCGCAGCGGCGCCGCGTGGGGGCGGAGCCCGCATCGCCGGGTCGGCCCGTTACCTTCTCGGACGCCTCACCCCGGTGGTCGGGGCCCGCCCCGGGTCTGGACCGACCGGAGCGACGTCGCGTCGGCGGCGGCGCGGAGGGATGGAAGACCCGGGGTCACGAGGGCCCCGACCTCGCGCCGCCGAAGGCGGCGCAAATCAACTGAGCCGCTCGAGCACCATCGCCATACCCTGCCCGCCACCCACGCACATGGTTTCGAGTCCGAACTGCTTGTCGTGGGTCTGCAGGTTGTTGATGAGGGTGGCGCTGATCCGCGCGCCCGTCATACCGAACGGGTGGCCCAGTGCGATGGCGCCGCCGGAGACATTCAGCTTGTCCAGGTCCATGCCCAGTTCCCGGGCCGAGCCGAGTACCTGCACCGCGAACGCCTCGTTGATCTCGTAGAGATCGATATCACCGATGGTCATATTCGCCAGGTTCAGGGCTTTGCGGACGGCCTCGATCGGACCCAGGCCCATGATCTCCGGCGACAGGCCCGAGACCCCGGTGGACACGATCCGCGCCAGCGGGGTGAGGCCGAGTTCGGCGGCCTTGGTATCGCTCATGATCACCAGCGCCGCGGCACCGTCGTTGAGTGGGCAGGCATTACCGGCGGTGACCGTGCCGTCGGGGCGGAACACCGGCTTGAGCTGGGACACCTTTTCGTAGGTGGTGCCCGGCCGGGGGCCGTCGTCGGTGGAGACCACGGTGCCGTCGGGCAGGGTCACCGGGGTGATCTCCCGTTCGAAGAAACCGCTTTTGATGGCCTCTTCGGCGCGGTTCTGCGAACGCACACCCCAGTGGTCCTGGTCTTCCCGGGAGATGCCGGTGAAGCTTGCGACGTTCTCCGCGGTCTGGCCCATGGCGATGTAGATATCGGGCAGCTTGCCGTCTTCGCGCGGGTCGTGCCAGTCCACGCCGCCCTGTGCCGAGGCCGCGGTGCGTTCCTCGGCCTCGGCGTAGATCGGGTTGTGGGTATCGGGCCAGCCGTCGGCGGTGCCCTTCGGGAAGCGCGATACGGTTTCCACCCCGGCGGAGATGAAGACATCACCTTCCCCGGCCTTGATGGCGTGGAAGGCCATTCGGGTGGTCTGTAGCGACGAGGCGCAGTAGCGGTTGACGGTGGTACCCGAGAGGTAGTCGTAGCCCAGTTGGGTGGCCACGGTCTTGGCCATATTGAAACCGGCCTCGCCGGCGGGCTGTCCGCAGCCGAGGATCAGATCGTCGATCCGGGTGGGGTCGAGCGCGGGCACTTTGTCCAGAGCGGCGCGAACCATCTGGGTGGCGAGGTCGTCCGGCCGCATGCTCACCAGAGAACCCTTGCCGGCGCGACCGATCGGGGAGCGAGCGTAGGAGACGATGACGGCCTCAGGCATGAGGACTCCTTTGTCGAGGAGTGTGCCCGGCCGGAAAGCCCCGACCGGCGCACTACTCATGGGTAGAATCCCCTCGAATCTACGTCGCGGTCGGCCGTGGGGGAACAGTCGAGGGTATGGGCAGCCGTGGAATCTGTCGGGGGAGCCGTCAGGCGGGGACGACGAAGGCGCCGCGGGCCGGAATGCTCGCGTGATCGGTGGTGATCGTGACTTCCACCCGACCGGGACCGGTGTCCTGGAACAGCGAGTACTGGATACTGCCGTAGATGCCGGTCACCACGGTGTTCGCGTAGGTGCCGGTCGCGCCGGTGTCGAGATTGTGCCAGGCGACGGTGGTGCGCACCTCGCACAACGGTGCCAACGGGTAGCGGCCCGGTCCGATACCGCCGAGGGGGTTCGCCCGGACATTCAGGATGGCCCGGCCCGGATAATCCGGACTGGTATCGGCCCAGGTCCGGACGCTGGTCCAACACAGGCCGCCATAGGCCATGGTGGGTACATCCGGGAAGGCGGCGGTGGTCACTCCGGCCTGGGCCTGGGCGCCGGCCCCGGCGATCAGCGCGACCGCCGATCCGACCAGAACCACGGCGGCGCGAGTGAGCGTGGGCAGCATCATAGCTTCGGAATCCTAAGGCCGATCGGTGACGACCGCAGAGAGTAACCGGGCCGCAGGGTTGTCGGTGTGCGACCACACCGCACCCGTCGGCAACGTCTCTGCAACGATGGAGGCATGCGCATCGCGGATCATGTCGTCGACCTCATCGGCAATACCCCGCTGGTTCGATTGAACTCGGTGGTTCCCGCCGATTCCGGACTGGTTGCCGCCAAGATCGAATATCTGAACCCGGGCGGTAGTGCCAAGGACCGCATCGCGGTGAAGATGATCGACGCGGCCGAGGCATCCGGGGAGTTGCGGCCCGGCGGCACCATTGTCGAACCCACCTCCGGTAATACCGGCGTCGGTTTGGCGTTGGTCGCGCAACGGCGTGGTTATCGCTGTGTTTTCGTCTGTCCCGACAAGGTCAGCGAGGACAAGCGCAACGTGTTGCGTGCCTACGGGGCCGAGGTGGTGGTCTGCCCGACCGCGGTGCCGCCGGACCATCCGGACAGCTACTACAGCGTCTCCGACCGGTTGGTCCGGGAGATCGACGGGGCGTGGAAGCCGGACCAGTACTCCAATCCGGAGGGCCCGGCCAGCCATTACGAGACCACCGGCCCGGAGATCTGGCGCGATACCGACGGTAAGGTCACCCATTTCGTCGCCGGGGTCGGAACCGGGGGCACTATTACCGGCGCGGGCCGGTATCTCAAGGAGGTCTCCGGCGGAAAGGTGCGGGTCATCGGCGCCGATCCGGAGGGTTCGGTGTATTCCGGCGGCAGCGGCAGGCCCTATCTGGTCGAGGGGGTGGGCGAGGATTTCTGGCCCTCGGCCTACGATCCCGCCGTGCCGGACGAGATCATCGCCGTCTCCGACGCCGACTCCTTCGATATGACCCGCCGGCTGGCGCGCGAGGAGGGGCTGCTGGTCGGCGGTTCGTGCGGTATGGCCGTGGTGGCGGCGCTGCAGGTGGCCCGGCGCGATCCGGACGCCGTGGTGGTCGTCCTGCTGCCGGACGGCGGTCGCGGCTACCTGTCGAAGATCTTCAACGACCAGTGGATGAACTCCTACGGTTTTCTGCGTACCCGGCTCGACGGTTCGACCGCCGAGCCGTTGGTCGGCGAGGTGCTGCGCGGTAAATCGGGAGGATTGCCCGATCTGGTGCACACCCATCCGTCGGAGACATTGCGGGACGCCATCGAGATCCTGCGTGAGTACGGCGTATCGCAGATGCCGGTGGTGGGCGCCGAGCCGCCGGTGATGGCCGGTGAGGTGGCCGGAAGCGTCTCCGAACGAGATCTGCTCTCGGCCGTGTTCTCCGGTCGCGCCCAGCTGACGGATTCGGTTGCCGAGCATATGAGCCCGGCGTTTCCCCTGATAGGCGCCGGTGAGCCGATTTCGGCGGCCACCAAGGCGCTGTCGGAAACCGATGCGCTGATGGTGGTCGAGGACGGTAAGCCGGTGGGTGTGATCACCCGGCACGATCTGCTCGGATTCCTCAGCACCGGAGCCGCTCGCCGGTAGCGGTGGCGGAGTCCGCCGCTTCGCGCGGGCCCGGTCGGCGCTCGGACCTCGGTGTGAACCAAGCGACCGACCGGCAACCGTAATCAGCAATTCTTTCGCAATCCAACATTCTGGCAGGTAAAGCAGGGTATAACGAGCCTGCAAGCGGTTGTGGCTAACGCGACGGCCGGTCGGAGAGCGAAGGAAGGGCTGTAGGAACTGTGAACACAACCAGTTTGGCCATCGATTTCCAGCAAGGGTTTTCCGACGCGTGGAGTTCGGTCGCGACGTTCGTCCCCGAACTCGTCGGTTTCCTGGCCATCCTGCTGGTCGGCTGGATCATCGCCAGGGTGGTCGCGAAGATCGTCGACAAGGTGCTGGAGCGGGTCGGTTTCGATCACCTCGTCGAACGGGGCGGGGTGAAGCGGATGCTCGCCAAGAGCCGCTATGACGCCTCCGATCTGCTGGTGAAACTGACGTTCTACGCGATTCTGCTGATCGCCTTGGAGCTGGGCTTCGGTGCCTTCGGGCCGAATCCGGTCAGCGACATGATCAACGGTGTCGTCGCCTGGCTGCCCAAGGCCGCGGTCGCGATTCTGATCGTCGTGATCGCCGGTGCGATCGCCCATGCGGTCGGCGAACTGGTGGGCAATATGCTCGGGGGCCTGAGTTACGGCTCGCTGCTCGGCCGGATCGCGTCGGTGTTCATCTGGGGTCTCGGCATCATCGCCGCCCTGAACCAGATCGGTGTCGCCACCACGGTGACCACACCGGTGCTGATCGCGGTGCTCGCCACCATCGGCGGCATCCTCGTCGTGGGTGTCGGCGGCGGCATGGTGCGGCCCATGCAGCAGCGGTGGGAGGACTGGCTGAACGGTCTCGAGAACGAGATGCCCGCGATGCGGGGTCAGGCCGAAGCGTACCAGCGGGGACGCGAGGACATTGTCCGGGAACGGCAGCGGATGGGTGCGCACAGCCGGGAGCAGTGGGACCGGGAACCGTGGGAACAGCAGCTCACGCGGGGCGGCTACCGCGAATCGCAGGCCGGCGGTGAGTACCGCCCGCCGATGGCCGGTGGCGGGGAATACCTGCAGTACGGCGACTACGGCAGCCAGTACGGCCAGCACTACGGCGATCCGCGCCATATGCGGTGAACAGCTCGCCCCGGGTGGAGCCGATTGCCGTGGTGCTCCGCCGTGAACCGATCCCGCGTTTCACGGCGGAAGTCGTCCCTCGGCGTCATATCGGCCGATGTGGCCCGGGTGGTCGGGTAGACCGAGCGCACCGAGCTCCCGCGCGATCTCCGGGACCGGGGAAGGTGCCGGTCCCGGACCATTCCGCTATATACGGACACAGTCGCTTGTCACGGACACAGTCGCTTGTCCCCGAACGCCGCGACGGTATCGCGGATCCCTCGTTCGCCGTCGTTCGGCGGCGAATAGATCGCGAACAGCTCCTCGACGGTCGCCATGAGCCGTATCCGGGCTCATCTCCGACTCCGCTCCCGTCTCCGTGTGGAATGCGGAGGGCCGATATCCGACCATGCCCATCGGACCTACCCGCGCCTACACCGCGGCTCTACACGTTCTGGCCTCCGCGTCCGGGCGCCGGGCGTGCGCGGGCCGCCGGCGAAGGGGTCTCCAACCGCGTCCACTAGGCTGAGCCCATGAGCGAGCTCGGATTCACGACCAGGGCCGTGCACGCGGGCTATGATCCCGATCCCCGAACCGGCGCGGTGAACGTGCCCATCTACGCCAGTTCCACCTTCGCCCAGGACGGGGTCGGCGGCCTGCGTGAGGGATACGAATACGGTCGCACCGGCAACCCCACGCGGACGGCGCTGGAAGCCAATCTCGCCGCCCTCGAATCCGGCCGCTACGGTCGGGCGTTCGCTTCCGGTATGGCGGCGAGCGACTGTGCGCTGCGAGCCATGCTGCGGCCCGGCGACCACATCGTCATCCCGAACGACGCCTACGGCGGTACGTTCCGGCTGATCGACAAGGTGTTCACCGAATGGGGTATCGAACACTCGTCCGCGCCGGTCTACGATATCGACGCCATGCGCGCCGCCGTCCGGCCGAACACCAAGCTGATCTGGGTCGAATCGCCCACCAACCCGCTGCTGAGCATCGGGGACATCCCGGCGCTGGCCGATATCGCGCACACCTCGGGCGCCAAGCTGGTCGTCGACAACACCTTCGCCACGCCGTACCTGCAGCAGCCGCTGCTGCTCGGTGCCGATGTGGTGGTGCATTCGACCACCAAATACCTGGGCGGCCATTCCGATGTGATCGGCGGCGCGCTCGTCACCGACGACGCCGAACTCGACAGCGCCTTCGCCTTCCTGCAGAACGGCGCCGGCGCGGTTCCCGGCCCGTTCGACGCCTTCCTCACCCTGCGCGGCACCAAGACGCTGGGGCTGCGCATGGACCGGCATTGTGACAACGCCGAGACGCTGGCCGACTTCCTGTCCCGACAGTCGGCGATCGCCCAGGTGATCTATCCTGGTCTGCCCGAACATCCGGGGCACGCCATCGCCGACAAGCAGATGCGCCGTTTCGGCGGCATGATCTCGGTGCGACTGGCCGGTGGTCCGGACGCCGCCCGCGACCTCTGCTCCCGCACCACGGTGTTCACCCTCGCCGAATCCCTGGGCGGGGTGGAATCGCTGATCGAACATCCGGCGGCGATGACGCACGCGTCCACGGCGGGTTCCGATCTGGAGGTGCCCGCCGATCTGGTGCGGTTGTCGGTCGGGATCGAAGACATCGGCGATCTGCTCGCCGACCTCGAGCAGGCCCTGCACTGAGGTACCCGGGAGAGGACGCATGACGGGAAACGGCCGCATCCGAGCGATCGGATGCGGCCGTCCGCGTTCCGTGGAGGTGTATCAGCTGTGGTAGGGCTCCGCGCTGACCAACGTCACCTTCATGGTGTTGCCGTTGGGCAGCGTGTATTCGCGGGTCTCACCGACCTTGGCGTCGATGAGCGCGCCGCCGAGCGGGGAGTTGGGCGAGTAGGTCTCCAGATCGGAACTTCCGAGGCCCTCCTCGCGGGTGGCGATGAGGAAGGTCTCGGTGTCGGTTTCGTCACCGTCGTAGTAGACCTTCACCACCGACCCGGGCAGAGCGACGCCCGACTGGGTGGGCGCCACGCCGACCTTGGCGTTGTTCAGCAGCTCCTGCAGCTGTCGGATACGGGCCTCCTGCTGGCCCTGTTCCTCCCGCGCCGCATGGTAGCCGCCGTTCTCCTTGAGGTCGCCCTCTTCCCGGCGTTCGTTGATCTCGGCGGCGATGACCGGACGATTGGCGATGAGCGCGTCGAGTTCGCTCTTGAGCCTGTCGTGCGACTCCGGGGTCAGCCAGGTCACTTGCGTCTCAGTCATCTCGATCACTCCCTAGTAGTTGTCCCCGGCGAGCCGGGATTCCCTGGTTACTGCGGCAATGCCCCACAGGGGGTGGACAGGCATCAGCCGACGGCCAGAACGCTCCTGGGAAGTTCTGTGAACCCCGACAGGCCTGGGTCCGGGACATCTCGCCGACCCGGACTCGACCGCGCTGGCCGCCAATGCAGCAAACACGGCTCCGGGCCCCGGAACCGTGTGTCAGGCCATTTTAGCATGAATCACAAAGGTGCAGGTCGGAGATATTTTCTCGGCCGTTCGACGCGGCGTGGCGGGCCGATTCACTCGGTACGCAGATACGCGGGGACCTCATCGGTGCAGGTGTAGATCGTGCCCGAGGACGGCCGGGCGCTGGTCTTGATGACAGAGGTGACCTCCACGGTGCCGTACTCGGACGGCTGGACCAACACCTCGCGCCGTCCCACCTCCGCGACATTCCGGTCCATCGCGCGCAGCACACACACCACCGGTTTCGAGGGGTCCGCGCGGGTGACCTTGATCCGCACCTGGATGGTCGAATCGTCGACCACGGTGTAGCCGAGCTGTTCGGAGCTGATCTTCTCCGGCCCGAATTTCGTCCAGCCCAGGTAGGCGACACCGAGACCGACCACCACCACCACGACGCCCAGGACGAGCGCGAGCAGGCGTCCCCGGCCGCGCGACCGGGAGGCGGTGCCGTACCGATCGACATACCGTGCCCGCGCGTCCGAACCGGCCGCGGGCTCGGACGACCCGGAGACGGCGTCTCCGCTGCCCGCCCGGGCGGTTTCCGGCGTCGGCTCGGTCATATCTGGTCGCTCCCGGGGGGTAGGTCGGAACAAAATCGATCCGGATGGAACTATAGGTAACGAAGTCCAGACACCCGCGACCGAGAGCGATGGTGAACGAGAAGTGAGTGGCCTTCGCCTCATGGCGGTGCACGCCCACCCCGACGACGAATCCAGCAAGGGGGCCGCGACCACCGCTCGATACGCCGACGAGGGTCATGAGGTCCTGGTCGTCACGCTGACCGGTGGCGAACGCGGCAGCATCCTCAACCCGGCCATGGACACCCCCGGCGTCCTGGAGCGGATCCATGAGATTCGGCGCGAGGAGATGGCCGCCGCGGCCGCCGCGTTGGGTGTGCGTCACACCTGGCTGGGCTTCGTCGACTCCGGGTTGCCGGAAGGCGACCCGCCGCCACCGCTGCCGGAGGGCTGTTTCGCACTGGTGCCGCCGGAGGAGGCGACCGAGGCACTGGTCCGGGTGGTCCGCGAGTTCAAACCGCACGTCATGACCACCTACGACGAAACCGGCGGGTATCCGCACCCCGACCATATCCGCTGCCATGAGGTATCGCTGGCGGCGTTCGAGGCCGCGGGTGATCCCGAGCGGTTTCCCGACGCCGGCGAGCCGTGGACGCCGCTCAAGCTGTACTACGACCACGGCTTCATCCTGCGCCGCCTGGAGGTGTTCGCAGAGGAGTACGAGCGCATAGGCGAACCGTTCCCCCTGCAGGAGTGGTTGGATCGGTCGCGTAAATACGCCGTCGACCGCGGCGACATCATGGCGCGGGTGACCACTCAGATCGAATGCGCCAAGTACTTCCCGCAGCGGGACGACGCGCTGCGGGCACATGCCACCCAGATCGATCCGAACGGCGCCTTCTTCGCCATCCCGATGGAGGTGCAGCAGCGGGCGTGGCCGACCGAGGAGTTCGAACTGGCCCGCACCCGGGTGCACACCGCCATCCCGGAATCGGATCTGTTCACCGGTATCGAGGACGAGTACCGCTGATGTACGTGTCATCCACTCGGCTGCTCTGGTCGGCCCAGACCCCCGGCACCCCCACCGGCCCGGAATTCGGCAAGGCCTCCCCGCTGGGCCTGATCATCGTGTTACTGCTGTTGGCCGGCACCTTCCTGCTGGTCCGCTCGATGAACCGGCATCTGAAGAACCTGCCGGAGACCTTCGAACCCGAGCACCCGGAACCGGACCAGGAGGCCGACGAGGGCACCGAACACGGGGTAGCCCGCCGGGAGACCCCGAAGTCGGACAATGCCGCGGAGAACGGGTCACGCGGTCCGGGCTAGCGGCGCCCCGGTCACCAGTCGATCAGGCCGAGCTCGTGCAATCGTCGGAACACCAGCAGTGATCCGGGAGCGATCTCGGGCATGGCCGCGTATTCGCCGCCGGTGAAATAGCGTAGTTCGGCGATTTCTCCGGTAGCGCGGGGTTTGTCGGTGAGGTCGGCGAGGAAACAGGTCATATGTAGCCGGGTACCGGCCGTATGCCCGTAGGCCTCGGCGCGGAAGACACCGAGTTCGTCGATCTCGGTGATACCGACGCCGAGTTCTTCCCGCACCTCGCGGTGCAGCGCCTGGACCGGGGTCTCGCCGGGGTCGATCTTGCCTCCCGCCATGTAGAAGACGGATTTGCCGACCGAACGGGTCTGGATCAGGCGGCGGTCACGGATATGGGCGAGGGCGGCTGTCCTGATCACCGGTCCACTGTAGGGCCGGCCGCACCGGGTCGGTCCACCGATCGGTACCCGGGTACGCCCCCGTGCGGAGACGGTCGACCGGAAAGACCGGACCGATGGAACGTCTCGGCAGCGGTATATACGTGGTCAGGCCGGGACGTCGGTGGATTCGGGTCGCGTCATTTTCACGAGTATCTCGTGCAATGCCTTCGCCAACTTCCCCGCGCGGTTTCCGCGCAGCTCGACCTCGGTGAAGGCATCGAGCAACGCGCGTCCCGGGTCCAGCGGACTGAATGCGAGACCCCCGCCGGCATGCAGAGATTCGGCGGTCAGCAGGCGCTGTGCCTCCTGGCGCGCACGGAAGTTGCCCGCGACTTCGAGGGCGCGACCGTATTCGCGAACGACCGCCGTGTATACCGCCCTATCGGCGCCGCGGCCTCTGCGCAGCCATCTTCGCGATAACGCATTGCCGTCCGGACGGTCCGACGGTGCGAACGCGGCTTTGTCGAGAACCAGCCAGATCGCCTCGGGCGCCGATCGTGCGGTCGCGGAGGACGGCCCCCGCTCGGCGTGCGGGGGTCCGCCACCGTCCGGGTCGGTGAGCTCGATGCCGCGCAACGCGACCGGGTACTTCGTGAGCATGTCGTCAACGGCCGCGGCTATCTCCCGCGCGACGTCCGCGTCGATGCTCGCCTCGTCGAAGCCGATGATCTCCAGACCGTGCCGGGTCCCCATCTCCACGACGATTCGGTGGGCCGTGGAATCGTTCGCGGCCTCTCCCTGCCGGCACATGATCCCCTCGCCCGCACTTGCCTGCGGCCGTGCCGGCTCAGGCTCCCGAACGTGGGGACGTGGACACGGTATCTCCGCGGCGGGCGCGAAGGGCCGCGCTCGGGGTGTCTCTTGCCGTGCGCTGTCGGGGACCGGACGGACCGTGGCGGTTGCCGGTGGTATGACCTGCGGACGGGCTGCCGGCCCCGTGTCCTCGACCGTTACCGGCTCCGAAGTGTTGAGACCTGCGTGGATGGTGGTGGGTTGCGGGACCCGAGAGGGAGGTTGCCGTATGGCCGGTGGCGGTGATGTCACGGGTGGTACCGCGTTCGGTCTGACGGACGCCGACATTCGAGCCGGTGCGTCGACCGTCTGCGGTGTCGACGAAACGGTATGTTGCGCCCCCTGCGCCACCGATTTCCGACGAGACCATGGCGTCGGCCCCGCCTTGCACGTGACGGTAGGGCGCTGTTCCGGCCCTGCTTCTACGGCACCGAGTTCGGCCACGGCCGGATGCGGTGACTCGTTGTGGCCGGAATCCGGCGACCCGTCGGAATACGCTTCCGCGGCCGCGATGGCGGCCTTCAAATCGGTGGCCGCGCGAGTGGCTTCGGCGATCAGTCGTTCCAGACTCGTGACGATCGCGCGCAGTTCGCCAAGGTTGATCGGCGGCCGCTGATTCATCGCGCTCTCCTGCCTGTCGTTACCGCCGGACAGGTGACGTCGGGTGTGCTGACCTGCAACCATATTCTGATTGCGACGGACCCGATGAGGGACGATTACACACTCGATTTTCGCTCGGGCTGCACAACCTCCCGAGATCGGTAGTCGAGATCGTGGCCGGCTCGATCGGGCTCCCACGAAGTTCGTCGGCCGCCACGCACGTTCCACGGCCTCACCATTGCCACCATGTCGCCGCCCACGAGCGGGCGCAGGAAGGGACGGGTGGTGATGTGGTCTTCACGCAGGCCATGTCATCGATCCGACCGACGCCGCGATCGATTGCCGCGCGCGGTGGCCTCGGACCGCGCGCGGCATATCGAACTCTGACACGGATCGTCGGTGGCCGCCGGATCGGCCCGGCGGTGAATTCATACGTCGCGGCGGCGCAGGGCTTGCCAACCCGCCCAGACCGCCGTCGCGACCCAGGCGGCGGTCACTGCCGACCCGGTCCAGGGTCCTGGGGAACCGGTCGGGTCTTGGACGAGTACCTGGCGGCCCGCGCGATCGGGTAGATAGGCGACGAGACCGCTGTTGCCGGTGACGTCACCGAGCACGAATGACAGAAGCAGCATGAGCGGGGCGAGAAGGGCCAGTGCGGCCGTGGCGCTGCGGAACAGGGTGGTCAGCCCGGCCGCGAACAGCGCGATCAGGGTCAGATAGATGGCACAGCCGATGATCGCGCGAACCGCGGCGGGGTCTGTCGAGGCCATCCCGTGCTCACCGAGCAGCGCCTGTCCACCGAAATAACAGGTCAGCGCCGCCACCAGCCCAACAGAGCAGGTCAGCGTCGCGACAACAACCAGGTTGGCCAGGTAGAGCACGCCGCGGCGGGGCACCGCGACGAACCAGATCCTCATGCCGTTGTCCTTGTACTGCGCGGACACTGCCAGCGCGCCGAAACAGACCGCGACGATCTGACCGAAAACGACTCCGTAAAAGGAGGTCAGCAGCGGGTCGAAGCCTGGTTCGTCGGCATTCTCCCGGCCCAGTGTCGCGCTGCCGATCAGGGAGAATCCTACGGTCACGACGAGGAGCAACGCGAGAACACCGGCGAGTGACGGCAGTGACCGGACTTTGATCCATTCCGAACGGAGCACATGGGGAAACGTCATGGCGGTACCTCCTGTTTCGTGGTGTGTGCGGTATAGGTGGGCGCGTCGGAGGTCAGGGCCAGGTATGCCTGTTCGAGGGAACCGGGTTCGTCGGCCAATTCGAGAACCGGTATACCGGCATCGACCAAGAGCGGCCCGACCTCTTCGAGCCGTGCGTCGTGAACCATCCAACGGTCACCGTCGCTCTCGACGGTGGTGTGGCCCGCCCGGGCAAGTACCTCCTGGATGCGGGCACCCGCCGATGTGCGCAGGCGCACACGCGGCGTGGCGTATGCGCGGACGAACTCGTCGATACCGGTATCGGCCAGCACCCGTCCCCGTCCGAGGACGAGCAGATGATCGGCGAAGGATGCGGTCTCGCTCATCAGGTGGCTCGAAACGAGCACGGTGCGTCCGGCACGGGCGAGCCGCCGCAGCGTTTCCCGGAGCCAGATGATCCCTTCCGGGTCCAGGCCGTTGGACGGTTCGTCCAGGATCAGCACCGGTGGATCGCCGAGCAGTGCCGCGGCTATTCCGAGACGCTGCCGCATACCGAGCGAGAAGGTCGATACCCGCCGACCGGCGACCGGGGCCAGCCCGACCTCGTCGAGTACAGTCCCGACGCGACGTGCGGACAGCCCGTTGCTCGCCGCGAGCACGAGGAGATGATTGCGCGCGGTCCGGGCGGGGTGCGCGGCGAAGGCGTCGAGAAGTGCGCCCGCCAGCGTCAGCGGCCGATCCGCCGCGGCGAAATGCCTGCCGCCGATCGTAGCGGTGCCGGAGGTGGGCCGGTCGAGGCCGAAGATCAGTCGCATGGTGGTGGATTTGCCCGCACCGTTGGGACCGAGGAAGCCGGTCACCACGCCGGGACGCACCGTGAACGTCACCCGGTCGACCGCCGGGGTCGATCCGTATACCTTGGTGATTTCATGCGCTTCGATGGTGGTCATGGGTTCAGCGTCCCTGGATCCGGCCGGGCGATCTCCCCCCCGGGCGTGGGTCTCGTCTCCCCCATTTCGGGGAGCCGATTTCGGTCCGGGCGCCGGCACCATGGGGATTATGGTCCGTGTCATCGGTCGGCTGCTGGCCCGTCCGGCCACCTACACCCGCGGTGTGCACCTATGCCTTCCGTTGACCTTCGTAGCGGTATGGGTTTTCATCGACGCCGACCGGCCCTATGTGCTCGCTCTGCTCGCCGTTCCGGTCGGGTTGGTGCCGACGGTGCGGCTCGTGGAGGGAGTTCAGGCGCGGCTGTTCCTCACACCGGGTGAGCGGGATCGGCCCGAACCTTCTATCGGCGCCGTACCGGCGGTGCGGTGGTCGGATCGCTGGCGCACCGTGCTGTGGCTCGAGGCGCGGTTGGTCCTTGCCGTGGTGATGCTCGGTGTGTGCGTGCCGATGATCCTGCTGTGTGCCGATCTGGTTCGCGCGGCCGTCGGAGCCGCGCCAGGTGCGGACGCCATCGTGCGGATCGAACGACCGCACTGGTTGTTCGGTGTGCTGATCCACCTGCCGATCGCGGTGATCCTTGCGGTGCTCGTCGGGCTCGGTGAGCTGGTTACCGGACTGGCGCGCCAATTGCTCGGGCCTTCCGCCGCCGAGCGGATGAGGGCGTTGGAAGCACGCACCGATCTGCTGCTCGAACACAACCGGCTTGCCCGCGAGTTGCACGATTCGATAGGTCATGCCCTTACCGCCGCGGTGTTGCAGGCCGGCGCCGCCCGTGTGGTGTCGAACGTGTATCCCTCGCGCCAGGCCCAGTCCGACAGAAGATCAGCTACTTCATTGCGCTGCAACAGTATTCGGCGCTGCACGGTAGCGAGCGCGGCTCTGCACGCGGGTGTGCCGACCTGTTCCACGAAAAGGTCGTAGGCGGTGCTGTCGCCGTCATCGGTGTTGTCGGGCGCACCGTAGGCGACGGTACCCACGACATCGTCCGGATAGAAGCGCCGGTGGTAGACCGCCGCCATACCGCCCTTGCTGACCCCCGCGGAAATCCACGCACCCTGATAGATCATCCGAAGCGCCTCGATTACCCGATGCTGATCACCGGCGGCCTGCCGGATGTCGAGATGAGACCAGTCCAGGGGGGTGGGACGGGAAGCGCCGAAATAGCGATGTTCGATCGCTATCTGATTACCGGCCACGATTTCGGTGGGTTCCGCGCGAAAGGCCCGGTCGCGGTTGAGGTCATAGCCCCCGGTGTAGACCACCATGGGGTGGCCGGTTGATTTGTGCAGCAGGGTCAACCGCTGTTCGAAGTCTCCACGCTCCGGATGCCGGTGATCGACAGGTTGGCGGATGACCAGTTCGAAGAAGAGTCCGGAAGACGTCGATTCCTCGGAAACCAGCCTCAACCCGGGTATGGCCTGGATACGAGCGCGGATATCGTCCGTATCGGCGCAGGCGACGGTGCCGTGGACCAGTAGTCCGATCAGCAACGCAGAAGTGAACAGATGCCATTTCACGGTCCTCGGGATCACGACATCAGCCAAGCGGCCCATGCGACCGCTTGGATCCCCTGCGAGAGGAGGGCTCCTCCCCTGTTTCGGGGAGCCACGGACAGGGGAGCCCGAGTTCCCACCGGGATTCCGTCAGGTGATGGCCACCGATCACCACGCGATGGTTCACCGGGCTGCGCGGTCGGCTGTCCTCGGTCGCGCGTGGTCATGTTCTGCGCCCGCCGCGTATGGGAGGATGGCCCCGTGAACCGGTTGGCGAATGCGACCTCGCCCTACCTGCTCCAGCACGCCGACAACCCGGTCGATTGGTGGCAATGGGGTGCCGAGGCGTTGGCGGAAGCGGCCGCACGGGACGTGCCGATCCTGCTGTCGATCGGATACGCGAGCTGCCACTGGTGCCATGTGATGGCGCACGAATCGTTCGACGACGAGGCGACCGCGGCGCTGATGAACGACAACTTCGTCTGCGTCAAGGTGGACCGGGAGGAACGTCCCGACCTGGACGCGGTGTACATGAACGCCACCGTCGCCATGACCGGCCAGGGCGGCTGGCCGATGACCTGTTTCCTTACCCCGGACGGTGAACCGTTCTACTGCGGTACCTATTACCCGAAGGCGCCGCGCGGCGGTATGCCGTCGTTCACCCAGCTGCTCACGGCGGTCGCCGATACCTGGCGCAATCGCCGCGACGAAGTGGACCGGGCCGCCGGCCAAGTGGCCGCCGCCCTGCGGGAACAGGCCGGCGGACTGCCGGAAACGGACCTCGTCCTCACGTCCGAATTGCTCGACCACGCCGTCGCCGCGGTACTGCGGGATATCGACGAGGAGCACGGCGGTTTCGGGGGCGCGCCCAAGTTCCCGCCGTCGGCTCTGATGGAAGGCCTGTTGCGCCACTGGGAGCGCACCGCGAACCCGGCCGTGCGCGCCGCGGTGGACCGGACGGCCGAGGCCATGGCCCGCGGCGGTATCTACGACCAGTTGCGCGGCGGTTTCGCCCGCTACTCGGTGGACGCCGCCTGGATGGTACCGCATTTCGAGAAAATGCTCTACGACAACGCCCAACTGCTGCGTGCCTATGCGCATCTGGCCCGGCTCGACCCGGTGAAGGATTCGCTGCCGCTGCGGGTCGCCCGGGAGATCGCGGAGTTCCTGCTCGACGACCTGGGGACCGAACACGGTGGTTTCGCCTCCGCCTTGGACGCCGATACCCATCTGGAGCCCGGCCTGCCCGGTGTCGAGGGCGCCACCTACGTCTGGACACCCGCCGAACTGACCGGCGAACTCGGTCCCCTCGACGGCGCGTGGGCCGCGGAGGTCTTCGGTGTCACCACCGGGGGGAACTTCGAACAGGGCAGTTCGGTGCCCACCCGTTACACCGATCCGGACGACCGGGAACGGTTCGAGCGGGTCCGCGCCGCCCTGCGCTCGGCCCGAGACCGCCGTCCGCAGCCGGAGCGTGACGACAAGGTGGTCACCGCATGGAACGGTATGGCGATCACCGCGCTCACCGAGGCCGCTGTCGCGCACGGTCGCGAGGACTGGCTGGCCGCCGCGATCCGGTGTGCGGAATTCCTGCTCGCCGAGCATGTCGTAGACGGCCGGGCACTGCGCGCGTCGCTGGACGGAGTGGCCGGAGCCGCGTCCGGCATTCTCGAGGATTACGCCTGGCTGGTCACCGGCCTGCTCGCCCTGCACCAGGCCACCGGCTCGGCGACGTGGCTCGACCGGGGGCTGCTGCTGTTGGACGCCGCCATCACCCATTTCGCCGACCCGTATGCTCCCGGCAGCTGGTTCGATACCGCCGACGACGCCGAAACCCTGGTTGCCCGCCCCCGGGATCCCATCGACGGCGCCACCCCCGCCGGTGCCTCGGCCCTCGCCGAAGCATTACTGACCGCATCCGCCGTCGCCGACCCCGCCCGAGCCGTCCGCTACCGCGAGCTCGCGGAGCTCACCCTGGTCCGCGGGTCGGTCGTCCTGGCCCGAGCTTCCCGGTCGGCGGGACAGTGGCTCACCGTGGCCGAGGCGGCCCTGCACGGCCCGCTCCAGGTCGCCATCGCGGTCCCGGCCGGTGCCGACGCAGTGCGGTCCCGGGCCCGTGACCTGCTCGCGACCGCGCATACCCATGCTCCCGGCGGCGCGGTGACCGTTGCGGGCGAACCCGACGCGGTGCCGCTGCTCGCCGAGCGCCGGCCGGTCGACGGGGCCCCGGCGGCCTATGTCTGTCGCGGTTCGGTCTGCGATCTGCCGGTGACCACGGCGGACGGTCTGCGGGCATCCCTGCTGCGAGGTCGATGATCGCGGCCTCCGCCGCCGGGCTCCGGTCGCCGAGGGCGCGGCGCTACAAGCGTGTCTGCCCGGCTGGTTCCGGATCGGGTTCGATATCGCTCCAGGAAGGGGTGGGTTCGGTCATCCCGCGCAGTTCGATGGTGCCGTAGGGCGCCCAGTTGGCCTGTTCGCGCGGTTCCGCGGCATCGATGACGCTCTGGCTCACCAGAATGCGGCGCGGAACCTTCTTGGCCTGGGCGGTGAGGCGGGCCGCAGCATTGACCGCGTCGCCGATCACGGTGTATTCGCGCCGCGTGTCGGTGCCCACGTCACCGGCGAACACCCGACCGCGCGCCACCCCGATACCGATGTCCAGCTCGCCGACCGCGAAAACCTCGTCGCGAATCCGCCGCGCCACCCGCAAGGCGGGGGTGGCGTTATCGGGTACCGCGATGGGTGCGCCGAAGATGCACAGCGCCGCATCGCCTTCGAACTTGTTGACCAGTCCGTCGTTCTCCTCGGTCGCGGCCACCACGATGGACATGAGCCGGTTGAGTTTGGCGACGAACTCCTGCGGCGGTAATCCGGTGGAGATCGCCACCGATCCGGTGACATCCACGAACAGCGCGGTGACCTCGCGCACGTCACCGGCCAGGTCCACTCCGCCGGCCAGCGCCCGCTCGGCGACCTCGTCGCCCACGTGGCGGCCGAAAAGGTCCCGCATCCGCAGCCGCTCCCGCAGCGTGGCGGCCAGTTCGTTGACCGAATGCTCCAATCGGCCGATCTCGTTGGCGCTGCCCACCGGTACCCGCACCTCCAGTTCACCGTGGGTTATCCGATCCAGCGCCAGATGCAGTATCCGCAGCGGCGCGGCCACCGCCCGGGCCAGGGTGGCGGTGGCCAGGGCGCCCACCACGAGGCCGAGCACGGCGACATAGATGCCGGTGCGAATACGGTCCTGGGTGTGCGCCACCGGATCGGCGAGGACGACGATCAGCGCGCTCAGCGGCATGGCCCCGGAAAGCGCCCAGGCCAGCACCACCCGAGCGAACACGGTGGAACTCCAGTGCATGGTGGGGCCGAGCACCTTGGCCATGAGCGGAATCGCCGGTTGGATCACCCGGTCGACGATCAGATAGGTCAGCCCGGCCGTCTCCAGTCCACCGATGGTGAACATGGCCCCCATGACGAGGAGGTCGTTCTCGGGAGTGATACGCGCCAAGAGCACCGCGGCCAGAATGATCCCCGGCAGCCACAGGGCCATCGCCCGGAAGGTGATGGCGAAGGGCAGCCGGAGCAGACGCCGGGCTTCCCGCGGTGTCGGTCCGCGGGTCCGGTCGAGCCAGCCGAAGTAGACGATCCGATCCCGAATGGCCAGTCCGACGCCGATGGCGAACCCGATCACGGGGTAGATCGACACCAGGATCAGGTCGTTCGCATTGCCGGAGCCGAGGCGTGCGGTGAATCCGCTCAGCCACAGCTGCATGACGATAACCGCCAGTCCGGCGAGGTTTCCCGTGACGACCATCGCCGCCAGTCCCCACGGTGCCCGCAGCGCCCGGACCACCAGTCGGGAGATCATCGGATCCACTCCGATCGGGTGGGCGCGGGGCCGCGGCCGGCCGATCGACTA
The DNA here is from genome assembly GCF_000308495.1 of Nocardia brevicatena NBRC 12119. Lineage (GTDB taxonomy): Bacteria > Actinomycetota > Actinomycetes > Mycobacteriales > Mycobacteriaceae > Nocardia > Nocardia brevicatena. The sequence continues at coordinate 55,755 of NZ_BAFU01000072.1, read as the reverse complement.
CCGCCGGCGACGGTGAGGGGGAACACGATCGAGCAGCATAGAGCGGTTGCCCCGGTCAGCGCAGCAGCACCGGCCATATGGCGAGGTAGTGGCACAGAGCGGCGAGCACGGTCGCGGCGTGGAAGAACTCGTGGTGACCGAAGACCGTGGGCCAGGGGTTCGGCCATCGGGTGGCGTAGAGAACGGCGCCCGCGCTGTAGGCGAGTCCGCCGACCAGCAGGAGCAGCATCGGCGCGACGCCCACCGCGTCGAGCAGTTGTCCGATCACCGGCACGATCGCCCAGCCGAGCAGCAGATAGAGCGGGACGCCCACCCAGCGCGGCGCCATCGGCCACAGCAGTTTCAACGCCACCCCCGTCAGCGCACCCGCCCACACCACGGTGAGCAGTAGGCGTCCGGTGCGGTCGGGGAGGCCCAGGAGCGCGAACGGCGTATAACTGCCGGCGATGAACAGGAAGATCATCGAATGGTCCAGGCGTTTCATCCGGATACGGGCCCGGGTGGTGGACCAGGTCACCCGGTGGTAGACGGCGCTGGTGCCGAACAGCGCGCAGACGGTGAGTCCGTAGACGAGGGTCGCCCATACCGCGGTGGTGGAGACACCGGCGGCGGTGACGACCAGGGCGACAACGGCCAGGGCGGCGACTGCGGTCGCCCAGGTGTGGATCCAGCCGCGCATTCGCGGTTTGACCAGCGCAGTCAGTGATTCGGCCGGATTGGTACCGATGACAGCGTCGTACGTGACATCGGTTGCCGGGTCGGGCACGGCGTACCTCCTGGGTTAACCCGTCAGTAACCTACGATCCCGTAGGTTGGCTTGGAATGCCTACTGTACCGGTACCCGCCGTAACCGAGGATCCAATGCCGACAGGGCGTACTGTTGGACGTCGTGGAAATTCGTAGTCGGGTGCGCAGCCTTCCGTATCGCATATACGAGGCCCGGCTGGCCAAGCAGCTGACGGGTAAACAGCATCCCCGGCACGTCGCGGTGATCTGCGACGGCAATAGGCGCTGGGCCAGGGAGAACGGATTCACAGACGCCAACCACGGGCACCGGGTCGGTGCGTTGAAAATCGCCGAACTGGTGAGCTGGTGCGAGGCCGAAGGCATCGAACTCGTCACCGTCTACCTGCTGTCCACCGAAAATCTGCGCCGCGCCCCCGAGGAAGTGGAAACACTGTTCGAGGTCATCACCGACGTCGCCGAAGAACTGTCGGCGCCCGAGCAGAACTGGAGCATGCGCATCGTCGGCTCGCTGGACGGGTTACCGGACCTGGTCGCCAAACGACTACGCGCGGCGGCCGAACGTACCAGCGGACGCACCGGAACCCACGTCAACGTCGCCGTCGGCTACGGCGGCCGGCAGGAGATCGCCGACGCGGTGCGCAAACTGGTCCGCCAAGAGATCGCAGCCGGCGAGACCGGCGAAGACCTGGTCCAGTCGATCACCGTGAACGCGATCGACCAGCACCTCTACACCTCCGGGCAGCCGGACCCGGACCTCGTCATCCGCACCTCCGGCGAACAACGGCTCTCCGGTTTCCTGCTCTGGCAGAGCGCCTATTCCGAGATCTGGTTCACCGAGGCGTACTGGCCCGAGTTCCGCCGCGTCGACTTCCTGCGCGCCTTACGCGATTACGCCGCGCGCCACCGTCGTTATGGCGCTTGATGCTGTGTTCGATGGCGCCGCCTTCGGCGGCGCGGGTCGGGGCCCTCATGTCCCCGGGTCTTCCCTTCCTCCGCGCCGCCGCCGACGCGACGGCGCTCCGGTCGGTCCAGACCCGGGGCGGGTCCCGACCGCCGGGGTGAGGCGTTCGAGAAGGTGTCTGCCGGGCCTGGCGACGGGCTTTGTCCTCGTGTGTTGCTGTCGACGTGTTGTCGTTCCGGACGGGGGCCGCATCCGGGGCGGGTCCCGACCACCGGAGTGGGATATCCGCGGAAGTGGTGGGGGGCTTGGTGGCGCGGGCTTTCCTTGCGTGGTGTCGTGGGCGCAACGTTGATCTGGTTGGGCCGGATCCGGGGCGGGTCCCGATCATCGGGGTGAGGCGTCCGAGAAGGTGGCGGCCGGGGCTGGTTACTCGGGCTTTCTCTCTGTGTGCCGCCGCTGTGTGGCATCGCTTCGGCCGGTTCGGATCCGGGAAGGCCCCGACCGTCGGGGTGAGTGTCCGAGAAGGTGGGCCGGTGCCATCCTCGCAGGGTGGGTTCGAATCCTATGGTGCGGGATCGTGCTTCTTTGTAGTCGGTGGGGCGGCTCGGCCGATCGGGGCGCAGGCGTCGCTCAGAGTTTACGGAGGCGGATTCTGTTGATGCTGTGGTCGGAATCCTTGCGGAGGACCAGAGTGGCGCGGGGGCGGGTGGGGAGAATGTTCTCCACCAGATTGGGACGGTTGGTCGAGTTCCAGATGTCCTTGGCGGCCGATGTTGCCTCGGAATCGGTGAAGCGGGCGTAGTGGTGGAAATGGGCTTTGGGGTCGGCGAAGCCGGTCTTGCGCAGGCTGAGAAACCGCTGTACGTACCAGTTCTCGATATCCTCGATACGGGCGTCGACATAGATGGAGAAGTCGAACAGGTCCGAGACCATCAGCCGCGGGCCGGTCTGCAACACGTTCAGCCCTTCGACGATGAGGATATCCGGCTGACGTACACAGTGGAATTCGTTGGGAACGATATCGTAGGAGATATGTGAATACATCGGTGCGCACACCTCTGGGGCGCCCGATTTCACCTCCGTGACGAAACGCAGCAGTTTGCGCCGATCGTAGCTTTCCGGAAAACCCTTGCGGTGCATGATGCCGCGTCGGGTGAGTTCGGCCGTGGGGTGGAGGAATCCGTCGGTGGTGACCAGGTCCACCCGGGGATGGTGGTCCCAGCGGGCCAACAGCGCCTGCAGGACGCGCGCGGTGGTGGATTTGCCCACCGCGACGCTGCCCGCGACCCCGATCACGAAGGGAACCTGTTTGTCGGGGTGTGTCTCTCCCAAGAAGGTGGCGGTCGCGGCGAACAACCGCTGTTTCGCGGCGACCTGCAGGTGAATGAGTCGGGCGAGCGGAAGGTAGACCTCGGCGACCTCTTCCAGGTCGATCTGCTCACCCAGCCCGCGCAGGCCGATCAGTTCTTCTTCGGTGAGCACAAGGGGAGTCGATTTGCGCAGCGTGCGCCACTGTTTCCGGTCGAATTCCACATACGGGCTCGGCTCGTTCGCTTTCGCCATTTACCCAGCGCTCCGCTCCGCCGAACATGCACAGTGGCCGTGCTGTTGTTGTGAGATGCGGTCCGTCTGTGCCCTCATGGCTGAATTCTGCGCCCCGTGCGGATTCGCCCGTAAAAGGGGGTCCATTATCCGCTGATCACCCGTAACCCCACCACCTCTCTACCTCGCCCGAAACACCCGTCCACCTCCCCTTTCCATATCCAATCCCCCCGCTCCCACACCGCCGAACTCCGGTTCGAAAGGCTCTATCCGGGTGGCTGGGCCACAAGATCCCGACCCCGCGCCGTGGGGGGCGTCGATACCGCTTTCATGGACTGTCCCCCAGTGGTGGAGGCCTGCCCCGCGTCCGCACCGATCGGAGCGACCTCATGACCAGTGGTACCCGCACTGGAATGAATGCCCAGATCACGCGAGTGAAGCAGAGCCGGGATCAGCCCGATGACGCTTCTCGGACGTGCCACCCCGGTGGTCGGGCCTGTCCCGGGTGCGGTTCGTCCAGAGCGATATCGCGCAGCGGCGGCACGCGGGGATAGAGCCCGTCGACAGGTCCGGTAGGCACCTTCTCGGACACCTCACTCCGGCGGTCGGGGCCCGCCCTGGTCTGGGCCGACCGGAGCGCCGTCGCGTCGGCGGCGGCGCGGAGGGAGGGAAGACCCGGGCCACGAGGGCCCTGACCCGCGCCGCCGGAGGCGGCGCCATCGAACATAGACTCCGCTGCATGGAAGCGCATCCCCTCGTGATCGAATATCTGCGGCTCGGCCTGGCCTTCGACCGTCTCGAAGAGGGTTTCGTCGACGCCTACACCGGTGACCCGCGGTTGCGCCGCGAGGTGGAGGACGCGCCCGCACCGGAACCGCGCGAGCTGGCCCGCCGGGCGGCTGCGCTGCGCTCGGAACTGCCCTCCGCCGGGCTTCCCCCGCAGCGGGCCGAGTTCCTGGACGTGCATCTGCGGGCCCTGGAGTGCTCGGGTCGTAAGTTCGCCGGTGATGAGATCGGTTTCGTGGACGAGGTCCACGCCTATTTCGATGTGGAGATCAGCGCGGGCGATCCCGAGGACTACCGTGACGCGCACCGCAAAATGGACGAGGTGCTCGCCGGTGACGGCTCGTTGCCGGAGCGGATGGCGGCGCACCGCCGCGCCGACGAGATACCGCCGGAACGGTTGTCGGCCTGTGTGGAGGCGTTCTCCGGTGCGCTGCGGGAATTGGTGCGTGCACGGTACCCGCTGCCGGACCACGAGCACGTCACCTACGAGGTGGTCGGCGACAAGCCCTGGTCCGGGTTCAACTACTACCAGGGCAATTACCGCTCGACGGTGGCGATCAACTCCGATCTGCGCCAGCATATGGCGAATCTGCCGCGGTTGATCGCGCACGAGGCGTATCCGGGTCATCACACCGAGCACTGCCGCAAGGAGGCCGGTTTGGTCACGGCGGGACAGGCCGAACAGACACTGTTCCTGGTCAACACCCCCCAGTGTCTGATGGCGGAGGGTTTGGCGGATCTGGCGTTGCGTTCGATCGTCGGTCCGGGCTGGGGTGTGTGGGCCCAGGAGATCTACGCCGATCTGGGCCTGCGGTTCGACGGGGAACGCGCCGAACGGCTGGCGGAGGCGTCGGCGCAGTTGCTCGGCGTGCGGCAGGACGCCGCGCTGATGCTGCACGATCAGGGCCGTGACCCCGACGAGGTGGCGGAGTTCCTGCAGCGCTGGAACCTGGCCTCGCCCAATCGCGCCCGCCAGTCGCTGCGTTTCCTGTCCTCCCCGCTGTGGCGGGCCTACATCAGCACCTACGTGGAGGGCTACCGGCTGCTCGGCGGGTGGCTGGCCCGGGCCACCGACGCCGACGACCGCGCGGAGCGGTTCCGCCGGCTGCTCGATGAACCGCTCACCCCGGGCGCTGTCCGCGCCATGTGCTGACGTCTGCGGGGCGTCGTCGAAACGGTGTGCCCCGTCGGCCGACCGGACCGCGGTATCCGGGCCCGCGGTCCGCCGGGGCCGTGCCGAACGCCCTGATCAGCCGAGTAGCTCGTGCGGGAGTTCGGCGGAGAAGGTGACCGCCCTACGGGACAGCGTGTACAGGAGCTGGGCGAGCATTGGAAGAAACGAAATCATGATCACTTCTGTAGTGGGGGGAACTGGGAACCGGTAGGCATAACCGGGTGTGACGAACAATACGGTGCGATGCGCCTCTCCGCCTGTCGAAACCGGCCCAACCCGATGCCGGCCCGTTCATTCGAAGCTCATAGACTGGCCGGGTGACGCAGACGACCGCTTCTGTCAATACCCAGTCTCTCGGTGAACTCGACCCCGAGGTCGCTGCCGCGATGGCAGGAGAGCTCGCTCGCGAGCGCGACACCCTGGAGATGATCGCCTCGGAGAATTTCGTCCCGCGAGCGGTGCTGCAGGCGCAGGGCAGCGTGCTCACCAACAAGTATGCCGAGGGCTATCCGGGCCGGCGCTACTACGGCGGCTGCGAGCACGTCGATGTGGTCGAGACACTCGCCCGCGAGCGCGCCGAGGAACTGTTCGGCGCGGAGTTCGCCAATGTCCAGCCGCATTCGGGGGCTCAGGCCAATGCGGCGGTGCTGATGGCGCTGATGGACCCGGGCGATCGGCTGCTGGGTCTGGATCTGGCACATGGTGGCCATCTCACCCACGGGATGCGGTTGAACTTCTCCGGCAAGCTGTACGAGGTGCATTCGTACGGGGTCTCCAAGGAAGACCACCGGATCGATATGGACGAGGTGCGCGAGACCGCACGGGAAGCTCGGCCGAAGGTGATCGTGGCCGGGTGGTCGGCCTATCCGCGGCATCAGGATTTCGCGGCGTTCCGCGAGATCGCCGACGAGGTGGGCGCCTATCTGTGGGTGGATATGGCGCATTTCGCCGGGCTGGTCGCGGCCGGTGTGCACCCGTCGCCGGTGCCCTACGCAGATGTCGTCTCCTCCACCGTGCACAAGACTCTCGGCGGTCCCCGCTCCGGTCTGATCCTGGCCAAAGAGGATTTCGCGAAGAAACTCAACAGCTCGGTGTTCCCGGGCCAGCAGGGCGGCCCGCTCATGCACGTCATCGCGGCCAAGGCGGTCGCATTCAAGATCGCGGGCAGCGCCGAGTTCGCCGAACGGCAACAGCGCACCCTCTCCGGCGCGAAGATTCTCGCCGAACGACTCACCGGTGCCGACGTGGTCGACAAGGGCGTCAGTGTGCTCACCGGAGGCACCGACGTGCACCTGGTACTGGTCGACCTTCGTAACTCCGATATCGATGGCCGGCAGGGCGAGGACCTGCTGCACGAGATCGGTATCACGGTCAACCGCAATGCCGTTCCATTCGATCCGCGTCCCCCGATGGTCACTTCGGGCCTGCGTATCGGTACGGCGGCACTGGCCACCCGTGGTTTCGGTGACGAGGAGTTCACCGAGGTGGCGGATATCATCGCCGGCGCTCTGACGGGTAGGGCCGACGCTGATGCCCTGCGCGGTCGGGTCCGCAAATTGGCCGCCGACTTCCCGCTCTACCAGGGGCTGGAGGACTGGAACCTGCTCGGCTGACCCGTGTCCGCTCGCTCGCCACGTTCCGCTGTCGTCGACGCCGCTTCGGTCTATGCGGGGCGGCGTCGATTCGACGAGCGTGGTCTCATGAGAGCGGGGTCGCCGCGGGTCCGTTACTGCCGGGGAGACGGGGTGTCGATATCGCCCGCGAGCAGGGCCGGATAGTCGCGCAGGTCGATATTGTCCTTGGCGTCCGCCGCGTACCGGTCCATCAGGTCGAATAGGCGTGAGCCGAGGAACCGGTCGCGGAGGTGGATGCCGTAGCGGGTTTTGGGGGCGAGGAACCGGCCGGGGTTGCTGTTGCCCGCGAGTTTGGCGTAGTCGCGCATGATCTCCTCGTAGCGGGCGAAGGCCACGGTGTGGTCGCCGCCGGTGACGGCGAGTTCGCCGGCGAGGACGTAGGCTCCGACGATCGCGAGCCCGGTTCCGAAACCGGCCAGGGTGTTCCCGTACGCCGCGTCGCCGACCAGCGCCACCCGCCCGGAGACGTAGGTGCGCATGCGCACCTGGGCGAGGGCGGCCAGGTAGAAGTTCTCGTAGTGCGCCATCTCCGCGAGCATCTCCGGTACCTTCCACCCGACGTCGGCGAAGGCCTCGGTGAGGATGCGTCGCTGCGCGGTTTCGTCGTCGCGGGCATAGGAGAGTTCGGGTGCGGCGAACATGTACATCTGCTCGGCCGCCGGTCCGCCGCTGATCGCGAGTCTGCCGGGGGCGTTGTGCGCATGGGCGACCGCGTGGCCGGGGCCGTCCGTGTTCTGGCTTCGGGTCTCCGGGGTGGCGATGCAGTAGTAGTAACCGCGGTGACGGACAAAATCCCGTTCGGGCCCGAATGCCGATGCGCGTACCCGTGAGTGGATGCCGTCGGCGCCGAATACGAGGTCGAAGGTTCGGGCCGGCCCCTGTTCGAACTCCACCGCGACACCTTCGGCGGTTCGGGTGAGCGCGCTGATCGAGTCGCCGAAGACATAGGCGCAGTTCTCGGCGGTCCGGTCATACATGATCTCGGCCAGGTCGCCGCGCAGTATCTCGATGTCTCCGCCGGTGAAATCGCCGGACAGGGTCGCGCGGCGGTTGCCCGCTTCGTCCACGAACACCATATCGGCGCCACCGGTTTGTCGCGCCAGGACCGTGTCGAGGATGCCCATGCGCTCCAGCACCGTGCGGTGGGTCTGGCCTTTGAAGTCGACAGCCTGGCCGCCGGGGCGTGGCGCGGGTGCGCGTTCGACGACGGTGACATCGAATCCGTAGCGGTTCAGCCAGTAGGCGAGGGCGGGGCCGGCGATGCTCGCGCCGGAGATCAGGACGGTCTTGTTACGCATGGTCGCTCCATTCCGAAAACTGCGTCCATCAGTATCTGTTTCCAGCGGACGCAGAAGAGCGTATGGTAGACACAGTTTCGACGTCAACCCATTTGGTCGGAAGGGAGCTGCGATGCCTGCTCCGAGCGTTGTCGAGCTGCTGTGGGGTACCGGGCGGCAGCCGCGGCGCGGGCCGAAACCCTCGCTGTCGACGGAAGCCATCGTCGGCGCGGCCATCGAACTGGCCGACGCGGAAGGCATGGGCGGGGTATCGATGCAACGGGTGGCCGAACGTCTCGGCTACACCAAGATGTCGCTGTATCGGTATGTCCCCGGCAAGGCCGAACTCGCCGCGCTGATGCTGGAGGCGGCGATGGGGGCGCCACCGGACCTGACCGCGGCGCAACCGGTTTCCGAGGAGGCGCCGTGGCGGGCCGGGTTGCGCGCCTGGGCCGAGGAGATCTTCCGGCGCTACCGCGCCCACCCGTGGACGCTGGAACTATCCACCGGTGTCCGCCCCATGGGCCCGCACGAACTCGGATGGCTGGAGGCAGCGCTCGGTGCGCTGGCCGCGACGCCGCTCACCGGCCCGGAGCGGCTGGACACCGTCGTCGTACTCAACGGCCATGTGCGGAGTCTGGTGCAGCAGATGAGGGTCGGTGGCACCGATGGACTGGAGGAACGTCTGGTCGGGCAGATGGCGGAGGTGATGGTGGCCGCCGGGGACCGCTATCCCGAGGTGACCGCGGCCATGCGGGAACAATCCGCCGGTGAATCGGCTCGTGACGACGCACTGAACTTCGGTATCGACCGCATCCTCGACGGTCTGGAGGCGCTCATCGATCGTCGTGGGCATTAGCCGCCCGGCGATCGGACACCCGGTCGGTCGAGATTGGCCTACCCTCGGTTCATGACCGAAAAGGACGTGGATCAGGACGCGAGCACCACGGTGCGGGAGTTCTTCAACGCCATGGAACTGGGCGCGGTCTCCGAGGCGCTGGAGCTGGTGCATCCGGATATCGTCTGGAAGAACACCTCGCTGCCGGATGTGCGCGGCTTCGACCGGGTCGCCAAACTGCTGCGCGGTCTCAATCGCGATCGGTTCGGATTCGCCGCCGAAATGCATCATATCGCCGCTCAGGGCGATATCGTGCTCACCGACCGCACCGATATCCTGCGCTTCGGCCCGGTCCGTATCTCCTTCTGGGTCGCCGGCACCTTCGAATTGCGGGACGGCCGAATCATCTTGTGGCACGACCATTTCAGCTGGGAGAACTTCCTGCGCGGTACGGTGGTCGGTCTGGTGCGGGCGGTGCTGGGCCGATGAGGTGACGGTACGGTCGCCCGCCCGGCGCGATCGGGCGTTCTTCTTCGAGTAGTTGTCCGGTGGGGCATTATCGAAGTGATCCACATCACCTATAACGGAGTGTGGGTATCAGTCTTCGATTCGCCAGGAGCAAGCGCTATGACCTATGCAAAGCCAGGAGCCGACGGCAGCATCGTGAGCTACGCCGACCGATACGACAATTTCATCGGTGGTGAATGGACCGCCCCGGTCGAAGGCCGGTACTTCGACAACCCGTCCCCGATCGACGGGGAGAAATTCTGTGAAGTGGCCCGTTCCTCCGCCGCCGACGTCGATCTCGCCCTGGACGCCGCGCATGCCGCCGCCGACGCCTGGGGTGCCACCTCGACCACCGAGCGCGCCAATATCCTCAATAAGATCGCCGATCGGATCGAGGAGAACCTCGAGGCCCTTGCGGTGGCCGAGACCTGGGAAAACGGCAAACCCGTCCGGGAGGCCAAGGCCGCCGACCTGCCGCTGGCCGTCGACCACTTCCGCTATTTCGCCGGCGCCATTCGCGCCCAGGAGGGCGGGATCAGTGAGATCGACTCCGACACCGTCGCCTACCACTTCCACGAACCCCTCGGCGTGGTCGGGCAGATCATCCCGTGGAACTTCCCCATCCTGATGGCCACCTGGAAGCTGGCGCCCGCGCTGGCGGCCGGCAACGCGGTGGTGCTCAAACCCGCCGAACAGACCCCGGCCTCCATCATGAAGGTGGTGGAGCTGATCGCCGATCTGCTGCCGCCGGGCGTGCTGAACGTGGTCAATGGGTTCGGCGTGGAAACCGGTAAACCACTGGCCTCGAGCCCGCGGGTGGCCAAGGTGGCATTCACCGGCGAGACCACCACCGGGCGGCTGATCATGCAGTACGCCAGCGAGAACATCATCCCGGTCACCCTGGAACTGGGCGGTAAGAGCCCGAATATCTTCCTGCCCGATGTCATGGCCGCCGACGACGAATTCCTCGACAAGGCGGTCGAAGGGTTCGTGATGTTCGCGCTGAACCAGGGCGAGGTGTGCACCTGCCCGTCGCGCGCGCTCATCCACTCGTCCATCTACGACGAGTTCATGGCACGCTGTATCGCGCGGACCGAGGCCATCAAGGGCGGCAACCCGCTCGACGACGAGACCATGATCGGCGCGCAGGCCAGTAACGATCAGTACGAGAAGATCCTGTCCTACATCGATATCGGTGTGCAGGAGGGCGCCGAGGTGCTCACCGGCGGCGGCCCGCGCAAGGTGGAAGTCTTCCCGAACGGCTACTACATCCAGCCCACCGTGTTCTCCGGCAGCAATGACATGCGGATCTTCCAGGAGGAGATCTTCGGCCCGGTCGTCGCGGTGACCAGGTTCGACTCCCCGGAAGAGGCGCTGAAGATCGCCAACGACACCCTCTACGGTCTCGGCGCCGGTGTCTGGACCCGGGACGGCAACACCGCCTACCGGCTGGGTCGCGGAATCAAGGCGGGCCGGGTGTGGACCAACTGCTATCACGCCTATCCGGCGCACGCGGCGTTCGGCGGATACAAGAAGTCCGGTATCGGGCGGGAGAACCACGCCAAGATGCTCGACCACTATCAGCAGACCAAGAACCTTCTGGTCAGCTACTCGCCCCAGAAGCTCGGTTTCTTCTGATGACGGAACCGTCCTCCGGACCGAACCGGGTGGAACTCACCGAATCGGCGGCGCGGCTGCTGCGCGAACTGATCGAACGGCACGGAGCGGTGATGTTCCACCAATCCGGCGGGTGCTGCGACGGCAGCTCCCCCATGTGCTACCCGCGCGGTGAGTTCCGGGTGGGTGCCTCGGATGTGCTGTTGGGTCGGGTCGACGCCGATACGCCGTTCTGGATGAATGCCGACCAGTACGAATACTGGAAACACACCCATCTCACGGTGGATGTAGTGCCCGGCCGGGGTAGCGGGTTCTCGTTGGAGGCGCCGGAAGGGGTCCGGTTCCTCATCCGTTCCCGGCTGTTCACCGACGAGGAGTCCGCCGTATTGGATGCGGCGCCGCCCCCGCCGACCGGGGCCGCGGTCGCCGAATGAGCGGGTGCCTGCCGCATGACGAGCGCGGCAGGCACCACCCCCGGCTGTCATATCGGCCCGCCGAATCGGCGCACCGGCTGTAGGCCGTGCGGCGGCTCAGGAGCGGCCGGTCAGGTAGTCGAGGTAGAACGGACGCAGCGCATCCGCGAGCTCCCCGTCACCGGCGTGGATGTAGTCGTCGATGAGCGGGACGACCCATTTGATATCGGCTTCACTCTCACCCACCCGCCCCGCGGTCGCCTCGGCGGCGGGGATACGGGTGAGGAGTTCCCAGAGGAACTTGATATCGGCGTGGCGCACGGCCTGCTTGACCGCCCGGTCGTGCAGCTCCTTGGAGGAGAGTTTCTCGAGCTCTGCGTTACCGCCCATAGCGTGACTCTAATCTGTACGGGCTCGGTGTCCAGGGTACTTCCGGTCGAAAGCCGTGTGCTTCATCACTTCAGGGCTCCAGGTACAGACCTTCGCAGGGCAGCCGGATGCACTCGAAGATCGCATTACACGATGAATATGATGCGTTTACGCGACGCAAGTGCCTGATCGATGCGCGTAAGGCTATCGGTAAAACCCAGGAGCGGGTTCTTCGGATGTAGCCCATTTTGTCAACTCGTTCGTGCCCTCTCGCCGGAGGGGTCACGTGAGTTCATTCTTCATTCGGCCGAGGTCCGGAGAGCGCGAGCGAAGGGCCCGGACAGTGGAGTCGACTGTTGACCCCACCGGATTTTGTTTTCTGCCAGGGATATTCCGCACTGCACCGGGTTTCCCGGCTCGCAAACCCGAGTTTCATCGTCGGACGATCTGGGAATAATCGAGCTCATCGATGAGGTCGCGGCCACGAGCAACGTTATGCGAGACCGCCATATCGGCCGCTCCGAGGGTCGGCCTCGGTCGTCGTCACCGGCGGTTCGCCGTCCTCTCCTTCCAGGTCGCACCGGCTATTTTCTCGGAGTCTTCGTCTTCGGCTCCGAATGCGTTGGCCGCGTCGCGTGCCCGGGCGCTACCGAACTCTGAGGATTTGTCCGATGCGGTCCCACCGGCTGCTGTGAACTTCTGGACAGACGATCGCGGACCGCCCGACACGCATCGGCCAATTTCCTACCGATCAACAACGCTGGCCCCCAGAATCCAGGCGTCGCGCGAGTTGGCCCGGCGCATGGTGGGAAGCTTCCCGCAAAGGGGTGCTCGAGCTGGTTCTGTCCGATCCGCCGAGGGCTGGGAATCGCCGCTGCGCGGCACTACCACGTCCGGTGATGTTGTGCTGCTATAGGTGTATGGGTGATGAAACGGTGACGCCACCGCGTGGCTTCCGGGTGAAACGCGTCTACGACGAGCCCGACACGGACGATGGGCACCGAGTGTTGGTCGACCGGTTGTGGCCGCGTGGGTTGAAGAAGTCCGAGGCCCGGATCGAGGAGTGGGCGAAGGATGTCACACCGTCCACCGAGTTGCGGCGCTGGTTTCATGCGGACTCGGACGGGCGGCGCGATGCGTTCGCCGATCGGTATACCGATGAGCTGTCCGGTTCCGCGGCGCGGGAGTAGCTGGGACGGCTGCGGGAACTCGCGGCGAACGATCCGCCGGTCACCTTGCTGACGGCGGTGAAGGAACCGGAGCGCAGCCACCTGCCGGTACTGCTCGACCGGTTGCGCGAGTGAGCGAGGCGAAATCCTTCGCTGAAATATCGCCAGTTCACACTTTGCCGGTCACTGCTCGATAACAGGCGCTGATCAGCGGAAACGTCGGTCGACATCGAGTCGTTAACGACGAATTCACCGACACGGTTTCCCGTCTCCGGGCGCGTCACACCCAAACGCAGGTAGTTTCGATGTGGCGGGCCGCGTCGGTGTGGCTCGTTCGGGAGGTCCTGACCGTGACTGAGCAACTCAGTACGAAGGGGCCGGCACCCGGCCCTCATGGTGGTTGACGTTCGCGTCGACACCATCAGGACCGACCGGCCCAGCGAGACTGTCTGTGTGGGTGCCGCGCAGACGATAGGAGCCTACCGTGACTGCTGCACGCTCCGTATCCGCTTCCACGGCGATCTCTCGCTCCCTCGAGAAAGGCACCAAGACCTTCGTTGTCGACACTTCGGTCCTGTTATCGGACCCGTGGTCGGTGACCCGGTTCGGCGAGCACCGGGTGGTGCTGCCGCTGGTTGTTATCAGCGAGCTCGAAGGCAAACGTCATCATCACGAGCTCGGCTGGTTTGCCAGGGAAGCGTTACGCATGCTCGACGACCTGCGGGTGCAGCACGGACGACTGGATCAGCCGTTGCCGATCGGTACCGAAGGCGGCACGCTGCATGTGGAGTTGAACCACACCGATCCTGCGGTGCTACCGGTGGGCTTCCGCACCGAGACCAACGATTCCCGCATCCTGGCCTGCGCGCTCAACCTCGCCGGTGAAGGCGAGGATGTGGTGTTGGTGTCGAAGGACATCCCGCTGCGGGTCAAGGCGAGCTCGGTGGGTCTGCGCGCCGAGGAATACCACGCCCAGGACGTGGTGACCTCCGGCTGGTCCGGTATGGCCGAAATCGACGTCGCGTCCGAACGCATCGACGCGCTCTACAGCGAATCGGTGATCGACCTGGACGAAGCGCGAGAACTGCCGTGCCACACCGGTATTCGCCTGCTGGGCCCGACCTCCAGCGCGTTGGGGCGGGTGACGCCGGACAAGCGGGTTCAGCTCGTCCGCGAACGGGAGGCGTTCGGGCTGCACGGGCGGTCCGCCGAACAGCGGATCGCGTTGGACCTGCTGCTCGACGAAAGTGTCGGCATCGTGTCCATGGGCGGCCGCGCGGGCACCGGCAAATCCGCGCTCGCGTTGACCGCCGGGCTGGAAGCGGTGCTGGAACGCCGCGCCCAGCGCAAAGTGGTGGTGTTCCGGCCGCTGTACGCCGTCGGCGGCCAGGATCTGGGTTATCTGCCCGGCACCGAGAGCGAGAAGATGGGGCCGTGGGCGCAGGCCGTCTTCGACACCCTCGACGGGCTGGCCAGCCGCGAGGTGATGGAGGAAGTGCTCAGCCGCGACATGCTGGAGGTGCTGCCACTGACCCATATCCGGGGCCGCTCCCTGCACGACTCCTTCGTCATCGTCGACGAGGCGCAGTCACTGGAACGCAATGTGCTGCTCACGGTGCTCAGCCGGTTGGGCACCGGGTCGCGGGTGGTACTCACCCACGATGTGGCCCAGCGGGACAACCTGCGCGTCGGCAGGCACGACGGTGTCGCCGCGGTGATCGAGAAACTCAAGGGCCATCCCTTGTTCGCCCATATCACCCTGACCCGTAGTGAACGCTCGCCGATCGCCGCGTTGGTCACGGAGATGCTGGAGGAATACGGCCCCAACGTCTGACCGACAACCGGGTGGCCCACCACGGCGTTTCGCCCGTGGTCGGCCACCCACCGGTGGTATCTCACCAGCGGAACCAGGATATGACGGTCCTGCGAATACCGGTGTCGGCGGGATCGGCGGTACCCGTAGTCGCCACTGCGCGGATCGGCCCGTCGGCCTATCGAACTGCCACACCAGCTCGCCGAGTCTGCGATAATTAACGGTGGAGGATAATTCTGGTTGAAAGCGTGCGGATGCGAAGAATATGGACGAATACACGCCGACCACGGTCGCTCTTTACGATATAGGCTCCTCGGAACCACGACGGGTGGCCGAGTTCAAATTGACATCCGAGGGCATCGTGACGCTCACCGTCCTCGATTCCAACGGATGCCTGCTCGCTGAGCGGTGGTTCACCCGCGGCATCAGAGTTTACGACCCGGCTGTATGGATCAGACCCGACACGGGACGGCGGTTCTTGCGCGCATTGCTCCAATTGCCCGGTATGGGATACTACCGGGTGGTTGACGAAACCCCACAGTGAGGGACAGCGTCACACCGGTTCTGCGTGACCTTGCCCACCGTCTTACCGGGACGTTGGACCTGGGAACACGATGGGCCGGGCATACGTACCGTCGCACCAGTGAGACCGTGCGTTTCGGTGTGCGCAGTAATCATGGCACCGATACCATGGCGGCCGACCGTCTGCGCGACCAGCCCAGGACAGTGCTGACACCGCATCCGATGCGGGCGGCCCCTGAGCGAGACTGGAAATATCGGCCGAGCGAAGTCGAGTTGGCGATGCGGGCGCGCAGGCTCATCACCCAGGCCGAATTCCCTGGCGATATTCGGGGCCGGGTCGAGATGAGTTCCACCACGGTGCGATTGTTCCGCTCGGATGATGGAAAGCTGTATATCCTCAAACCCATCAGTGGTGAAAACAACCCCGCCATCGGCGAAATAATCCACCCAGCACTCGCCTTCATGAGGTCCCCCGGTGCACTCACGAATAGGGAGATCGCGGCGTACCGAGTCAGCGAACTACTCGGATTCAAGGTGGTGCCGCCGACGGCCTGGACCGATGGTGTGATCGGCCTCGACGGTAGACAGCGCTATCCCGGAATGATTCAGCAATTCGTCGAATCGGATCCCGCCAGAGAACCGAGAGACTACCCTGTAGAACAACAACAGCAGGTCGCGGTTCTCGACTATATTATCGGGGCGCTCGACCGCGGGCCTCAGAACTGGCGCACGGTTGATCGCGGCACGCACTTGGACGTCGTCGCCATCGACCATGGCAGGTCGTTCCCTTTATCGATACAGCCACTCAAGGTAGCCATCTACTCCGATTTCGTCGCGGCGCAGAAGGGCCAGACACTTGTGCCCGAAGTTCTGCGGGGTGTGAAGAACGTGGACATGGCTCGGTTTCAGGCAGCTCTCGGAGACGCCGGTCTGCAACCCAATGCCATCGCCGGGGCGGTCGCACGGCTGAAAGAGCTTCAGGAGCTCGAGAAGATCCCTTGATGTCTTCTGCGTGACAATGATATAGGGCGACGTTCCCCGGTTTCGTAGAGCGTGTGCGGTCTGTCGACAGACAGGTGCCCGACAGCGCTATTAGGGTCGGATCTTATGGAGGAGACGCAGTACCGCATCGAATACGACACCATGGGCGAGGTTCGCGTTCCCGTGAACGCGCTGTGGCGGGCCCAGACGCAGCGGGCGGTGGAGAACTTCCCGATCAGCGGGTACGGCCTGGAACGCGCCCAGATCCGGGCGCTCGGTCTGCTCAAGGCCGCCTGCGCCACGGTCAATCGTGACCTCGGGTTGCTTCCCAGGGACAAGGCGAACGCGATCATCGTCGCGGCGAACGAGATCGCCGACGGCCGCCATGACGACCAGTTCCCGATCGATGTCTTCCAGACCGGTTCGGGTACCAGCTCGAATATGAACGCCAACGAGGTGATCGCCTCGATCGCCGCGGCCAACGGTGTCACCGTGCATCCGAACGACGATGTGAACATGTCGCAGTCGTCCAACGACACCTTCCCCACGGCCACCCATCTGGCCGCCACCGAGGCGGTCATCACCGAACTCGTTCCCGCGTTGGAACATCTGCGGTTGGCGCTGTTGGACAAATCGGTGGAATGGCGCACGGTGGTGAAGTCCGGCCGCACCCATCTGATGGACGCGGTGCCGGTGACACTCGGCCAGGAGTTCGGCGGTTACACCCGGCAGATCGCCGCCGGTATGGAACGCCTCATGGCGACACTGCCGCGACTGGGCGAACTGCCCATCGGCGGCACCGCGGTGGGCACCGGCCTCAACGCTCCGACGGGCTTCGGGGCGAGGGTCGTCGCGGAATTGGTGCGCGCCACCGGTCTCGATGCGCTGCGTGAGGCCCAGGACCATTTCGAGGCGCAGGCGGCGCGCGACGGTCTGGTCGAAGTGTCGGGTGCGCTGCGCACCGTGGCGGTGAGCCTGACCAAGATAGCCAACGATATCCGTTGGATGGGATCCGGACCGCTGACCGGGCTGGCCGAACTGCGGCTGCCGGACCTGCAGCCGGGTAGCTCCATCATGCCCGGCAAGGTGAATCCGGTACTACCCGAGGCGGTTACCCAGGTCGCCGCGCAGGTGGTCGGCAACGACGCGGCCGTCGCGTTCGCGGGTGCGGGCGGGCATTTCGAGCTGAACGTCTACATCCCGGTGATGGCGCGCAATGTGCTCGAGTCCATCCGGCTGCTGGCCGCGGTCGCGCGGCTGTTCGCCGACCGGTGCGTTCGAGGGCTGGTCGCGGAGACCGAACGGCTGCGCGCATTGGCCGAATCGTCGCCGTCCATTGTGACGCCGCTGAATTCCGCCATCGGCTACGAGGAAGCCGCGGCGGTCGCGAAGGAGGCGTTGAAGGAGAAGAAGACCATCCGGCAGACGGTGCTCGACCGTGGGCTGATCTCCGACCGGCTGACCGAGGAGGAACTCGACCGACGTCTCGACGTGCTGTCCATGACCAGAGTCGAAGACCAGGACTGAACCCACCCGACCGCGTCCCACCGCGAAGTAGCGCAATCGAATATCACCCATTCGTCTCCGAACCGGCGGGCATGACCCCGCGCAGCCGCCAGGCGGCGCAATCGAACACAGCGACCCGTCAGGGCCGCGACCCCGCGCCGTCGGAGGCGGCGCAATGGGAGACCAGCTCGGCGCGGGCTGCCTCGCCGGCCTCGCCCAGGTCGGTGCGGGTGAACACATTCCATTCGGTCAACAGTGGCGTGAAAACCAGCTCGCCCTGTTTCGCCGGATCGTAGATACCGGCCTCGGCCAACGCCTGATCGGTGCTGCGCCCGTCGGGCAGGGTGAAGGACGGCACCCGGAAGGCGGCGATCCGGTCGGCGACAGCGCGCATGGCCTGATCCGGCGCCTGTTCGAAGGCGGCGCCGATGAGCTCGGCGAAGAACCGCGCCTGGAGTTCGTCGTCGGCCGCGATCCGCTCACTGATCGAGGTGACCAGCGGGTTTTCCCGCAGGGCCGCGGTATTGCGATGCCGGATGGCCGCGGCGGTCTCCTCGAGGGCGGCGGCGGCCAGTATATCGAGCAGATGCAGCGGCTTTCGGCGGAAACCGGCGGTCATCTCCGCCATGCGCAGCCGTTCTAATTCCACCGGGTCCACCGCGCGGGTGACCATGAGGTAGTTGCGGATCAGGATCGCGTGCCGGTTCTCCTCGGCGGTCCACCGGCCGACCCAGCGCCACCAGGGGCCGGTGCGCAGGTGTTTGCCCAGTTCCCGGTGGTAGGAGGGCAGATTGTCGGCGATCAGCACGCTGACGGTGAGCGCCAGTTTGGCGACCTCGCTCAGTTCGGACTGTTCGGGTTCCCAGTCGATGCCGCCGAGGAACGCGAAGTTGCGGGCGTCGTCCCAGGGGACATAGTCGTGCGGCTGCCACTCGACGGCCGCGTCGACGTGGCGGCGCAGAGCGATTTCCACCTCGACCGCGAGGGATTCCAGCAGTTCACGGTCGGTCAAGAGAGTTTGCACCCCCACAACCTAGTCGGTGTTCGCGAGGGGTGGGAGTCGGCAGGCCGTAGCAGTGTCCGGCCGATTCCCACCGTTACGTCGATCGTCCCTCCGCGGTGTTCGCCACGACGCTCGGACCGTGTCGGGGGGAGCGTGTCGGGCGCCGGTGCGGGCTCCTATTTCTCGGTGACCGTGGTGGAACGGTCCGTGGAGTTCCAGGTGATGGTGCCGCCCTGGAATTCGCTTTTCTTACCCTCGGGAGTGTTCTCCTCGTCGGAGGTCGGGAAGCCGAGTGGGCCGTCGGCGCCGCCGCTGCGCTCCCATTCTTCGCGGATATCCCCCCAGACGATGTGGGTGCCGGTCTCGTCGTTGAAGAAGACGCTGCCGCCGGTGAAGTCCTGATAGCGACCGCCGTTGGGGGCGACCTGTTCGGGGCCCTCCGGTAGGCCGAGGGTGCCGGAGGGACCGCCGTTCTCGTTGTACTTCTGGTAGATCGGACCGGAGACGCTGATCTCCTCACCGCCGGGTATCCGGACCTTGGTTTCGCCGGCTCCGGCGTTGGGGGTGGCGGTACCGGTGGCCGTGCCCTCGGCTCCGGTGGTTTCCGTGGGAGAGCCTTCGGCCGTGGTGCGTTCACCGGCCTTGCCGGGTGTGGTGCCGCCGGGAAGAACGGCCGAGGTCAGCGAGCCGACAGCGTCGGAAACCGATGAATCGTCGTCGCCGCAACCGGCCACGAGCAGGCCCGCGGCGGCGAGCGCGATGATGGATCCGGCCGAACGTCGAGCGAAGTGATCCATTGTCCGTCCTCTCGCGAGATGGCCGGCGCGATGGGGGATACAGCTCAGGTTCATCGCCCGGCTGAGGTGTGGCGGCAACGCCGCGACGGTTGGGAGGATTCGCCGCGGCGTTGCCGAAGAGGTAGTCGCGTGGGTTTGCCGCATAACTACCTGCCTCGAACCATATGCCAGGAATTTGCCATTCGAGCGAATTCGGCGGCCGAGTGTCGCGAGGGAGGAGCGGTTCAGGGCATGGGGGGCGCGGCGTGCTCGTCGCCGTGGAAATCGACCGAGGAGTATTCACGCAGTTTGGTCAACCGGTGGTAGGCGTCGATCATGCGCACCGTACCCGACTTCGACCGCATCACGATGGACTGCGTGGACGCGCCGCCGCCGAAGTAGCGCACGCCGCGCAGCAGGTCACCGTCGGTGACACCCGTGGCGCAGAAGAAGACGTTCTCCCCGGAGACCAGATCCTCGGTGAACAGCACCCGATCGAGGTCGTGGCCGGCGTCGATCGCCTTTTGCCGCTCCTCGTCGTCCTTGGGCGCCAGTTTGCCCTGCAGCGCGCCACCCATACACCGCATCGCCGCCGCGGCGATGATGCCCTCCGGGGTGCCGCCGATACCCACCAGGATGTCGGTGCCGGAGTCCGGCCGCGCGGCCGAGATGGCGCCGGCGACATCGCCGTCGGTGATCAGCCGGATACGCGCACCGGCTTCGCGCACCTGGTGGATCAGGTCGGCGTGCCGAGGGCGGTCCAGGATGCACACGGTGAGGTCGGACACCGAGGCCTTCTTGGCCTTGGCCACGCGGCGGATGTTCTCGCCGATCGGGATGGAGATATCGATGACATCGGCGACATCGGGGCCGACGGCGATCTTGTGCATGTAGAACACCGCCGACGGGTCGAACATGGCGCCGCGTTCGGCCACCGCGAGCACCGCGATGGCCCCCGGCGAGCCCTTCGACATGAGCGTGGTGCCGTCGATCGGGTCCACCGCGAAATCGACCTCGGGACCGGTGCCGTCTCCGACGAGTTCGCCGTTGTACAGCATGGGCGCCTCGTCCTTCTCACCCTCGCCGATCACCACGATGCCGCGCATGGAGACCGAGCTGACCAGTTGCCGCATGGCATCGACCGCAGCGCCGTCGCCGCCTTCTTTGTCACCGCGTCCCACCCAGCGACCGGCCGCCATGGCGCCCGCCTCGGTCACCCGGACCAGTTCGAGCGCGAGGTTGCGATCGGGCGCCTCGCGGCGGCTCGGTGCGGTCGATGATGCCGTCATTGCGGGGTGCCTCCTTGGCGTCGTGCGTACCGGACAATTGTCTCATCGCTTCGCCGTCTCCCGGCGCACACCTGGTACGCGAGTACCGGGGGCGGGGCCGCCCGCGGCGCGGCCGAGTGGATACTTGAGGCGTGTCGTACCAAAAGCCACGCATCCTGCACGACTATCGGGACCTGCTGCTCTCGCTGATCCCGCTGGTGCTGATCGCCGTGGTGTTCGCCGGTGCGGCCAGCCAGTGCAGCTTCTCCGCCGGTGGCCCCACCCAGGGCCCGGTTCCCAGCTTCGACGCCGCCGCCGCGCTGCGTTCGGACGCCGAGAATCTGTCGTTCCCGATCCGGGAACCGGAACTGCCCGCGAACTGGGCGCCCAACTCCGGCCGCCGCGACACCATCACCGAGGCGGGTGGCGGCACGGTGAGCACCATCGGCTATATCACTCCCCAGGGCACCTATATGCAGCTCAGCCAGAGCAATGCCACCGAGGAGGCGCTGGTCCGGCATATCGCCGATACCCGCTACGCGAGCGGCACGCAGCAGATCGGCGAACAGAAATGGGTCGTCTACGGCGACCCGGACACCGAACCCGCATGGGTTACCGACTTCGGTGATACCCGCGTTCTGATCCGCGGTGCCGGCGACGGTGACGCCTTCACCACCCTTGCCCGGGCCGTCACCGAGGCGCGGCCGCTGCGGAAGTAGGCCGCCCACCGGTATTCACGGCGCGGCGGACGCTCACGACTCTTCCTCGTCGGCGTGGGAGAGGGCTTCCTCGATACGCCGCCGGGCGCCGGCCAGATGTTCCTCGCAGCGGGCGGCGAGGGCTTCACCACGCTCCCACAGGGCAAGCGAATCATCCAGGTCGAGGCCGCCCTGTTCGAGCATCTTGACCACATTGACCAGCTCGTCGCGGGCACGTTCATAACCGAAGCCGGAGATTTCGGCCAGTTCGGCGGCCTCATCGGCCGGGTCGGTGCCGGGTTCGGGCACGTTATGTCCTCTCGGTGTCGGTGGTGCCGCTGCGCGGGGTGGTGCCGAGAGCGGCGGCGGTGATCGCGCCGTCGCCGACGCGGATGCGCAACTGACTGCCGGCGGGCGCGTCGTCGATACCGCGCACGACATGACGTTCGGCTCCATGCACCCGCTGGACCACGGCATAGCCGCGCGCCAGCGTCGCGGCCGGGCCGACGGCGGTCAACTGACTGCGCAGGTGGGCAACGGTCGTCGACTCGGTGCCGAGCAGGTGTTCGGCGCAGCGGCGGGCGGCTGTGCGCAGGCGTTCGATCTCGTCGTGGCGGTGTTCGAGTTCGCGCAGCGGATCGGCCAGGATCGGGCGGGAGCGCAGTTGGCTCAGGAGTCGGGTCTCCCGGTCGACCCAGCCGCGCAGGGCGGCGGCCGCACGTCCGCGGAGCTCACGGACCAGGGCGAGTTCGGCGGCGGCATCGGGGACCAGGCGTTTGGCGGCATCGGTGGGGGTGGCGGCACGGAGATCGGCGACCAGATCGCTGATCGGATTGTCCGGTTCGTGCCCGATGGCGCTCACGACCGGGGTACGGGCCGCCGCGATGGCCCGGCACAGTTCCTCATCGGAGAAGGGCAGCAGATCCTCGACGCTGCCGCCCCCGCGGGCCAGCACAATGACGTCGACTTCCGGGTCACGGTCCAGTTCGTCCAAGGCCGTCAGGAGCCGAGGTACGGCGTTAGGCCCCTGCACGGCGGTGTTGCGGACTCGGAACCGCACGGCCGGCCAGCGGGAACGCGCCACGGTGAGCACATCGCGTTCGGCGGCACTGGCGCGGCCGGTGATGAGACCGATGGTGCCGGGCAGAAAGGGGACGGGTCGCTTGCGCTGCGGATCGAACAGCCCTTCGTCGGCCAGCAGCGCCTTCAGCCGTTCGATGCGGGCCAGCAGTTCGCCGATGCCGACCGGACGGATCTCGGTGATCCGCAGCGACAGGGTGCCCCGGCCGGTGAAGAAGGAGAGTTTGCCGTAGACCACCACCCGGCTGCCCTCCTGCAGCGGAACGGGGGAGTCGCGCAGTAGCGCCGGATCGCAGGTCACCGACAGCGACATATCGGCGGACGGGTCGCGCAGCACCAGAAACGCGGTCCGCGTGCCCGGACGCAGGTTCATCTGCGTGATTTGCCCTTCGACCCAGATACTGCCGAGCCGGTCGATCCACTGGGCGACCTTGACCGCCACCGAGCGCACCGGCCACGGCTGGTCGGGGGAATTGACCGGGGCAGTGGCACGCTGGGGTTGGCCGGAGCCGCTCCGGCCGACCGAGGTCGGGGATGATCGGGGGTTTTCGGTCACTGGGCTCGCACGGTGGCGATCCGGTTGGTGAGCATGGTCACGAATGCCGCGCGAGCGCGGGTCTGCTCCTCGTACTCGAGCAGAGCGGTCAGATCGTCGACGGTCAGGGTGCGCAGCCGTCCGCGCAGCTGGGCCAGGGACATGTTCGGGTAGTCGAAGCGAGCGGCGACCTCCGGCACTCGCGGCTCGGACTCCGCCGGAGCGGGCGCTGTGTCCTCGGTGTCCGCCGGACCCGCGGGAACGCCGGTGTTCTCGTCCCGGTCCGCGGCCGCTGTCGCGGATGTCTCGGTGGTTTCGGCTTCGGCGGTGGGATTGTCGGCGATACCCTCGGCGGTACCGCCGTTGCTCTGGTTCTGCAGGGCGCGTAATCCGGCGAGCGTCTCGGCCAGGGCGAGCTCGACCTCGTCGGGATCGGACACGAAACGGTCGAAACCGCTGTCGCGGGTGGTCGAGTTGTCGGAATCGGACGACAGGTCTTCCTCGAAGGTGGCCCACTCGGGCTGCTCGACGGGTCGGTTGGTGAACCGGTCGAAAACCGTATCGCCCTTGATCGCGAGGCTGGTGACGAACTGCTGCAGGTGCATACCGGTCTGCAACAGTTGGCTGATGGCGGTCACCGGGAAACGCACCGCCACCGACGGTAGCCGTCGGGTCTCCTCCAGAACATAGACGGCTGCGCCGGCGGCAACCCGGGCCAGGAACGGTGGTCGAAGCATGTTACTAAGCCTGCCCGAAATGGCCTCCGGTGCAAAAGAGGTTCGGTGACACGGTGGCGATCCGATCCGGCACGTAAGCTGTGGGCATGTCCTCGGCTATACCGTTGAATGTCGGAATCGCCCGCTCCGCGGGTCCCGAAGCCGCCGTCGCCGACCGCAAACGAGTGCTGCTCGCCGAACCGCGCGGGTACTGCGCGGGCGTGGACCGCGCCGTGGAAACGGTGGAGAAGGCCCTGGAGAAGCACGGTGCTCCGATCTATGTGCGCAAGGAGATCGTGCACAACCGCCATGTGGTGGAGACGCTGCGAGAACGCGGTGTGATCTTCGTCGACGACACCGACGAGGTGCCCGAAGGGGAACTGGTGGTGTTCTCCGCGCACGGCGTGTCGCCGGCCGTGCACGCCGGCGCCGCCGCGCGCAATCTGCGCACCATCGATGCCACCTGCCCGTTGGTGACCAAGGTGCACCAGGAGGCCAAGCGATTCGCCCGCGACGACTACGACATCCTGCTGATCGGCCACGAGGGTCACGAGGAGGTCGAGGGCACCGCCGGTGAGGCGCCCGAACACGTCCAGTTGGTGGATGGTCCGGACGCGGTGGACCAGGTCACCGTGCGTGACGAGAACAAGGTGATCTGGCTGTCCCAGACCACCTTGAGCGTGGACGAGACCATGGAGACGGTGGCCCTGCTGCGGGAACGTTTCCCCGCGCTGCAGGACCCGCCGAGCGACGATATCTGCTATGCCACCCAGAACCGGCAGGTCGCGGTGAAGGCCATGGCCCCGGAATGCGATCTGGTGATCGTGGTGGGTTCACGCAACTCCTCCAATTCGAAGCGGTTGGTGGAGGTGGCGCTCGGCGCGGGAGCCAAGGCCTCGTACCTGGTCGACTTCGCCCGCGAGGTCGATCCGGCGTGGCTGGAAGAGGTGCGGACGGTCGGCATCACCTCCGGCGCCTCGGTGCCGGAGATCCTGGTGCGCGGGGTGTTGGACATGCTGGCCGAACACGGGTTCGACGAGGTGCAGCCGGTGACCACGGCGAACGAGACACTGGTTTTCGCGCTGCCCCGGGAGCTGCGCTCCGCTCGCCGCTGAGCGATCGGGCCACGCCGTCCACCCGGATTGTCTCCGGGGGCGAGGTCCCTTCGCGTCGCCGTACCCGCTCGGTCCGGCGGCGTTCGATCACCAGGGTTCGGGATTGCGGCGCCGGTCCGGACGGACGGGTTCGCGGACCCGGGCGGATTGGACGGGCGGTTCCCCCCGCCGCTTGGCGGACGTGGCCCGCGCCGGTTCGTCCGAGTGGAGTGAGGCTCCTCGCGGGACTCGGCCGCGCCCGTCACGTCCACGCCCCGCTGCGGTATCGCGCCCACGGGCCGCCACCTGCGGTGGTGCCTCGGCGACCGGGGTGGGCCGGCGGCGGCCGGAGCGTCGGGGCGGTTCCTCGATGTCCGCGGGACGGCGACCGCGTTTGCCCGATTCGGGCCGCTTCGGGCGGCGCTCGGCCGCGCCGCGGGTGCGCCGCGGGCGTCCTTCCGCGGCGTCGCGGCCACGACCCCGACTGCCGCCTCGCCGGGGCTCGGCGGCCTTTTCCGAACGGTACATCGCGATGCGCGCTCCGGCGATCAGCAGCACCAGCGCGGTGGCGATCATCATGGCCGGGAACCGGTGCACCAGCGGAATCGCCAGGTTGAGCAGGATGTCCTTGAGGGAGGCGGTGCTGCCGGTCAGTTGCCGGTAGGCCAGCGGGACCGCCACGAACAGCAGTAGCGGTGGCAACACCATCGTGGTGAACAGCCCGCGGAACCGCACGGCGCAGACGGCCGCGATACAGCCCAGTACGTACAGCGCGCTGAACGAGTTGGTGAGCTCGGTGCTGCCGCCGAGGGCATCTATCAGAAATCCCAGGAAGGTGAGGGCAACCGCGACCCCGACCGCGGCACCGGCCGGGATGCCCGGCACCGTCGGAACGACCGAACGTTGCGGCGCGGGCACCCGGGATTGCACACGTTGGGAAGCAGCCACGCAGTGAACACTATCGTCCACAACGCGCATAGGTGTTACGGCACGGCTGGTCAGTCGGGGATTCGGAGCTATCCGGGGTGGTCACCACCCACAGTGGTGAGCTTCACGGGTAGCGAACCTCCATCGATGGGAAATCTGGTGGGCCGTGTCGTAACGGTGGGGCTTGGCGTCCGGCGATGAGGTGCCCTAAGTTCGCGGTCATGCGAATCCTGCATACGTCGGACTGGCATATCGGTCGAACCTTCCACGGGGTCGACCTGCTCGCCGACCAGGAGCGGGTCCTCGATACCGTCGCGGAGCTCGTGGCCGCGGAATCGGTGGACCTGGTGGTGCTGCCCGGCGACGTCTACGACCGGTCGATTCCCAGCGCGGACGCGATCTCGGTGTGCAACCGGGGACTGGAGGCGATCCGCGCGGCCGGGGCGCGGATCGTCGCGACCTCCGGAAACCACGATTCGCCCGCCCGGCTGGGGGCCGGGGCGAGTTTCGCGGCGGCCGGCGGACTGCATTTGCGGACCACGGTCGCCGACGCCGACCGTCCGGTGCTGTTCGCCGACGAACACGGTGAGATCGCCTGTTTCGGTATCCCGTATCTGGAGCCGGAGGTGGCCCGGGTCGAGCTCGGTGTTCCGCAGGCCCGTTCGCATACCGAGGTGCTCGAGGCGGTGCTCGGACGCATCCGCGCCGAGATGGCGCGGCGGCCCCACGCCCGGACCGTCCTGCTCGCGCATGCCTTCGTCGTCGGCGGCCAGGCCACCGGCTCGGAGCGTTCCATCTCGGTCGGCGGTGTGGAGACGGTGCCGTTGGGGATGTTCACCGAGATGGGTTTCGACTATGTCGCGCTCGGGCACCTGCATTCGCCGCAGATCCTCGCCGAGTCGGTGCGGTATTCCGGTTCGCCGCTTCCGTATTCGTTCGGGGAGAGTTCACACCGTAAGGCGGTGTGGATCGCGGACTTGGACGCCGGTGGCCTCACCGCGGTGCGGCGATACGATCTTCCGCTGGTACGCGGTCTGAGCCGAATCACCGGCACCTTGGATGAACTGCTCACCGATCCGGCGCATGAACCGGCCGAACAGCACTATGTCTCGGCCACCCTCACCGACTACGCCCGGCCGGTGGACGCCATGCGCAGGCTGCGGGAACGTTTCCCGCACGCGGTGCACGTGGAATGGCAACAGTCCCAAGGCGATACCGAGCTGCGCTACCGTGAGCGGGTGAAGGGACGCCGGGACACCGAAGTCGCCCACAGTTTCCTGACGGATGTGCGCGGGACACCGACCGACGCGGAGATGGCGTGGATCGAACGCGCCATCTCCGCCTCGGTCCGCGATCCCGAGGTGTCCGGAGGTGCCCGCGCCGCGAAATCGGGCCCGCGCACCGGCATCGTGGAACAGCCTGCATGAGGCTGCACCGGCTGGAGATGACCGCGTTCGGCCCGTTCGCCGAACCCACCGCCGTCGATTTCGACGTGCTCGGCGCCGACGGGCTGTTCCTGCTGCACGGGCAGACCGGCGCGGGTAAGACCACGGTGCTCGACGCGATCGCCTTCGCGTTGTACGGGCGGGTGCCCGGGGCCCGTGGCGACAAACGCCTGCATTCCGACCACGCCTGCGGGCAGACCCCGCCGCAGGTGGTGCTCGAGGCCACCGTGGGCGGGCGCCGGGTGCGGCTGACCCGCAGCCCGGAATTCGAACGCCCCAAACTGCGCGGAACCGGCACCCGGATCGAACAGCCCAAGGCCACCCTGACGTGGTTGGACGGACGGGGCCGGAACCTGTCCCGTATCCCCGATATCGGTGAGGAGGTCAAACGGCTGCTCGGCATGAGCGCCGACCAGTTCTTCCAGGTGGTGCTGCTGCCACAGGGCGATTTCGCGCGTTTTCTGCGGGCCGAGAACGAGGACCGCGAGAAGCTGCTGGAGAAACTCTTCGATACCGAGCGCTTCGGCACGGCCGAACAGTGGCTGGCGGATCAGCGCCGTGCCTCCGAAACCAAACTGGCCGACCAGCTGCGCAATGTCCAGAACCTGATCACTCAGGTCGGTGTGACGGCGGGTATCGGCACCACCGAGACCATCGGTCCGTTGGAAGCCGCCGAATGGTCCCAGGACCTGCTCGCCACCGCCCGCCGCGAGCTGGCGACCGCCACGGCCGAACTCGAACTCCGCCGCAAGGAATCGGCCGCCGCCGACGAACAGGCCGAGAACGAACGCCGGCTCGCCGAACTCCGCCGCCGCCTGGCCGCCGCGCGACAGCGGCTGGCCGACTACGCCGCCGGCGCCGAACAGCGCGCCGCGGACCGCGCCGAGCTCGACCGCGCCCATCGTGCCGAACCGGTGGCGACCGCCCTCGACGAGGCGCGCGCCGCCGTCGAAACCGCTCGGCGCCGCGACAGCGAAGCCGCGCGCGCCGAGACGCGACTGACCGAACTGCTCGCCGAGCCCGCGAGCGCGGATATCCCGGCCGTCGAACTCGTCCTGTCGCCGGCTCTCTCCCGGGTCGCGTCCCCGAGGACCGACGAACCCGGGGCGCTGGGGCGGAGCCCCGGCACGGTCGAGGCGGGTGCCGCGGGATCGACAGGGTCGACCGGCCCCGAGTATCGCCCCGGAGAAGTGGAGGCGGCCGGAGGACCCCGCCGCGTCGGTGTCCGCGGGGATTCCGTGCCTCCTCCCGACGATGATGACCCGGCGCTGTTCGCGCTCGGTGACGTGGTTTCCGACCAGGGGACCGCCGGGACTTCGGGCGGTCCCGCTGAGCGGCATGACGCGGTGGGGCCCGAACCCGGTTCGGATGCCGCCCTGGATCTGGCGATCCGACGTTGGAGCACCCTGCTCGGCACGGTGACGGAGGTGCGTTCCGACGCGGCGACCGCGTCCCGGTTGACCGGTGAGCTGGCCGGACTGCGCGACGAGGACACCGCACTCCGCGCCCGAGCGGCAGAGCTGAGCCGCCGCCGTGCGGACCTGCCCGCGGCCATCACCGCGGCGGAAGCACGGACGCGGGAGGCGACCGAGGCCAACGCGGCCCTGCCGGGCCTGGCGGCCGAGTGCGAGCGGTTGCGCGCCGCCGCCGCGGCGGCCGTGGAACTCGCCGGACGCCGGACCGAACTCGACCGGGCGCGAATCGAGCTGGATTCCGCGCGAGCCACGCACCTCGACGCCAGGGAACGTGTACTGCAGCTGCGCGAACGCCGGCTGGCCGGTATGGCGGCCGAACTGGCCGGCCGGCTCGCCGACGGCCGACCGTGCAGCGTCTGCGGTTCGCTCGACCACCCGGCTCCGGCTCGGGCGACGGAGAACGCGGTGGCCAAGGAAGCCGAGGACGCGGCCGCCGCCGAGGAACAGACCGCCGAAACGGCCCGCGACCGGGTGCTGGCTCGTATCGCCGAACTCGAACGCGATATCGAGGCCCTGACCGCCCGCGGGGGCGATACCGACCGTGTCGAGCTGGCCGCCGTCCTGCGGGAGGCCACCGACCGCTATGACGATGCCGACGACCTGGCCGCCCGCGCCGACGAGTTGAACACCGAACTGTCTCGGCTGCGGACCGACGAGAACCGCCTTCACGACGAACTGCGCGACTGCGAGGCCCGGCGGGGTTCGGTCGCCACTCGGATCGCCGCGACCGAGACCCGGTTGCGGGAACTGGACGAACGCCTGCGCAAGGCCGCCGGAGCCGATGGCGCGATCGAACGCCGTATCGCCCGCCTGAACACCCTCATCACCGTGGCCACCGCCTGGCGCGATGCCCGTACCGCCGCCCGGACCGCTTGGGAGCAGGTCGGCGCCATAGCCGACCGTGTCGAAAAGCTCGCCTTGGCGGGGGGTTTCGCCCCGGCTGCCGCACCCGAGCGCGAGGAGAGGCGAGTCAGCGTCGGTCCGGAACACGTACTGGCCGTTTTCCGCTCCTACGCCCCGGTGATCGCCGAGGCGACCCGGTCGAAGCGGCGGTGTGACGATATCGAGGCCGCCCTGCTCGCCGCCGATCGGGAACGTGCCCACGCGGAGGCGGTGTTGGCCGAGCCGGAGATCGAAGCGGCCGCGGCCACCGACCCCGCCGACCTCCCGGAATTGGAAGGTGCCGTGCGTTCGGCGCGGGCGGCGTTGGACGAGGCGGTCGCCGCCCAGGCGGCGGCGGCCGAACGGGTGATCGGCCTCGAAGGACTGAGCGGCCAACTCTGGGCGGCGGTGGGTCTGATAGCGCCCGCTCAGCGGGTGCACGAAGAGTTGGCGGCACTGGCCGAGGTGGTCGCCGGTCGGGGCGCGAACAACCGCCGCATGTCGCTGCGCTCCTACGTTCTGGCCGCCCGGTTGGAGGAGGTCGCGCTGGCGGGTTCGGTCCGGTTGCGTCGCATGTCCGGCGGCCGCTACGAATTCGTGCACAGCGACAAGGCCGGCCCACGCGGACGCCGTGGCGGTCTCGGCCTCGATATCCGTGACGACTACACCGGTGCCATTCGCCCCGCCAAAACCCTCTCCGGCGGCGAGACCTTCATGGCCTCGCTCTCCCTGGCCCTCGGCCTCGCCGACACCGTCACCGCCGAGTCGGGCGGAGTGGCCCTGGACACCCTCTTCATCGACGAGGGCTTCGGCAGCCTGGACACCGACACCCTCGACGCGGTCATGGGCGTTCTCGACGATCTCCGCGCCGGCGGCCGCGTGGTCGGCATCGTCAGCCATGTCGACGAAATGCGCCAGCGCATTCCCAGCCGCCTCCACGTGGTCCGGGGCCGCAATGGTTCCCATCTGCGCACCACGGTCGCCTAGCAAATGGCGTATATCGTTATTGACCTTTGTATAAAAGGTGCTGGTGTCATGGCGAAGACGAAACGGTTGATCGAGATCGACGACGAACTATTGGATTCTGCCCGAGATGCTTTGGGCACCACCGGGATATCGGGCACCGTCCGTGTGGCACTGTACAATTCGGTTGCCGCGGTGGCCCGCGCCCAGGAGATCGAATAGCTGATCGAAGGGGAATTGCCGAAATGGCGGATATCGATCCGAATCAGCGTTGGATCGTCCCGCGCGGCAGTCTGTAGGCGGACTGTGGCCGTTGGTTGCTCATGCTTCGTGGTCGAGCAGTCGGCGTTTGACCGGCAGACCCCAGCGGAACCCGCCGAGCGAACCGTCGGTGCGTACCACCCGATGGCACGGCACGAACAGCGCGGCCGCATTGCGTGCACAGGCATTGGCGGCGGCGCGGGTGGCGGCCGGACGCCCCGCGTGGGCGGCGAAGGCGGTGTAGGTCATGGGTGAGCCGGCGGGGACGGTGCGCAGAACTTCCCAGGCATGTCGCAGGAATTCACCGGAATGCTGGCGCACCGGCACGGTATCGATGGCGGTGAGATCACCGCGGTGGTAGTCCACGACGGCATCGGTCACCACGCCGAGCGATTCCCTGGGGCGCAGATCATCCGGCCGGAGCGTGGGGTGGATCAGGCCGCGCAGCTGTTCCGCGTCGGCGGTCCAACCCGAGGCCAGTACCGCACCGTCGGTGTCCACCAGCACGGTGAACGGTCCTATGTGGGTGTCGACCGTCGCGAAATCTGCTGTGCTAGAGGGGGTTACGGTGGTCATGGCGGTGAATACGTTGGGAGCGGACATTATTCGCTACTCGCTTTCGTTATGGTGGCGGCCGCCGCGGGAACGGCTCGGGCGGTGAGTTCGCACTGCCACAGCTGCATGGACAGATACGAACGCCACGGCGCCCAGCGCCGGGTGTCGGTGAGGTCGATACCGTGTCGGGCGGCGCCCTGTCGGACGACGAGATCGGTGTTCAGCAGGATGTCGGGGTCGGCCAGAAGCCGCATGGTCACATAGTCGGCGGTCCACGGACCCACACCGTCGAGTGCCAGCAGATCGCGACGCAGATCGTCGGCGGGGCGAGCCGAGTGCAGCACCAGATCCCCGGAGGCCAGCGCGGCCGCGGCGGCGACGATCGCCCGGACCCGCCGCGCGGGACCGGTCAACACCTCCGCGCCACGTTCGGCGATGACCTCCGGCGTCGGGAACAGCCGCGGAACCGGGCCGCCGACGGTGTCGCCGAGCGCGGCGACCAGCCGAGCGGTATGTGTGACGGCTGCCGATACCGAGATCTGCTGGCCGATCATGGTGCGCAACAGTAGTTCCGCGCCGTCGACACAGCCCGGCACCCGGATACCGGCAGTGAACGGCGGTCCGTCCGCGGACCCGATCCCCAGTGCCTCGTCGATTCCGACCGGATCGGCGTCCAGGTCGAGCAGATGCCGCAGCCGTGCCACCGTCGGAGCAAGATCGCGCATATCGCGCAGTGATAGTTCGGCGCCGACGTATTCGTCCCGGATGGCGAGCCGCACCGTCGCGTGCCCGTGCGGGGTGCGCAGGTTCCGCCGATAGGCGTTGCCCTCCCACAGCTCCGTGCCCGGTGCCGAATGCGCGGACAGGAACCACTCCAGCCAGCGCCGGTCCAGGGGAGCACGGTAGGGCAGCCGCAGCGTCAGGACGCCGTTGCCGCTCGGTATCGCGCGGCCGTTCGCCCGCCGGGCCTCGTCGCGCATGGCGGTGGGACTGATCGCGAACACCTCGCGGACCGTATCGTTGAACTGCCGGATACTGGCGAATCCGGCCGCGAACGCGATATCCGACATCGGCATACCGGTGGTCTGGATCAGCAGCCGCGCGGTATGTGCCCGGTGCGCCCGGGCCAGGGCGAGCGGTCCGGCTCCCAGTTCGCTGGTGAGAACCCGGGCCAGTTGCCGCTGGGAATAGCCGAGCGTGGCGGCGAGCGCGGGAACACCGCCGCGCTCGATCACGCCGTCGCCGATCAACCGCATGGCGCGGGCTGCCAGATCCGCGCGGGTGTTCCACAGCGGCGAGCCGGGTGCGGCGTCGGGCAGACAACGTCGGCAGGCCCGGTACCCGGCCTGCTGCGCGGCTGCCGCCGTGGGGAGGAACGTGACGTTCGCGCGTTTCGGCGTGATCGCCGGACACGACGGACGACAGTAGATCCCCGTGGTCCGGACGGCGGTGAAGAACTGTCCGTCGAAGCGGGAGTCCCTGGTGGATACCGCACGATAACAGCGTTCGAAGTCCAGTGCCGTGGTGGTCACCTCATCTACGATGTCAGCCGCCGGCCCCCCGAAGCCAGCGGAAATCGGACATCGTGGCGGGGACGTCTACCCGGTCAACAGCACCGGCTCGACGGGTTGCGTTCCGCCTCGGCGTAGCGCTCCCGCCAGTACTCCCGTTCGCTCGCCACCGGGGAGCCCGGGTGCGCTCGCCGCATGTGCGCGATATACCGCTGGTAGTCCTGCCCCCCGAGAACGCCGTTGAACCACCACAGCACCGACCGCGCGGCTCGGCGCAACCCCGCAGGCCGGTGTAACTCAACCACCGTGCACCTCGGCCCGCGCCTCGCCGGGTACCGTCGCCTTCCCCTCGGCGATCAGTTCGTCCCACTGCCGCTGCACCTCCCGCTCCGCGGCGGTGGCGACGAACCCGCTCGGGGCGAAGATCTTCGACGGCTCCTCCGGCGATTCCGTGGTCCCCACGCTGCCCGAGCGCCAGGCCCGGTAGCAGACGACGGCGCCGGTGAGCGCCACGATCAGCACCAGTACCGCGAACACGATCGACAGCGTGCCCTGAATGAAGGTATTGCGGATCACCGCGTCCACATCGTCGGGTGTCTTCGCCGTCAGACACAGTTCGCCCGCGTCGCGGGCCGCGCGGCAGATGCTGTGCTGTTTCCAGTACCCGAGCGACGGATCGGCGGAGAAGATCTTCTGCCACGACGCCGTCATCGTCACCATGAGGTCCCACACGAGGCCGATCCCCGGAATCCACGTCCATCCGGTGAGGCCCTTTTTCACCAGAATGGTCAACACCACGACCAGCGCGATCGCCGCCAACAGCTGGTTGGCGATCCCGAACAGCGGGAACAGCGCGTTGATACCGCCCAACGGATCGGTGACGCCCATCAGCAGAATGGACCCCCAGCCCGCCACCATCAGCGCCGAGCAGATCCACGCACCCACCCGCCACGACGGCTCCTTGAACCGCCGCATCGGCCCACCGAGGTTACCCAGCGAATCGGACAGCATGAACCGTGCCACCCGGGTGCCCGCGTCGATGGTGGTGAGGATGAACAGCGCCTCGAACATGATCGCGAAGTGGTACCAGAACGACTTCATGCTCGCGCCGCCGAGGAACTGGCCGAACACCTCGGAGATCCCCACGGCCAGGGTCGGCGCGCCGCCGGTGCGGGAGATAACGCTCTCCTCGCCGACCGCTTCCGCGGCCCGGGCGAAATCGGCCGGGGTCGCCGACGGACCGGACAGGCCGAGGCCGTTGGTGTAGGCGGCGGCCGTTTCCGGCGTGCCGCCTGTCGCGCCGATGGGCGCGTTCATGGCGAAGTACAGGTGCTGGTCGATGATCGACGCGGTGATGATCGCCATCACCGCCACGAACGACTCCATCAGCATCCCGCCGTACCCGATCATCCGGGTATGCGATTCCTTCTCCAGCAGCTTCGGGGTGGTTCCCGAGGCGACCAGCGCGTGGAATCCGGAGAGCGCACCGCAGGCGATGGTGATGAACAGGAACGGGAACAGGCTGCCCGCGAACGCCGGGCCGGTGCCGGTGGTGGCGAAGTCCGAGACCGCGGGCGCCTTCAGCGTCGGCAGGGTGACCAGGATGCCGACGGCCAGCAGCCCGATGGTGCCGACCTTCATGAACGTCGACAGATAGTCGCGCGGCGCCAGCAGCAGCCACACCGGCAGTACCGACGCGACGAAGCCGTAGGCGATCAGCATCCAGGAGATGGCCACCGGATGGAAGGTGAACCAGCCCGCCCACGTCTCGTTCTCCGAGACCCGGCCGCCCGCGATGATCGCCAGGATCAGCAGCACGAACCCGATCACCGACACCTCGCCGACCGTACCCGGCCGCAGGTAACGCAGGTACACGCCCATGAACAGCGCGATCGGAATGGTCATACCGATGGAGAACACACCCCACGGGCTGTGCGCCAGCGCGTTCACCACCACCAGCGCCAGCACCGCCAACAGGATCACCATGATAACCAGCACGGCGATGATCGCCGCGATACCGCCGAAGGCACCCAGTTCATCCCGCGCCATCTGCCCGAGACTGCGCCCCCGCCGTTTCATCGACACCCACAGCACCAGGTAGTCCTGCACTGCCCCGGCGAACACCACGCCGAGCACGATCCACAGCGTGCCCGGCAGGTAGCCCATCTGCGCCGCCAGTACCGGACCCACCAGCGGCCCCGCCCCCGCGATGGCCGCGAAATGATGCCCGAAGAGCACCCGCCGGTCCATCGGCATGAAGTCCTTGCCGTTGTCCAGGATCTCCGCCGGCGTTGCGATATCGTCGCGCGGTTTGACCACCTTGTATTCGATGAGCCGCGCATAGAACCGGTAGGCGATGATGTAGGTGCACACCGCGGCGATCACGATCCACACCGCGTTCACCGATTCGCCGCGCGCCACGGCCAGAACCGCCCATGCGACGCCGCCGAGTATCGCGATCAGGGCGAAGAGCGCCTTCTTGGCGGGAGTTATCGGGGACCGGTCGACCACGCCGACGGGCGGCAGGTCGGGGTCGGTCCGCAGGTGTTCGATTGTCGCCATCGGGCTACTCCTGTGAAGCGAGCAAGGTCATGCGTATACATGAACGTAACCGATCGGTCCGTTTCACCGGCAGGGATCGGGTAGCGAGAGGGTGACGTGAAGGTGCCGGGAGTCCGGCCGGGGGCCGTCGTCAGCGTTATCGCGCCGGTCCCGGCGCGCTCCCCCGGCGCGCGGCGGAACGGTCCACGATCGCAGCGGCGACCTCCTCGACAGCATGCCGGATCATGGTTCCGTATCCATCGTCCGGTAGAGCGTGGATGCACTGCCGGGCAGCGGTGATCTGTTCGCCCGCGGCATCCCAGGAACCGAGGCGCCGATAGTTGTCGGCGAGGTTCAGGTGCAAGGAGGGGTAGAAGCCGGCGATGTGCAGGCTCGCGTGGTGGCGTTGGACCCGGTCCTCGGTGACGGCGTCGGCGGCGTCGAGGGCGCGGATATCCCACGTGAGGGCCCGGGCGGGGTCGTCGTAGAGATCGGCCAGGTAATGCGCGAGAGTACAGCGGTGCAGCGGGTCGCCCAGCACGCCGATCTCGTCCCACAGGGCGAGGAGTCGTGCCCGGGCGGTATCGGTGTCACCCCCGTGCCCGAGCATGACGGCATCGGTGATGGCGTTCATGGTGGCGTCGGGGGAGACCTGTCCGTCGGCGGTCATTCGTGTGCTCCGTTCTCCGAATCGATGGTGGCGGGGTCGGCCGGCATGGCCAAGGTGGTGAGGTCGCCGTTGTCCGCGGACCGGATGACGATCGGGTGGGCGGCATCGCTGATATCGATCATCACGTCGGGGCCGAGAGCGGTTCCCACGGCCGGATGCAGGATGGTGAAACCGAACGTCAGCTCCGTGTCCGGGCCGGTGACCACGGCCGGGACACGGGTGTGTCCGTCGGTGCACCGCGCCGAGACGGTGATCGACCCGTCCGAGACGCGCAGCCGCAGGTAGGGCTCGCGCTGTACTTCCAAGGCCCGTGTCAGCGTGTTCTTCGAGGTCACCACACGCGTACGGGCCGGGGGCAGGGAGGCCAGGAGCGTCCGGTGGTCGGGGAAGGGCTCGGACAGGATCCGGCAGGTGGGCGCGGCGCCGTCCGTTGTCCGGAACCGGACACCGTGAGTGTCCGCTTCCAGGTGCACGAAGTGCCCACGCCGGATTTCCGGGAGCGCGAACCGCAGATCGTCGCCGTCGACCGTGGCGGCCCATTCGATCGGACCCGGTTCGTCGGGAACCACCGTGCGGGTGGACAACCGATAGCGGTCGGTGGCGGTGAGCGTCAGCGACTCGGGGGACACCTCGAGATGCACCCCGCCCAATACGGGGAGACTCGGTTCGTGCACGGTGGCGGCGAGAATCTGCTCGACCGCCGAGACGAAAACCGGCCCGTTGACCGTCGCTACCGGCCACCCCGACGGCTCACCGAGAGCCGCCTTGACAACCTCGGCAGTCCGCCGCGCCCGGTGGGCGCGGCCTGCGAGCTCCGCCACATGACCGTCGATCAGATCGGCCGCGGTAGCGGCATCGGAGTCGAGGACCTGCGCGATCGCGTCCAACGGCATACCGATCTCCCGCAGCCGCCGGATGGTGACCGCTCGGTCGACCTGGGCAACGGCGTAATAGCGGTACCCGGAGACCTGGTCGACTTCGGCGGGCGACAGCAGACCCGAATCCGCGTAGAACCGCAGCGCGCTCGAGGTCAGACCGCTCGAGCGGGCGAAAGCACCGATTGTTATCAGCTCGGAACCGGACACCCGCCCATCATCGAGCTTCGAGCAACATGAAGGTCAAGCCGAAGCGGCAGGCCGATCACATGTCGGAGCCGTGCCGGTCGGTCGGGGAAAACGGTTGCCGGAGGAGATGACGTGAAGGCATGGGCCGCCGGTTCGATGGGTAGGGCGGAGCGGGGTGGAGATCGGATCACGGGCACGGATGACAGGCGATGGTGCGTCAGGCCGCACCCGGGAAGGTGCCCCCACTAGGACTCGAACCCAGGACCCACTGATTAAAAGTCAGCTGCTCTACCAACTGAGCTATAGGGGCCGTGGTTCGTCAGCCTACCGCACGTCCGGCGCCCTGAGCTGCATCAAGCCGGACGGCTTCGTGATCACATACGGCCATGCAAGTTTCGTGCATTCGTCGGTGCCTGACCGCCCGCCGCGGACGCGGGGGCTTCAGGGCGACCACGACAGAGGAATGACGTGGACGCCGAGGTGGCTCTCTGAGAGGCTGGAGTCGTGGACCCGTCCACAGCACAGGCGCAGGTGGTCGTCGACGAACTCGCGCGTGGGGGCGTCCGGGACGTTGTTCTGTGTCCCGGCTCGCGGAACGCGCCGCTGGCCTTCGCTGTGCAGGCGGCGGATGCTGTGGGCCGACTGCGGCTGCACATGCGCATC
The DNA here is from genome assembly GCF_000308495.1 of Nocardia brevicatena NBRC 12119. Lineage (GTDB taxonomy): Bacteria > Actinomycetota > Actinomycetes > Mycobacteriales > Mycobacteriaceae > Nocardia > Nocardia brevicatena. The sequence goes on along the minus strand of NZ_BAFU01000072.1, from coordinate 17,832 downwards.
GACGAACGGACCGCGGGCTTCCTCGCGGTGGGGCTGGCGGTAGCCAGTGGGCTACCGGTACCGGTCGTAATGACCTCGGGGACCGCGGTGGCCAACCTCGGTCCCGCGGTGCTGGAGGCCAACTACGCGCGGGTGCCGCTGGTGGTGCTCAGCGCCAATCGGCTCTACGAGATGCTCGGCTCCGGCGCCGACCAGACCGTGGAGCAGCTCGGTCTGTTCGGCAGTCAGGTCCGCACCACCATCAGCCTCGACCCCGCCGACGAAGAGTCCGCGTCCGCCGACTGTGCGTCGTACAGGCGCCAGAACAGCCTGTGGCGCTCGGCGGTCTGCCGGGTGCTCGCCGCGGCCTGCGGCACCCGCTCCGGCAACGCGGGCCCGGTGCACTTCGATATCCCGCTGCGCGAGCCGCTGGTGCCCGACCTGGCCCCCTGCGAGTGCGCGCCCGAGGGACGCGAGGGCGGACGGGCCTGGACGCCTACCCAGTACGTAACGCTCGATGTGCCGCTCGACATCGACTTGACCCCTGATACGGTCGTTATTTCCGGCCACGGTGCCGGGCTCCGGCCGGAACTGTCCGAGCTGCCAACCGTCGCCGAACCCACGGCCCCCATGCACGGCCCCGCGCTGCACCCATTGGCGCTGCCGCTGCTGAAGCCGCGCCAGGTCATCATCACCGGCCGTCCGACCCTGCACCGTCCGGTGGCCAAGGTGCTGGCCGATCCGAATGTCACCGTCTACGCGGTCACCACCGGGCCGCGCTGGCTCGATGTCTCCGGCAATGTGGTCGGCACCGGCACTCGGGCGATTGTCACCGGCGCATCGCGCCCGGAGTGGTTGGCGCACTGCCGTGAACTCAGCGCGAGGGCGACCGAGGTTGTCCGGGCCGAGCTCGCCGTGCAGCCGAAGCCGACCGGCCTGCATGTTGCAGCGGTGGTGATGGACTCGCTGCGCGAGGGCGACCAGCTGCTACTCGGCGCGTCCAATCCGGTGCGCGACGCGGCCCTGGTGTCGTACCCGCGGCCGGGTATCACGGTGCTGTCCAACCGTGGTGTCGCGGGCATCGACGGCACCGTGTCCACGGCTGTCGGCGCGGCATTGCACCACCACGGCCGCACCGTCGCGCTGCTGGGTGATCTGACCTTCCTTCACGACGCGTCCGGCCTGCTGATCGGGCCCGGCGAACCCCGCCCGGCCGATCTGACCATCGTGGTCGCCAATGACGACGGCGGCGGCATCTTCGAGCTGCTGGAACAGGGTGATCCGCAATATGCCGGAGTATTCGAGCGGGTGTTCGGCACCCCGCACGGCATGGACCTTGCCGCGCTGTGCGCCGCCTACCGCATTCCGCACAGCCAGGTCGGTCCGGAGCAGCTGGTCGTCGAGTTGACCGGGCACGCACACGGCACGCGGGTGCTCGAGGTGGTCACCGACCGGTCGCGCCTGCGCGAGCTGCACGCGACGGTGCGCGCCAAGATCGCGTCCTGATTCGAGCTACTTCGCCGTGTCCGGATGGGCGCGGTGGTACCGGGATGGGCTGTTCGGCGACGTTGGCAGCGTTGGTCTCCACGGCGTCCCGGTCGACCGCGACGCCGATCTCCTGCTCGATTCGATATCGGTGTCGGCGTCCGGATACGCCGGAATGGATTGTTCGGCGAGGTCGGCCCCGGAACCTCGTCCACGACGCGGGGCGTGCTGCGATCGGCGCGGCGTCCTTATCCAGCACTTTCGAGCCGGTCCACCGCGTTGTCGGTGAGCCACCGCACCTCATCCTCGCTCATCGCGATTGCCGCGTACCCGACGCTGAGGTCGAGGCCACCAAGCCGCCCGTTGGCGATCACGAACAGTGACGGGCCGAACGCGTCGAGCGAAACGGCCCTGGTGACGTCCTCGAGCGTGTAGGCGCCGTAGCCGGCTTGAAGGCCGGACTCGCCCGCCGTGGTAACCGCAAGTCCGTCGATGCGCCGTTTGTTCCGGATCGTTGGGCCGACTTCGCGCCGATACACTTCCCATTCGGGAAGCTTCATGATCGAGGCGGACTCGTGGTCCTTGGCCAGCGCGGCGATCAGCTTGAACGAGGCGTCACGTGCGGTTGCCCAGAAGTCGTCGGTTATCGAGTGCTGGGTACGCAGGATGTCGACGTAGCAACCGTAGGTCTCGTGCGGCAGCGCGAGTTTACTGAGACGACGGAGGTCGACCGTGGTCAACACGGTCATGACGTCAAGCCCGTACCGCTCGCGTATGGCAAGCAGGAAGGCTGCCGTCAACGCACCGTGGAGCGTTGTTCTGTTGGCTTTGATGGCATCCTCGAGCGCTGCCGTTATGACGGGCTCGAGGTGACGCGCCAGTACGCGCGTTTCTTTCTTCGGGTCAGGTACCGTCTGCTTGGGCAGCCGAATGGCCGGCGTGTAGGTGGTCTTCTTGCCACTGTCGGACTTGTTGGGCAGTCCGGCCTCGATCGGCGGGGGCAGGGTGGTGTGGAGCGGCGGTTTCAGTTGCGCCATGGCCGGATCGGCGAGGAATTCGAGAAGCCGGTGAGCGAGCATGTTGGCGGACTGGGCGTCGAGCGTCGCGTGGTCGACGCAGATGACGATGTGGTTGAGGTCGGCGTCGGGCGACTGCCGCACCAGCGTTACCCGCAGGCGCGGATGATTGCCCTTCGGGATCAGTGCGCGGATGTCAGAGGTAAAAACCTTGCGCCAAGCGTCTGGGTCGGTGTCGTCGAGCACCTTCAACGGGATCTCCGTTGTGCCCTCGGTGTCGAACCAGGGCCGGCGGTAGAAGAAGGGCGGCAGGTGCCGCCAGACAACCTTGCCGTAGCGGATATGAGCGCGGAGGATAGGCTGCTGAGCCTGTAGCCAGGCGAGCGCACGCTTCACCAGCGCCGGATCGAGGCGGCCGCGTACATGCAGCACCTGTATGGCGATCATATGGTTGAGCAGTAGTTCCCGTTCGCCCAGCGGACGCGTTTCACCCAAACCGTCCTCCCATGGTTTTCGAGTACCAATTCGGATTGCGATGAAATTGGCCAGTATGCCGACTACATAAGGAACTCGAGTGATGAGCGATATCGAACAACCGATAATCGAGTATATCTCCGCCATGGTGGCCGAAACCGGCGGAGCGCCGGTCAAGCGCGAGACCCCTTTGCTCGAGGCCGGCCTGCTGGACTCGATCAAACTGGTAGAACTGCTGCGGTTCCTCGAGGAGCGATTCGAGATCAGCATCCCTGACACGGAGATACGGGCAGACCTGTTCGAATCGCCTGCGAACATAGCAGCCTATGTTTCGCAGCGAGCGGCTCCGCCCGACTAAAGTTCGCGCAGTCGCGCGCGGAGCACCTTGCCGGCCGGGCTCCGCGGCAGTGCGTCGATGAACGCGATCTCGGCCGGGACCTTCTGAACCGACAGCCTTTCGCGGGCATAGCGGATCAACTCATCGGCCGACACATCCGCCCCTTTGACGACAAACGCGATCAGCCGATTGCCGTTGCGCCGGTCCGGGAGACCCGCCACTGCGGCTTCGGCGACGGCGGGCAAGGTCATGAGCGTCTCCTCCACCTCGATAGGGTCGATCTTGTAGCCGGATACCTCGATCAGCAGCTTGCTGCGGCCACGGATGAAGATGCGACCTTCTTCATCGAGCGAGGCAAGATCGCCGGTCCTGAACCAGCCCTCATCGAACGCCTGAGCATTGGCCACGGCGTCGCCGAGATAGCCCCCCATGAGCGAGGATGATCTCAGTTCCATTTCGCCGACGGACGGTCCGAATTCGGTGTCGAACGGAACGATGCGGACCCTGGCGTCGCCCGCCGGCTTGCCCGCCGAGGCCCAGCTCGAATCGGGATCGGCGGAGTTATTGTGCGAGACCATGCTCGCCTCGGCCGAGCCGTAATCCTGACGAAGTGTGATACCGAGGCGCTCGCGCACCGCTTCGAAGGTCGGCCGCTTCAGTGCGACGCCGCCCGAGAAGGCCAGGCGCAGCCTGAGATCGAAACTGCCGGTCTGACCGGCGAGGATTTCGTACATTGCCGGAACGGCACCCATGACGGTGACGCGCTCGCGGACCATGGTGTCGAGCAGCTTCTTGCGCGAAAGCACCAGCGGCAGGGGATCGCTCCAGTAGAGCGTCGTCGCACCGCCGGCGACGGCATCCGTAGCGCCCAGTATGAAGCCCAACGAGAAGTTGCCCGGCAGAATGTTGAGGACGATATCGTCGGGCTGAAGGTCCCAGGCTGTGCTGGCTCGTTCACCGTCGGCGATGAGCTCGGCATGGGTGTGCGGCACCACCTTGGGCAACCCGGTCGAGCCGGACGAGAAGAGGTAGAGCGCCATTGTGTCGCCCGGCAGTTTCGGCAGCCGGGTGGTTGCGCTTCCTTCGGGCAAGGTACTCGTCAGCAACGAGGGAATGCCGGGGGCTGCATCCGTGATCAGCATCTCGGCAGCAGCGGCGAGACCGGGAGTCGAGACGACGGCCTTGGGTCCGGTCTTCTGGGCGAGCGTGGCGCGTTCGGATCGCGTGGCCGTCTCGCCCATCGGCATCGCGATGGCGCCGATGGCGAAGAGCGCGTAGGCGGTCACGAAAAGATCGGGTGAGTTCGGAATCAGCAGGGCAACGGGATCGCCGCTCTCGATGCCGCGTTCGATAAAGCCGGCGGCGAGTCGGTCGATCCGCTCGACCAAAGCGGCGTAGGGCGTAAATACTTCGCCCTGCCGCAATCCGCTGGTGATCGGTGCCTGAGCTGTCAGCGCTAGCAGATTGTCGTAGATCATCTCTACTCCGCGGGGTCCGCCCCCTCTGCCCGTAAGGATAGGAGTGGGATGCGGCATCTACAAGGTGTCGGCGATAACGCCTGTAGGTCGGGCGGAGAATGCCGGTATCGAACATCAAGGCTTCTGTCGGTTTCGGACCGAGCTTATCGTGGTTGCCATTGAACAGCCGGGTGCCGCCGAAAGGCCCGGATCACGCCGCAGCAGCAATGTTGGCGCTGACCGAGCGAGCTCACCGCGAGCGACAGCGAAAAGTTGACATATGTCCAAGGGTTTGGTGCCGGAATGATCACACGGAGCTTTGATCCGGGGATTCGGGGTTCGAGTCCCCCGGGCCTATCGATCATCACCGCCACCGATGGCAAACTGACGTGGTGTTTTTTCTCTTTCTACTGTCCACGGGGGCCTACGCTGCGGCCTGGATATGGGCCGTCAGCGCGCTACCCGAGCGGGCGCCCTTGCATTTCGGAGCCGATGGTGATGTGGACAGTTGGGGTACCCGGGCCGAGGTGCTGACCGGTTCGGCGCTGATCGGACTTGTCATGGCGGTCCTGCTCGCGGCGGTGGCGTGGTGGACGGTCCGGATATCGCTGTCCTCGCAGTGGGTGAATCTGCCGCATAAACAGTGGTGGACCGCCACTCCGGAACGAGAGGCGCGGGCACGGCGGATGCTTCGACAGGATCTGCACGCCGTTGGCGCCCTTGTCATGGGGTTGCTGACCGTGGTCGAGTTCTCGCTGGTCTGGGCCGCGGAACAGGCCGAGCCGAGGATGCCGGTGTTCGGCATCGCCGGGACCGTGGTAGCGGTCGTCGTGATACTCGGTCACGGTCTGTGGATGATGCTCCGGCGATACCGACCGGACGAGTCACCGACCGTGTGATCCGACCGGCCGGTGTCCCGGCTCAGTGTCCCCGGTATGTTCCGAAACTCCACTGGTTGCCTTCCGGGTCGGCCACGGTGAATCCGCGCGAGCCGTAGTCCTCGTCGCGAAGCCCGCGCACCGTTTCCGCGCCGGCCGCCGTGGCCCGTTCGTAGAGGGCGTCCGGGTCGCTGCAGACCACGTATACGGATTCGGCGCCGGGTTGGCGGCGGTCGGGCAGGCCGGTGGCCTTATCGGCCGTCCCGAACATGACGCCGCCGCCGAGTGGCCAACGCAGCTCACCGTGTTCGACCACCGACGGATCGTCGTCCCGGGCGTATACGGCGGTCAGTTCGAAACCGAATGCCTTGACCAGGAAGTCCGCGGTGCCGCGGGCATCGCGGAAGGCCAGGCAGGGCCAGACGGTCGGGGCGGGTGTCGTTTTCGTGGATGTTTCGTTCACTGCGGTCATGAACTCAGTGTCGCTCGCGGCCCCCGGCCGGGTCTTGTACGGATGGAAGCTCCTCGGCCAGCCAGGTCGTCGGGCTGCAGCCGGCGAGCTGGGCGAAGTCCCGGTTCAGATGCGGCTGGTCGTAGTAGCCGCAGGCCGCCGCGACCTGGGCGACGGAGACGAACGACGGGGTGTGCGACAGCATTCGTTTGGCGCGCTCGAACCGGGCGATCCGTGCCGCGAGCTTCGGGCTCAACCCGAATTCGACGCTGAACCGCCGGGTCAGGTGCTGCCGGCTCCAGCCGATGCGTTCGGCGAGCGGACCGACCGCCACCGCGCCGTCGGAGTCCACCACCGCCCGCCATGCCCAGGCGAGCTCGGGAGCGACCGTTCGCTCGGGGACCAGGAGTTGGGTCAGCACCCGGTCGCACGCGGCGAAGCGTTCGGGCCAGGAGCTGTGCTCGTGCAGTTCTTCCCACAGCTGTCGTCCTATCGGCCCGGCCACCTCGGCGAACTCGACCGAGGTGTTCCACAGTTCGCTCGCGGGCATACCGAACAGCGCGCGGCTGCCCAATGGGGTGAGTTCGATGCCGACGCCTTCTTGGATGCCGTGGTGGGCGATCAGCGCCGGGCCGTCCTGGAGTCCGCTCAGGACGCAGCGGTAGCTGTCCGGTCCCTGGCGGGTATCGGCCTGGGTCACCACATCGATGGACGGGCCGATGGCGACGATGAAGGTCATATGCCGGGAGGGAAGGCCGCGATGTAGCCCCGGTGCGAATCCGGACAGGTGGTAGCCCATGTACCGGTCGATGAAGGCGGCCAGTGGCGGCGCCGGTTGGGCCGCCACCGCCTGCGAGGTCGACTTCATAGCGTCACGCTACGCCGGCTCCCGGCCGGTTATCTTTCGGAATCCCGGACCGCCTTGAGAGAAGATAATAAATTACTCTCATGACGTCGCAAGTATAGGTCGCGACCGGAACCTGTGGGTGCGTATGCGATCGACCAGCGGGAAAACAGTGCTCGCACCGGATCCGGACTCCTTGCTGCGGCGCTACCTCGGAGACCGCCGCTTTCTGATCGTGCTCCCGCGAGCGGTGACGCTGCAGACCCTGCACCCCATGATCGCCGCATCCTTCACCGAGCACGTGTATACGGGTTAGCGGGCGCGCAAACAGCGTACGGTGGACCGGATGGTCCAGCACGAACGGGCCGGGGAACTCCTGGAGATCACCGAGCGCCCGGGCGACCGGACGGCCTTCGCGGTATACGCCGCCGGACTACGAGCGGGCCCGCGTGCGCTCGCAGGTAGGCGCGGCCCGGGCGCCGGCCGAGCCGAGCCGTCGCGCGCGTAGACTTCTATCCTCGTGAGTCTCACCCTCGGAATCGTCGGCCTGCCCAACGTCGGAAAGTCCACGCTGTTCAACGCGCTGACCCGCAACGACGTACTCGCCGCGAACTACCCGTTCGCGACCATCGAGCCGAACGTCGGGGTGGTCCCGCTGCCCGACCCCCGTCTGGACGAGCTCGCGGGGATCTTCGGCTCCGCCCGCATCGTGCCCGCCACGGTCTCGTTCGTCGATATCGCCGGCATCGTCAAGGGCGCCTCCGAAGGCGCCGGGCTCGGCAACAAATTCCTCGCCAACATCCGCGAAGCCGACGCCATCTGCCAGGTCGTCCGGGTTTTCTCCGACGACGATGTGGTACATGTGGACGGCCGGGTCGACCCGGCCGCCGATATCGAGATCATCGAAACCGAACTGATCCTCGCCGACCTGCAGACCCTGGAGAAGGCGGTGGTCCGCCTGGAGAAGGAAGCCAAGGTCAAAAAGGACCGCAAACCCGTCGCCGAGGCGGCCAAGAAGGCCCAGGAAATCCTCAACGAGGGCCGCACCCTTTTCGCCGCGGCCGGCGAGGTCGACACCGAACTGCTCAAAGAGCTGTCGCTGCTCACCACCAAACCGTTCCTCTACGTGTTCAACGCCGACGAAACCGTCCTCGGCGACGAGGCAAAGATCACCGAGCTCGAAGCCTCGGTCGCGCCCGCCGACGCGGTCTTCCTCGACGCCAAGGTGGAGGCCGAACTCCTCGAACTCGACGCCGAATCCGCGGCCGAGCTCCTGGAGTCCATCGGCCAGTCCGAGCCCGGTCTGCACGCTTTGGCTCGCGCCGGCTTCCACACGCTCGGCCTGCAAACCTATCTCACCGCCGGTCCGAAGGAAGCCCGCGCCTGGACCATCCACCAGGGCGATACCGCACCGAAGGCAGCCGGCGTCATCCACACCGACTTCGAGCGCGGCTTCATCAAGGCCGAAGTGGTTGCCTACGACGACCTGATCGAGGCCGGTTCCATGGCCGCGGCGAAGGCGGCGGGGAAGGTCCGGATGGAGGGCAAGGACTATGTTATGGCCGACGGCGACGTAGTCGGGTTCAGGTTTAGCATTTGATCGTTCATCTGTCCGGCGGAAAGCGCCTTGATCGGGTGGTTAGATCCGGCTTACCATCGGATTTCGGCTGGGCGGACCTTACGTGCCGTATGGGATCTTGCGTCCCCGAGCTCTCTGGGAGTGCCTGCCTTCGCGGCGCGCGGTGGGGTCCGGGGCGACGCCTTGTGCGCAGCCGTCCAGACTGCGGATACCGGATGTGGAGCGGCGGCTGAGGGAAGCCACCCCGCCGCTGCACGGTCCACCCGGTCTCGGCCGGCGCCTCATCGACCACACCTAGCCCGGTCCGATCGGTCAACCGGCCCGCTGCATCCACCTGCGCCACGAACCGGCACCGTATCTTGAAAACAACTGCCGCACAGCAACTCTCATAACACAGCATACAAGCGCCGACTACATACATCGACCTGGGCAAACAGCCAAAGTTAATGGCATTGACACGAACCTTGGGGAGACTCACGATCCGAGGTGCGGCCATCAGCGGCAAGGTTCTGGTAGCAAACATCTTCTTTCTGTATGCTCGCCCTCTCGATACACTGGCCGGTGGATCCGGGTCGAGGCGGTACAGATTATTGTGATCAGTAGACAAGTGATCGAAGCGATATCCGCTGCTCGAGAAAAATTGAATGGGGCTATCAAAAAGGTCGGCAATGTCCTATCGGAAGGAATCAAGGGGCCCAGCGGCGGTGCAAAAGAATCAGCTCGAATTCTCGATCACGAGGACGCTCGCAACCGGCACCTTGAAGACGGGTTCGATTTCGATGGAGACGGACCACGGGCTGCCGGTTCTTCGGAATTAGGTCACATTGTTCATGGCCGTGATCTGACCGATGATCTCGATTATCATGAGCTGCACAACTTGACCATCTACGGGGCTCCGGGCGATTTTCAGGGTGATGGGGGGCTACTGCATATCGTCCAACGACAAGGATTCGATGGCCCGCCAAAGGTAGTCGGGCCGGAGGGTATCCGCGAGGTGGTCGCCGCAGGTGGCATCGAGTTGTTCCGAGGGGTTCAGATCGATTCTCATATTACGGAGTTCAAGTCGGGTCGATTCTTTCCGGGACTAGGAGTATTCGGCAATGGAACCTACGCATCGAGAGATAGATCCGTGGCATCGGACTATGCGGGGCCGGGTGGAATACTCCGGATGGCGCTGCGACCCGATGCTCGAATAATATCCTACTCGAAGCTGTGTTCTAAGCAACAAAAAGCGTTGAGAGCCATCGACAGAGAATTGCGGAGCCTGGGCAAGTTTCCACAGGATAGCGAAGTAGTCAGAAGGACAGAGGAATTAAAAGTGCGCAAAAAAGTACTGGGGGACGAGGGGCGGTTTGCCGCTGTCACAGGCGAGTGTGACGCCTACTATGTCCGTAGCGTGGGGGACTGGGTAATTCTGAACCGCACGGCTGTAGTAGTCGAACGGTAAGAGGTCGTCTCATATGGACGGAAGTGGTTACGCCGTACGGCGTGGTGGATGATGGATGCTCTGGCTCGTCGTCTGCGATAGCCGGCAGTATTCAACGAACTTACCGGCACTTGCCCGATGTGGGCTCAGAATAATGGCTTGTTCGGCCAATCCGTGCCGCGGATAACCAGCCGGACAGCGGGGACGGTGACAACCAGGACAGCGCCGGTCACGGGGCGGATAACCGGCTACACACGGTGAGCATACCGCCATCGGCGGTATGCTTATGTGCATGGCTGGACGGAAGACATCGGTATCGTTCGATGATGAGACTTGATGAGACTCTGGAGATCCTCGCGCGTCGTGCGGCGGAGGTGAACCTGGACCGCTCCGCGTACCTGGCTCAGTGGGTCCCCCGTGACGACCTGCGGCGCCGAATCGCAGCCGACAGTGCCACCCTGAACGCCGCCGGGTACACCCCTGACCGTGCGTCCGCGCTGACCGCGAGCCTGATCGCGCAGCGTCGAACCGTTAGCTGATGGCCTCACCCCGATTCGGCGAGGTGAGGAACGCCCGGTCCGGTTCGGTCCTGCCCGGTGGGATGCTGTGTCTGATCGTCAGTTCCGACGACTACCACCGCATCCGGCGCCAGTACATCATTGTCGAGGTGGTCAGCGAACTGTTATCCGGCGATGCCATCATCTGTGATCTCGGGCCTGTCGGCGCTGCCCTCACCGGCGCTCCGTTCACCGTCGGCTCGGGGCCGGCGCACCGGGAGTTTCGCCGGAAACAGGTCGCTCGGGGTGAGCACGACTGGGTACACGCATGGACCGACGAGCGGTCATTCCATCTCGCGTGCGGTCCGGAAAACCTGACCGAGTCACTCATGCTGTTCCGCGCCTGGACAAGTGATAGCCGGGAGTAGGGGCATCCGCAGGTTGCGGGCAGAGGTTATTTGGCTTCGGAACGCTGGTCGGGTCCCGAGCAGTGGCTTCTACGGGCGCCCGCGACAGATCAGGCGACGACCTGGTTCAGGCTGGTGGCGGTGATCAGTCGGTGAACGAAAGCTAGATGCTATGCGATATCATTTCATGGATCGAATTGATATCGTGGATGAGGGGGTGAGCTGAGGAGGGATGACTAATGGCCAGGACTGTCATCGATCTGGACGAGGAGATCGTCGAGCAGGCGATGCGGGTATACGGGGTGACGACCAAGGCGGCGGCAGTACGGGCGGCGATGGAGGAGGGGGTGAAGCTGCGGCTACGTCGGGAGCTCTTCGACGCCATCGACGAGGGTGAGTTCGAGGACGCGTTCGCGGAGATCCGGTCACAGACCGGGCCGCGAAAGCCGGACGGCTCCCTCGAGCGTGGAAAGGGAGCCTCGGTGGCGTGAAGGGGCGCTACCTGATCGACAAGTCTGCGCTGGCCCGCCGGAGCACGCCCGCAGTGCGGCAGCGACTGGATGTGCTGGACCACGCGGGGCTCCTCGCGGTGTGTGCCCCGACCGAGTATGAGGTGCTGTACTCGGCGCGCGGCAAGCCCGAGGCGCTGCGCCTGCGTACCCTGCTCCGCGGTTTCGACTACCTGCCCTGTAATGACGAGGAATTCGAGCGCGCGCTTGAGATCCAGGGGCTGGCATTGAACGCCGGTTTTCACCGGGCACTGTCGCTGGCCGACGTCCTTATCGCGGCAACGGCCGAGCGGCACCGGGCCACGGTTCTGCACTACGACGGCGACTTCGACATGATCTCCTCGGTGAGCGGGTTACAAGCCGAATGGGTCGTCGAACCCGGCACCGCCGACTGAGCGACGTCGACCGAGTCGTTCCGCATGTCCACAGCGGCACGAAGCATGGATCCGCAGCTCCTCGAGCGTGCCGGAGCGCTGACGGGCGAGCGGTCGAACGAGCCGTCCTCGACCTCGCGTTGCGCCGGCTCATCCCCCTCGAAGCAGAAGGGCGCGACGATCCGCGGTATCGCAGGACTGACCGACCTCGATAATGAGCTCGGCGCATCAACGCTCTCTCGGAGCAAGTCCTAGTACTCGTCGTCGGCTCCGCCATCGTGAACGATACGACCGTGCTTGCCGTGGACCACGACTTCGAGACACCGCGAGGGTATCCGACCTGGAGTGCGAGTACATCGCACCTTCGCCATGACATTGCTTGGTGCCGGAACGCGGTGGAATTCAGGTTCAACGTCTAGTCGAGTTCCGATTCAACGTCCGATAGCGCGGTCCGCCCGCGAGCAGGAGTCCCCGGCACGAATGGGTGGTCTCCTGACGCCGTTGGCTATATAATCAGTTATATAGCCAACGTAAGGGGTAAATAATGGCGATTACCAGCGTCGACCTGGATCCGCGGCTGATCGAGCGTGCCAGGGCGCTCACGGGCGAGCGATCGAACCGAGCCGTTCTTGACCTCGCGTTGCGCAGGCTCATCGCCTCGAAGCAGAAGGGCGCGATGATCGACGGCATCGCAGGGCTGACCGACCTCGAGAGCGAGCTCGGCGCGCCGGTGGTCTCTCCGAGCGAGTCCGAGTCTGCGTGACCGACTACCTGGTCGACAATTCGGTCTGGGCAAGGCTGGCCACTGGAGACGCGGGCATCACTGCGCGGCTGCGGCGCATCGAGCGAGCGCCGGCCGACCTATTCGTCACCTGCCCGCCGCAGGTGCTCGAGTTCTGCCACAGCGCCCGGACGCCCGAGAAGTACGCACACTACCGAGAACAGATTTCCCTCGGATTCCCGCTTGAGCACGCGCCCGACGAATCGCTCGTGCTCGATATTCAGGCAGCACTGTGGAATGCGGGGCTCGTCCGTGCGGCCGGCTCGCTCGACATCCTCATCGCCGGCTACGCCATCGTCAACGATGCGACGGTGCTTGCCGCGGACCACGACTTCGAGCACATCGCGAGGGTATCCGACCTGCAGTGCGAGTACATCGCACCTTCGCCATGACGTTGCTTGGTGCCGGAATGTGGTCGAGTACCGCTTCAACGTCTGAGCCTGCTGTTCGCGGACTGCTCGATAGGGATAGGGGTGGCCACCTCGTCGAGGAGTCCGGTGTTCGGGCGATACCGACCATCGAAGTGCTCAACTGTCCTCGACTCGACAGTCGTTCCCACGTCCGGGAACATCCGATAATCGACATGTGGCGACGGTGTCTGCCCGGGTGAAAGCGAGGCGTCGATGAGCACCAAGGGCACCAAGCGGCTGGGCGATTTGAAGGAGCTTCCGCCTTGCGCGCCACCGGGACTGAAAGCTCTGTTCACCCTGGCCGAGGGGGTTATCCAAACCCAGATCGACAAGCTGGGGTCGGGAAAGCCGTCCGAGGCCCCTGATCTGCACAAGTTGCTGCGCGATAAGGGGATCGCTCAACCCGAGGACCAATCGATAATGATCGAGCGATATACCGAGCACCAAAAGGGGGTAGAGAAGGTCATATCGGGTATTCATCGCAAGGACGATGGCATCGTCAAGAGGACCGCCGGGATCGGCAAGGCTGTGACGAATGCCTACGATGCCATCGACACCTCGGTGGGGGAACTCAACGAGAAGATAACCGCCTCCTACGGTGCGTTGCAGCCCGTGATCGATCCGAAGACCTGCCGGCCGGTGAAGGACGAGCAAGGCCATATCAAGAAGATGATGCCGAAAGACATAGTCGACGGTCTGTTCGAAGGTGTCTGGGATACGTTGAACACGACATACACCCAGGTCAGCAGTGTTTCCGACCGGGTAGCGGCCGAGGCGATCAAAATCCGCGAGGACGAGCCGAAATTTACCCCCACACATAATAACAACGGCGGCGGCATTCAACCGGTGTCGTACTCGCCCTCGGAGTACAGCGGAAACACCCCGTGGACCCCCGTCTCGGATACGACGGGCACCGCGATAATTCCCACCGGAGACATACCCACCGCCAAGGCCATGATGGAGTACCTCATCAAGGAACACCATTTCACCCCGGCGCAGGCAGCGGGGATCGTCGCCAACGCGAAGTTCGAGTCAGGTTTCAAGGTCGGGGCAACAGGTGACGGAGAAACGGCCCGCGGCCTGTTCCAATGGCGTTTCGACCGGCAGGATAATCTCCTGGCTTACGCGAAAAAGCCAGGCGAGAGTCTCGGCGACTGGAGGACTCACGTCGATTACATGGTCGATGAACTGAACCACAGCAAAGACCCAAAAATTATGCAGGGCAGACAGCTTGTCTACGCGACCAAGGACGATCCCCGCGCGGTGGCGGAGTACTTCGACCGGTATTACGAGAAAAGCTCCGGAAGCACGATCGAGAAGCGGCGCAGTTACGCAGCCGGCCTTCTGGAGGAGTGGAACCAGTCCCAGACGGCTCTCGCCGTCTGAAGCCGGATATGTTAGCGCGCACCGAGGACCGCACCAGTGGCATCTGCTCTGTACCGACGGCGACCGACCGGCGCCGTGGGAAACCCGGCCACAACGGTGCCCAGGTACGTTTTCGCTTCCACGCCCAGGTCGCGGCCTCGGCCGCGGATATGGGCCAGGCCCGGGATCGTCAGTGGTCCACGTAGGGCGCCCACAGGAATTTCAGTGCCCACGGCGCGAACAGGATTCCGGTGGCGCTGATCTCGATCAGCGAGAAACCGGATTCGCGGAGCACCACGGGCAGCGCCTGGGTGAAGAACCCGTACGGCAGTCCCTGCGCGAAATAGAGCGCGGTCAACAGAACCAGAGTCCCGGCGGGGATCATGCCGGGCCGAGCCATGGTTCTCATGCGGCCATCCTGGCAGACCCTCGGAAACCCCGCCGCCGACGGCTGGGGTGAGAAGCGGCGTCGTGGACCGAGCGGGATTCCCGGCAATCGATGGCGGGCCGCCGGCATGGAGCTGCCGATGGCCGGCAGCCCGTCGCGACGTCGACACGGCATTCCGTGAGAACGGCCGGGGCGGCTCAGGACCGGTGTGGCGTCCGGGTGCCGGCAACGCTCGTTCGGCCGACAGTGCTCGACGGCCAGGCCCTGTCGTCCACGGCGAGCCATGGCTCGCCGACCGCCGATGTGAGGGGCGCGCCGGTGAAGCCGCGGACGTCGCGGTAGAGATGGGACTGGTCCGCGTAACCGCTGTCGGCTGCCACGTGCGCAGGCGAATGCCCCCGGACCAGCCGATGCACGGCATGGTCGAAACGAACCAGCATGGCGGCGCGTTTGGGTGTCAGGCCGATCTGGGTGCCGAAACGCGACCACAGCCGTTGGCGGCTCCACCCGAGTCGAGCGGCGAGGTGCCCGACTCGGAGCCGACCCCGGCCGACGGTGATTTGGCGCCATGCCCAGGCAATCTCCGGGTCGACCCGGAGGTCGTCTCGGAACCGCGCCGACAGCATCGCATCCACCAGTGCGAATCGTTCCTGCCAGCTGTGCGTATCGTGTAGGCGCTCACGCAGCCGCGTTACGTCGCGGCCCCAAAGGTCCTCGAGACCGACGATTTCCTCGCCCAACTCGGCAAGCGGACATCCGAGGATGGTGTTCGCGACGACCGGCGACAGGCGCACCTGGACACACTCGATGGCTTCGACGCGCACCGGGGCCGCGCTGCCGGTGAGACCGAGAGCCAGGCTGCCCGAGTGCTTTCGGCCTGTCGAGTCGCGGACATCGAAGCAACGGTCACCGAACTCGACGATGACCGTGACGGCCGGGTGGGGGATGGCGCGCAGCTGCTCCGGGCCGTCACCGTGAATACGGAATCCGGCCATATCGACTCCGCGCAGTGCGGGTGTCCGCGATGGTCGCGCGATCTCCCAGGCCACGCACCGATTGTATGGGTATCGCATATCGGCCGCGGACGCCGACATTTCTTCAAGACATATCTCATGGTCGCCCGGCAAGGTGGTGTCATCGCAGATCGACCGAAGGAGGACCCATGGTTGCGACCGGCGCCGACGCAATATCGAGTCGGCGGCGACACATCGGGCGGATAATCGTCGGTGTGTTGGCCGCCCTGATCGTGGGCGGCACGACAGGTGTCTCGACCGCCACGCCGAACGATTCCCAGGAGCGCATGGTGCATCTTCCGGACGGAGACATCCACGTTGTCTCCAGCGGTGCACCCAACACACGCGCGCTGGTGCTGTTGCACGGGTTGGCCGGATCGACCGCATGGTGGGACCCGGTGATGCCCGCATTGCGAAATAGGTACGTGGTGCGGATCGACCTGCTCGGTCACGGCAAATCGGATAAACCGGACAGTGGTTACGGTATGGCCGAACAGGCGCGCCGAGTCGGGGCCGTACTAGACCGACTCGGCGTGCGCCACGCGATAGTCGTCGGGCACTCCACCGGCGGCTACGTGGCCACCTCACTGGCCGAACAGCGCCAGGACCTGGTGACAGCGGTGGCGCTGGTCGACACCGGTCCCCGGTCGGACGCATTCACCGACAACGGGCCGGTCGGCAATGTGTTGATGATCCCGGCGATAGGACAACCCCTGTGGCCGCTGCTGCCCGACGCCGCCATTCGGAGCTCCCTGAGCACCGCGTTCGCCCGCGAGATCCAAGTTCCCGAGCAGATCGTCACCGACGTCCGAGGCATGACATATCGCAGCCTCACCGCGACATCGGACGCATCGGATACCTACCTGCGGGAACGGCCCGTACCGGACCGACTCGCCGACCTCGGCCTGCCCGTCATGGTGCTCTACGGCTCCCGGGATCGGCGATGGCAGCCGGCCTCCTTCCAGGACTACCGCCGAGTCCCACACGTTCGGATCGAGACCCTCGACTGTGGCCACACGCCGATGATCGAGGAGCCGGACACCACCGGCACCCTCATCCGCGACTTCGCCGAACATCACTGAATACACGCGAAGGAAGGACGCCTGGGCGAGGGGAGGGGCGCCCATGCCCGATGGCGGCCATGGGCGCGACCCCAGGCGGTCCAGGAAATCACGGAATCCTTCACCGCTCTCCTCGTCCGGCAGGGGCTGCCCCGGATGGAGGCCGAGGTGCCGGCACATCACCGACTCCGGCGCCTCACCTCCGCTGACCTGATTCAGCGGCACAGGGCGGTTTCACGCTGCATATGTGACAGCTTCTCGGGGTTGCGTACGGCGTAGACGCCGGTGAGGAGACCGTCGTCGATGCGCAGCGCCATGACCGTGTCGATTTCGCCGTCGGATCGGAGAATCAGCGCGGGATAGCCGTTGACGTGGGCCGGCTGCAGCGACATGGTCGCGATCGTGCTCAGGCCGGCGGCCAGTATGCGGGCCACCTTGTCGGCTCCGGCGACGGGCCGCAGCACCGCCTGTTTGATTCCGCCACCGTCACCCAGGAAGACGACATCCGGGGCGAGGATATCGAGCAGCTCCCGCATATCGCCGGTCTCGACCGCCCGTTGGAACGCCTCGAGCGCGCCTCGGGTCTCGGCCTGGGAGACCACTCCGCGCGGTCGGCGTGCGGCGACATGGGTTCGGGCCCGGTGAGCGATCTGGCGGACCGCGGCCGGGGTTTTGCCGACGGCTTCGGCGATCTCGTCGTAGGGCAGATCGAACACCTCGCGGAGCACGAACACCGCCCGCTCCGTCGGGGCGAGCGTCTCCAGCACCAGCAGCATCGCCATCGAGACGTTCTCGGCCAGTTCGACGTCCTCGGCCACGTCGGGTGTGGTCAGCAGCGGTTCGGGTAGCCAGGGGCCGACGTAGGACTCCTTGCGGCGGCCGAGCGTACGCAGCCGGCCCAGTGCCTGGCGGGTGGCGATCCGGACCAGGTATGCGCGCTGGTCCCGCACGGTGTCGAGGTCGACGTCGCTCCACCGCAACCAGGTCTCCTGCAGGACATCCTCGGCGTCGGCGGCCGAGCCGAGCATCTCGTAGGCGACGGTGAACAGTAGGTTGCGGTGGGTGACGAATGCCTCGGTGGCGAGGTCGGGGCGGCGGTCC